>JAKJJU010000022.1 GCA_021713295.1 Thiotrichales bacterium 19S3-11
GAACACATTGAAGGATAAAGATGCTTTCAAATTGACGATATTTAAATGGATTCATGGAGTAAGCCCTTATCTAAAATCAGTTAGGGTAATTCAAATTGTGCTAATTTGTCAAAGTTGCAACAGAGCCGATAATGCTGCTTTTCACAAAAAAGAAGAAGTTAAAAAAATACTCCAATCATACGGTCATGATGTTTTATTCCTACCACCTTACTCCCCTGACTTTAACCCTATTGAACAAGACTTTGCAACAATGAAAAAAAGACGAATGTATGCTAAGAATAATACTTCAATTGATGAGATTGTAAGAAATTATGGATTATTATTGGAATGACTATAATAAAAATATATTGATTAACTCAGAAAACTTAATATTAAATTCCAATGACAAATTATTTATTGTCAACTATCCCAACAATAAATTAATTTTTTTCACTATATACTATTGAATTTAAGTTAACTAAAAACTATTATTTAAGATAAATTTGTTAACTTAATTAATTTGGAAGGATATATGTTTGAAGTTAGCGAAATAAAGGTAACTGAGTTACAAAAATATGTTGATATGTCTAAATCAGGGATTAGCAAACATTTCAAAAACTTGAGCAATGGTGTATCTTTAATAAATAACAGACTTGTTGGAATATCTCCAGAAGCTGCAGCTACTTTTTTAAAACAACATACTAAATTAAAGTTTCATTTACCTTCTATTACACTTTCTGCAAATTTATGTGGTGGCGTAAGTAAAACTTCATCAGTATATAGTTTAGCAGCAGCAATTCGAAGAGTATCATCTAGATCAACAGATCCAATTGTCCTTGTTGATGGTGATTCTCAAGCTAGCTTTACCCATGTAGTATGTGGCTCTCGCGCTGATGATAACGAACCCATTCTAATTGATTATATTGAAAATAAAGCTAATATAAATGATATCTTATACGAACTAGGTAATAATATATACTTTGTTAAAAGCAATCTAAATTCTGCATTTCTTGATAAAACTATTAGTCGTCCATCAGATATAAAAAAAGCAATGAGAGACTTTTACAACGATATATTTAAAACATTAGGATATAATACGAAAATATTTCAAGATCACACACCACAATTATCAAATATATTTGCATCTTCAATTTGTGCATTATACCAAATGCCTTCTGATATCATTTGTAACGTTTTAATACCTATACGATCAGATGATTTTGCAATACAAGGAGCAAAGTATATTATTAATGAAATTAATGAACTTGTTGAAACATATTCATTTCCAAAAGATAGAGTTAATATTCATTCTTTTTTTTCAGCATTAGATGGAAGAATTTCTACAACCGGAGATGCTATAAAAAAAGCAATGTCTGATGATGTATTAAAAAATTATTTATGCCCTTTACATATAAGATATTCTTCTGAAGTCCCCAAAAGTATAATGGCATGCACTAATATTTTTTCATCAGGCAAAACTAGTAAAGCAACTGATGATTATCAAGATTTATTACAGTATATATTTAATTAGGGATTTATTATGGCTAAATTAAAAGACATGGCAGAAAAATATAATATTAAACTTGATGAAAAAAAAGACAACAAAAGCCAAGTTAACCAAAATAATGATAATTCACCATCTATAAAAAAACGAAGAACATGGCTGGAACATCAAGTTTCTGAAGAAGTTTGCTTAATTGAACCAGATGAAATTAAAAACTGGGAATTTCATGATAGGCCAGAATCAGAGTTAGGTGACATACAGACCTTAGCAGATGATTTTTGTAAAATAGGTCAACAACAGCCTTGTGTTGTAAGGCCTACCCCACTAGGTTCTAAAAATAAATATGAACTCATTATAGGTGAAAGAAGATGGAGAGCAGCTAAATTAGCTGGAATAAAACTTAAAGTTATAATAAAAGAAATGACTGATCATGATGCTGCATTAAGTCAAGCAGCAGAAAACGATAATAGGAAAGATTTATCTGATTATGCAAAAGGTATAAGTTATGCAAATTTAATAGACAAAGGAATACTAACACAAAAAGATCTTATAGAGAAATTATCAAGAAGTAAACAGTATGTATCTTCTATATTATCTTTCTCTAAAATCCCCGATGAAATTATAAGTAGTATTGGGGATATGAGCAAAATTTCATGCAGAACAGCTGAAACAATAAAGAGGTTATCAAATAAAGGACAAGAATATATCGATGCAATTATATCTAAATCTGCTCAACTGAAAGAAGGTAAAATAGGTCATAATAAATTGCCTGTACTTATTGATAATATTATCAATAACTCTAGCAACCAATCTAAATCAACAAAAAATAAAATCTATAGTAAGAATGGTAGACATATTTTTACATGGCGAAATGACAATAATAACCTACCATCTTTACATTTTCCAAAAGATATATCCGAGCTTATGAACAATAAAAGGTTAGATACTAATTCATTAACAAATAAATTACTTGAGGTTATTGAAATTGAATTATCAAAATTAAAATAGACTGTCCGCCCAGGCGGACATAAAAAAGCCCCAGCGGCAACTGAGGCTTTTTGGTATTAGGTGAGTTACTTATAAGACTACTATAACCCAACTAAACGTTACAGTTGTTATTGTAGTCAATAGTTCTCATAAATGCAAATAAATATATACGGAGCTATTATTATGTCTACAATATTCTATGAAGGCCGAAAAATAATGGTCACTGAAATCGGCAATCATAATTATGCTGAAATAGCAGATTTTTTATTCTTTAGGGTTTCTGGTAGTAAATATATTGAAAATGGTAAAAGATTTTTCTTATTACCTAATTTAAACCATTTAATTGAACACACAGGTTTTACAGAAACAATTATTAAAAATGCTTTATCACATCTTAAAAAGAATAACTGGATTATTACTAGAAGAAAAAGATGTGTTGATGGAGCTGTTAGAAGCTTAATTTTTATTTCTGATAAATTAAATGAATTAATGACTTTAATTAAAAACTTAAAATCTACTAATCATTCTCCAACAAATGATCTACTTGTTGATCAGCCAAAAGATCATCAGACCAGTGAAAATTCAAGTCATATCGACTCGTCTAAATCCAACCAATCTGATTCGAAGGATTCCGACCAATCATATATAAAAGAACAAAGTAAAAAAGAAGAAAATAACAATGTTACTAATACTGAGAGTAAAGTAATTAAAGAACAACCATATCAAAACAATGTTAGCAATGTTAATTCTGATTTAGATTTTCTAAAAGCTTATGAGTCACCAGAATACAATCAACGATGTCGTTCAGTAATTGATTTAGTAGCAGACGATAATCAAGTTTGTAATGCGGCTTTAGCTATGGCCATTCTTGATTTAGCTGAAATTAATATTTACACCTCAGCTAAACATCTTGTCGATGATGCTATCTCTATTACTAAACATTTAGATCATAAGGATACTAGTAGCTTCCCTATAGCTGATAATAAATCATTAGGTAAAATCCTTAAGGCAGCTCATTCACAACGAATGGAACAACTAACACCTGTACAATTACTTGGTGTAACCAAGATGCTTGATTACCTTGAAGCAAAAAAAGGAGTTTACCTAACTAACAGAAATGAAGTATTTAGTTGGATAGCATTTCAATTAACTAACCCTGAACATCACTTAAAAGGTTTAACATTTAGGCATGCATTGAACGTTATAGCTAAGTCATTACAGAAAAGTGGTGCACAAGGTTACTCAAAGCCTTTTGGGTATGCAGCATGAGTGTTTATTATGTTTATATTCTCGAATGCAAAAACAACGCTTTCTATACTGGCTATACAACAGATTTAGAAAGAAGATACCAAGAACACTGTGATGGTAAAGCAGCTAAGTTTACTAGAAGTTTTCCGCCAAAAAGAATTGCTAAGTATTGGAAACTGGAAGATAGTAGTGTTTCTGAAGCGTTGAAGTTAGAGTGTGCAATTAAGAAATTGAGTCGGCAGCAAAAAGTTGATATTATTCAAGATAACTTGGATAAAGGCGATTTGTTTTTAAAAATAAATAATGAGATATAAGCAGAGTATAGTTATAATATTTTTGATATTATGAATATTGAATTTAAGTGTATTGAATTGCATAATTTATAATCTAGATTATTTTACAAAGTTTAGGTGGATAGTATTAAATATGAATTTTTTAGGGATTACTATTGGACGATCTAATAAAAAAGAATTAGATGTTGACAACAGAATTGATATGGTTACCTTCGGAGGAAGGTTGTCATATTTAATATCTCTAAAAAAAACAACACAAACGGCAATAGCTAAGTCTATAGGAGTGAGTCCTCAAACTATTCAACATTTATGTAAATCTAAAACATCTAAGACCAGATACTTAACAGAAATAGCAATGGCATTGGATGTTAATCCTATATGGTTAAGTACAGGCAATGGACTAATGATCTCAAATTCAGGTAGTTACTATGATATAGACGTGCCGCTTTTAAATTTTAATGATGTTAACCAGAATTTGTTTTTGAATGAAAAAATCAATAGTACAGAAAATATAAATCTTTCAGTTTCTAACAACGATAAAGATAAATATTCATTTGCAATTTTAGTTTCTAAAAATGATAAAATTTCTAATTTATTTCCTTTAGGAACATTATTGATATTTGAGATAAAAGATAAATATGATGATGATGGATACTATTTAATTGAAATTGAGAATAACTGCTCTATAGAGCAATTAATTTACAACGATAAGTCATTTTACTTTAATCAAAACTATTCAAGAAAATTATATAAGAATAGTTGTATATTGGCTCAATTATTAGAATCTAGATTCACTTATCAAAAAAAATAATTATGTTCCTAAATGAAATATATTAAACAGTTTATAACTTTAATTGCTGGTATATATATGTCGATAAAAGACTATATGGGCAATCACTATAGCTTTAAATTAGAAGGTAATAGATTTATAGATAATCAATTATATGTAGTCTTTCGTGTTAAAATGAATAGACAAGCATTAACGGTTAATATAAATGATTTATTAGAAAATGAGAATGACTTATCAAAATTTAGTCCAAAGGATGTGAAATCTATTTGTTTGATGAACTTTATACATATCAATGATTTTTATTCACAACAAGAGAAAATAGATTACTTTTCACGTATTGGTAAAACAGCACTGAATGTAAGTAATAATGGTAAGTTATATACACCCTTAGCTGCTCTATATTGCTGCTTACTTATAACCGCAATATATATGTCTCCCAATTTAGTTCAAATTGGCAACTTTATCGAGCCAAGGGGGATTTTGATATTTCCTTTAACTTATGTACTAGCTGATGTGATTTCTGAAGTATATGGATATAAGAATATAATTAAAGTAATACTGTCAACAGTAGCAATTTTAGTTATATTATCTGGTTTTATATTAATATCATTAAAATTGTCTTCTATTGATACAGATATATTAACTAATAGCTACCATAATGTTTTTAATGGTATTCCTATGTTATTACTTATAAATATTTTGGCTATATTTATTTCAGATTTTGCAAATGCTTACTGTTTTAATAAACTAAAACAATTTACACACGGTGGTCATCTATGGATGAGAGTAATAGGAGCAACATCAATAGGAGAAGCACTATATACTCTAACATGGATTCCACTATTTTTTCTAATTGTAGATCAGACAAATAAATCTATGGTCACTTTATTTATTTTAGCTGTATCAAACTTCTCATTTAAATTATTATATGGTGCTATATCAGCACCATTTACTTCATTAGTAGTAAATTTAATCAGATATATTGAAAATAGAGATGTTGTTTAGATTTATTTTTTAGCTAGGATAAAACATCGATTATACGTTACATCAACTAATTTATTATTTGTTAACTTTAATATTTGTTGATTAAGGGTATTAATAAACTGATCCTTAAATTCATTTGGTAGTAAAATGTTATAATTATCAGGGTTCAGATAGGCACTTGCTGGGCCTGACATAAACATATTTAAAATTGACTGATTATCACACTTTTTTGTAGTAACTTTTGAGTTTTGTGCAAAAGCTATTTCACTAAATTCATTATCTAAAAGTAAGGTACAATAGTCATCTACAGATTCTAGATGAAACCATGGATTAAGGTAATATTGAGAGTATTTTGATATAGCTTTAGTATTTAATGTATTATTAATCGCTTCTATTAATAATGGACTCCATTTTTTGAGTGGACATTGTAGAGCAAAAATTCCATTTTCTTTTAGTAGGTTATTTATTAATTTTAGAGAAAATTTAGGTGACTTAAACCAATGAAATACAGAGTTACAAAATGCTATGTCGAAATCATTATGAAATTGACTGCTTTCTAATCTCATTAATTTAAATGAAACATTATATGGCCTATTGGGTATGGTATTACATTGAGCAATCATCCCTTCAGATGCATCAATTCCTAATACTGTTTGAGAGGTTATTTTTGATAGCTTAATAGTTTCTGTACCTGTACCACATCCAATATCAATAATTTTTTCAGTTCCTTTTACCTTTAAAAGGCTGATTAAAATATCTGATGCTTTAGTTTGGTTAATTGCGTTATTGTTATAATTTACAAATGATGTTGTTTTATCAAAGTCGCTCATAATTACTTATTCTAAAATGAAATTATTTTGAATAGATTATCATTTTTTAAATTAATTTAAAATTTAAGAAAAGAAATTTGACAACTTTAATAGAGCATGTTAAAAATTAGAAAATTACAAATAGATTTGTAATTATAGCAAATTTCTATGTTTGATTGAATTGCCACGCATAATAATCAGGTATTATAAGGTTCTTAATATCATTAATATAGAAATATAATATAAATAAACTATGGACTGTATAGATGTTAAATCATAAATTTAAATCATTAATAGCTTATAGCGATAATAAAGAAATTTTACCTTTAGAAAAAATGAAACCTAAACATGCAAGATTTATGTCTAATAGTATGATTATTAATGGATTTCCTGAAAATATAAATGAAAAACATTATGAGATTAAAATAATTAATAAAACTCTTAATAATTATAATTTAAGGTATTATATTTCTGAAAATTCAAAAAATGACCTTATTATTTTTATCCATGGTGGTGGCTTTGTCATTGGTGATTTAAATTCATATCATCATATATGCCTAATGTTAATGGAAGCTGCATCAAGAGATTTAGTATCAATAGAATATCCATTAGCACCAGAGATAAAATATCCAATAATCCATGATGTAGTCTTAAAAACTGTAAATTTAATAATAGAAAAGTCATCTGAATATGAAAATATAATATTGTGCGGAGATAGTGCAGGTGCAAATATAGCATTATATGTTGCAAGTATTTTAAAGAATAAAGTTAAGCAATTACACATGATATATCCATGGTTAGATATGTCATTAACAACAAATTCATATGAGAGATTAAAAAATGATGGTCATTTGTTTTTATCTGAATCATTATTAAAATGGTTTAGAGAACAATATTTTAATAATGATGATTTTATATGCGATAAATCGGATTATAGGTATTTAAATTTAGATGATATTCCTGCTACATATGTATATGCATGTAAATATGACAGGCTATATGATGATTCAATTAATTTTTATCAATATTTAAAAGATATTACTAAAAATGCTGAGCTAAGTGTATATGACAATTTTATTCATGGTGCTTTGTTTTACAGTAAGTATGTTCCAGAAGTAATGGAAATTATCAACGACTTCGAAAAGTATGTTAATATGGAGTGAGTATTAATGCATAACTACAGACCTCCGTTATCAGAGCTATATACTATTATATATCACAAAGAAATAAATGATTTTTTAATGCCTAAGCTAAAATCATTAGGTGCAAATTTTATGGGAATGGCAGAACGAAGTCCATATGGTAATTTATTTGTATCTACAGATATTAAGATGGCACAATTAATGTATGAAGCAAGTTGGTATGATGATGATATAGCTTTAAAAAGAAATACTAACCATTTAAAAATATTGACTCCAGAGAGTTTTCATCAAGATAATATTTCAAGCAAAATTTTAGAACATAAACGCTTAAAAACTCATCAGGTTGGAAACTTCACTCTTCCAATAAAAATTGGAGACACGGAAATATTTACAACTATATCAGCAGATTCAATTAATAAGCTTATTGAAATAAAAAATGACAAACTTTTATTGTTAAGAGATTTAATATTAGAGTTTAGAAAATTTATGCATTTATTAACAAATGAATGTTCATTTACAACTTCAAAGCACATTCGAGAGAAACGTAAATATTATGTGTCATTAACAGATAAAATTGTATTAAGTGCATATGACTATATGCAACTACCGGAAAAAGAAAAATTAAAATTCTTAGATGCTTTTACAACTTCTAACAGTAAACAGTCAAAATTTTACTACTGTAGCAATGAAAAGATTAATGATGTGCGACTAGTTCATACACCGTTCGAAAATTTTGATCTAGTTCAACAAGGGTATCAATCATCATATTTACATCTAATATTTGATACTGAAAATAATTATACTTTTTTATGATTAACTTTACTTTCTAGCTCTCTTATCTTTCTAATTAATTCGAGCATAAACTCAGTAGGTAGAGTTATTTCTATTTTAGCTTTAATAAAACCATCATGTTCGTTTATAACATTTATTGTACTTGCTGTTAAGTTTGATTCATTGTTAAAAATGAATTTGTCATTTTTAGATTGATCTCGTTGGATATTACATTTTTCTTGAATTTTTTTTAGTTGAAACTCTGGAATAACTCCACGACTATACCATCCTTTTATGGTTTGCTCTGGTATGCCTGTGGCCTTAGATATTGCTGCATGCCTTCCTTTTCCTATTCTAGGAAAATTAGTATGCTGAGTAATTAAGTCATCAAAGATTTTTATGTCAATTCCAGCCATTATAACTTTCAAAAATTTAATATTTATTACATTTAGATTATCTGTTTCTAAGGAATATATCAAATACACAATTTATTTTTTGAAAAATAAGTATCAAATAAGTTGACTAATATTATTTATAATGTTTAAATGATACTAATGTATCAAATTATTAATACTTTGTTTTGTTTCCAATTTAAAATTGATTTTAAAGGATGAATAAATGACCGTCATGCATCATCAAGCGAGGCGGGTTGCACGGGAAGCTATAGGCTCACCTGTTACTTCTGAAATTGCTGATTTACTCTATTTTAGGGTATCAGGAAGTAAGTACTCAGATGAAAAAGGACAATTTTTTCTATTACCCAAAATTGATCATATTTCAGTGCAAACAGGCTATTCAAATAAAGTCTGCGCTCAAAGTTTAAAACAATTAGAAAAAGATGGCTGGATTATTCGTATAAGAAAGCGTTGTTATGATCATGCTGTTCGCACAAAAATTTATATTACTGATAAGTTTGCTCAATTAATGGAAGAAATTTATGAGATGTTCGAGAATGCTAATCCACCATTAACTCGTCATCAAACGAATAATGATGATCATGACGATAATGGAATTGCTGAAATTGATCATAAAGTAACTTCTTTAATAAAAGATCAAAAACAAAAAGATAATAACAGTTATAACAACTCAGATGATAATAATCATGCTGCAATTACTCAGCCATCTCAAAAAGATGAAACTGTTAAATCTGTTATTAATTATTTTTCTTATGATTTAGAAGAAAATAGTGAAGCTTATCAGTTTGTTAATGAGTTATCAGAGTCTTATAGCTTAGACTTCAACACATTGTTAATGACCTTGATTGATCTTCAAGAGACTAACCTTTATAGCCAAATAGAGGACTTAATTCACGATGGAATTACGAGCCTTAAGCGTATTGATAAAGAGGATGTAGGCATACCTCAAGCGTATTCAAAAGTATTACCTAAAAAGGCGTTATTTCACGCAGAAGATGAGCGTAGTGATGTTTTAAGCCCACTACAGCAAGTGGCTTTATCTCAAGTATTGAGTCATTTAGTTGCTACAGGAAAGGCAACAGTAGGAAGCATTAAGGAAGTTTTTTCTTGGGTCGAGTTTCAGCTAACAAATCCATTACATCACTTTCAAGGTAAAGGCTTTAAGCATGCCTTAAATATCGTTAGCAAGATGCTTTGTAATCAAGGCATACGTAATTATTCAAAACCGTTTGGTTATGCAAAATAGAAGGGAGAGCATATGTATAAATATAAGACAAAGTCTAAAGGACTATCTGAAGTAGGCATATCATTTAATTTAGATGCTAATCTATCTGAGCGATTATCAGATATGGCAATTAAAAAGGGTAGGACTAAGCGAATGGAAGCAAAATTGCGCTTAGAAGACCATATCAAAAAACATATCACCTTTGACCCAAGTATTGAAGGAATAGAAGATTAGTTGCACTCCTAAGGTGGGCTAACCACAATCAACTGCATAAAACTCAAGGAGTTGACTATGGCTACGTTGAAGTTTAACAGAACAAATCTAAGTGACAAGAATTATTATAATTATATAGGCGATCAACAATATTATTTACCACTTTGTTTCTGTTTTGACCAACCAATTCGCTTGGTCTTAAAACATCATAACAAGAGAAGCCTTATCACACTAAATGACCTTTCAGGAATCTGTAAAAAGTGCTTTGGCGAGAGTGCATTAGCTGCCGAAGAATCATTACTTCATGGAGATGTTCTTAATGTAGATGACTGTGATTTTTCTCTTGAAATTAATAACTAAGTTGAAAGAAAAAAGGATAAGTAGAAATGCAGAAATGGATTAAAGGCAAAGTACCAAGCTGGACTAAGGCATTATTGGAATATTCGGCGCTTATGTACCGCACTAAGAATAGAGGCGTTAAAAGGAATTCAGAAGATGAACTAAGTCTAAGACTTCGTGATCATTTAGTACGGTTTGAGTCAATTAATGAGTTTGGCGAAGTTGTCGAGCGTAAAAAAAGTGATCAGTTGAAGCTTTCAAGGAAATTTAAAGGTGTAGGAGGTTAGGATGAGTAAATTTCAGAATTATCTAAAGAGGACACTATGGTGTAATTGATTTAATCAAAACCAATTTTCATTTTTATTAATTTTAAAGCTCATTTTGCAATGGGTAGGGTACTTTTTGGCTTTAATTTAAGGAAAAGCTATGAAAATCAACGCAAAGAAAAAATACAAAGCCTTTAGAAAAGCAGAGGATTCCGTATCGGTTTATGTTTTTTATGGCTTTGTTTTGATGATGCTTTTTTCTCTTTTGTGTTCAAATTTTGGCGCATATCGTGGTGCTTTAGCCTTTGTTTTTATCATTGTTGTATTTTTTGTTGTCCGTTTTTTCATCAAAGTAAGGGGAATCAAAAATCATGAAAAGTAAGTTATTGATAACAGGTTTAGTATTGGCATGTGCATCTGGTAGTGTTTTGGCATCGAGTACATATCGATTTGAGCCTTTAAATTATGATAGGTACATTCAAAAGCCTTATGTTGGTGTTAAATTCAATGTCAATCTACCTTATGCCAAGATTGATAATACCAATGACAGCACAGGCTATTATGGGCTTGGCTTTGATGCTGGTAACACGTATCAATTAAATGATCATAACGCTTTAGGTTACTCATTTGGTTTTAACTTTAATGATCGTTCTTCATTTGCAAAGAATGATGGCACGTTAATTAGTGCATCACTTTATGATTTCAATGCCTTAGCGCATTATCAATTCATCCCAATGAATCGCCTAAATTTAGATTTTTCATTGGGTTTAGCGTATGTCTTTGGCTGGGTGAATCATTATGTGACCAATTATTATGGACGATTTGAGCCCGTTGTTGGTTTCAGTGTTGGTTATGAATTTGTTGATCATTTAGAAGGTTTTGTTTCGTATCAGCATTACTTCGGTGTTTCAAGTGATTCAGCTTTTGCCAATCACAGATCAGCACCATCAATCAATCGCATTTCAATCGGTGGTCGTTATGTTTTTTAGGTTAATGATGTTAAGTGCTTTAGTTTTCAGTTTAGCTGCTTGTGCCAAAGAAGATAATCCGTATTTGTACAAGCAAGTTGATACAGCAGAAGTTCAGGCGTATCAAAGTACCGTTAATCATAGTAACAACTACGTCTATCGAGCAGATCGCTCAATTTTAAATCAACCAAAGAGGAAATAATCATGATGAAACAATCACTCAAAACTAACTTAGGACAATGGCTTAAAGCATTTTGTATTGCCTGTGGTTTATTTGTGTTGATGCATGGAATTGGTTATGCCGATTTAACGGCTGCTGATTTAAAAACAAAGATAAATGAAAATGGTGGCTCTGGAAGTTGGATACAGCTTGGTCTTGGTCTCATGGCCTTAATTGGTGGTGCAATTGTTGCACACAGAAGTCTCATAGGAGGGATTGGTATTGTGGTAACCGTTTGGGGTTTGATCGTCCTGTTTAATTCAGGATTGATTGGTGCATAAGTTATGAATAACCAAGAGTTAGGTGACTTTTACCATGTCTGTCGATACCTCAATGAGCCTAAGCGTATCTTAGGTTGCACAAAAGACGAGTTCTATCCAGCAGCCATTTTTATGCTATTAGGCTTAATTTTTTCTTATTTATTTTTTGGTCTCGTCTTTGTATTTGCGTGGGTTTTTGGACTTAAGATGCTTAAGAAACGCTATGGTCAGGCATTTATTTTAGTGTGGGTCTATTGGTTCTTTCCCGATGCAATTGCCAAGCGCTTTTTAAAAAACACGCCGTCATCAGAATATAAATTTTGGCTTAATTGAGGAGTTTGAATTATGGAATATCAAAGCTATCAAGGTTCAGTTCATCAACTAAGACGCTTAAATCGTTATTTGGTGATTGCTTTAATTGCATTAAGTATTGCCATTATTGCCATGAGCTTTTGTATTTATAGAGCTATTGGTCATAAGACAGTAACATTAGTACCACCTGTATTATCACAGCAAATAAGCTTATCGGATGTAGCGCCTGATCAATCATACATTGAGCAAATGGGTTTATTTTTATCGTCGATTCGTTTGAATGTGACACCAAAAAATGTAAAGAAAAACTTCGATATTTTCTTAAGCCATGTTGCACCTGAATCGTATGGTTATCTTTCTTCATTGCTATACAAAGAAGAGGCAGCGATTAAGAAGGGCGATATTTCAGCGGTTTTTTATCCAACTGACCAATATATCGATTTAAATGCATCCGCTTTATTCATTGATGGTCGCTTAGATAAGTACTCAGGTGAGCGTAAGGTTTCATCAAAAGAGGTTCGCTTTGAAGTCGTCTTTGACTATCGAGACGGTAGTTTATTGATTACTGATTTTCATCAGGTAGCCACTAAAAAAGGATAAGCTCATGATCAAATTAAGTATAAGTGCGTTAATTTTACTTGCTGCATCAACCAGCGTATTTGCAGCAACCAAAACGCCTGTAACGAATATTAATTTAAAGAACAATGAAACGGTTAATTTATTGTTATCATCGCATAATCCAAACCGTTTGTTCGTTAAAGGTGAAAAGATAACACAAGCTGCCTGTCAACAAGGCTATTGTATTGCAAGCTATGATAAATCAGGCGGTGTGTATATCTCGTTAGGCTATCCAGCGCGTCTTTCAACAAATGGCTTTAGTATTTTTATTGAGACAGATAGTGGCAAGCATTTTAGTGTTTTAGCTAAGGCTGATAATGAAGCAACAGGCAAAACAGTAGAATTTAGTGTATCAGGTGGTACAAAAAAGGCACATGAATTTGAAAAAAAGAATCCTTATCAAGCTATTTTAGTTAAGTTAATAAAGGCTATGATCAATTACCATAATGGTGATCAACTAGATTATGGCTTATCAACACAAGCAATTGTTCAACCAGAGCCTCAATCAAGCGATGTTAAGGGCATTTTAATTATCCCTGTGCGGCTTTTTGTTTCTGATAACTTCAAAGGCTATCAAGTTTTAGTTAAGAATATGACCGATAAGCCAATTGCTTTAAAAACAAAATCATTCTATCAGCCTGATATGGTTGCTGGTGCATTAGAAAATACTATTTTAAAGCCTAAGTCCTCAACTTACTTTTACAGTGTTTATAAGGAGGTAAGCGATGCTTAAGCGATTAGTTAAAGATAAGAAATTAACACTCGATAATCCGAATAAGAGTAAATTTAAGCCGTTTATTTTAATGGGTGTTTTGGTTGTTGTATTTGTTTTAGGCTATCTTATTATGCAAGTGATGTTTCATCCAAAACAATTTAAGGTGAAACAAAAGAATGAAGCACCACAAGGCATCATTAAAGATAGCCAGTTCACAGAAGATGATATAACATCCGCTCAAAAATACCAACAGGCAAGTATTGATAAATTAGAAAAAGCACTAAATCAACAATCAAAAACATTAGTGCAACTACAAAATACGTTAAAGACTGAAAGAGAGCGTAGCGAAAGTGAGAAAGACAGCTTAGTTAAAAACTTCACACAACAGATTAATCGTATTCAAGATGCCAAAACAAAGCCTTTAAGTTCATATGATCAAGTACACACAACTAAAAAAGCTACTCAACCTATGCCTAAAGGTCAACGAATTGATGGTACAAACACGAATGATCAAGCGTTAGGTCATAATGAAGTTAGTTATAATCCTGATAATATTGTTCCAATGGTGCAAAGCTTTAATAATCCATTCATTGCTAAAGAAGAAGCACAAAGAAAAAGCTATCAACGTAGCTATCAAAACTATGTGCCAACAGGTACATTTTGCCGTGCTGTTTTATTAGGTGGTGCGGATGCCAGTGCTGCGGTTGATGGTCAAAGTGATACCTCCCCAATTCTATTTAAGATAACCAATAACTGCACCTTACCGAATGGTAAGCATTCAAAGCTTAAAGGTGCAATGATTACCGCATCGGTTTATGGTCGTATTTCATCAGAGAGAGGCGAGGTAAGGCTTGAGAATATCTCTTTAATTCATAAAGATGGTACAATTTTAGATATGCCTGTTGAGGGTACAGCCTTTGACATTGGTGGTAAAAATGGCATTCGAGGTATTCCAGTTTTAAGAAATGGTAAGATCATTGAAATGTCCGCTGCATCAGGCTTTTTATCAGGTATTGGCGGTGCAATTAGTCAATCATCACAGACAACCTCAACCTCTGCTTTAGGTTCAACAACTACTTTAACAGGTGGTGATGTCTTTAAGGCTGGCTTGGGTCAAGGTGCTGAAACAGCTTTAGGTAAGATTGCAGATTATTATATTAAGCTTGCAGAGCAGTATTCGCCAATCATTCAGCTTAATGCTGGCGCTGAAGTTGACATTGTCTTTTTAAAAGGTTTTCCAATTGAAGAAGAAAAGATGATTAAGCGTTATACCAATGCAGTTAATACCCAACGTCAAGGTGAAAAGGCAGCTAAAACAGTACAGAGTATACAAGTGCCAGTTAATCCATTAGCTGCACAAATTCCTAAGCCGTTTAGTCAAACTCAAAGCTCAAGTTATAACAATTCATTCGATCAAATTACACAAGATCACTTGAAATAAGGATACACACAATGAAGAAACTATTTTTTTTGTTATTGCCAAGTCTCTTTTTAAGTGGCTGTGCTGCAATGAATAATGACTTTGATTGTAACAAGATTGGCGGTATTAAAGGTTGTGTCTCGCTAGATGAGGTTAATAGCATGACCGATCAAGGCACATTAGGTCAAAAGCAATCAACTACAACAAATACGACAACGAATCGTAACATTTCAGGCTATTTAAATGGCATTCCTAATATCGGTGAGCCTGTACGCTTTGGTGATACGATTCAACAAATAACCATTTTTCCTTATGAAGATACTGACGGTAATTATCATGAGGCATCGGTTATTTACAGTGTCTTAAAACAATCCCATTGGATAGCGCATCCACCTAAAGCAATTCAAACCAGTGATTTAGAGGATTAAGACAATGGCATTTTCAGTTCTCAATAAATTAAAACGTAAAAAAACCGATGCAATTGAGCAATTACATCAAGGGCTAGATTCGGGTATCCCTAGCTTTCATCATCAATTACCTTATCGTTATTTTGATCAAGAGAAGGGCATATTCATCAATGAGTATAAGTCGTTAATTGGTAATCAAGTAGGCTATGGCTTTGCAAGAGAGATAGCAACGTTATCGGGCAGTAGTCGTATTATACCTGAAAGTCTAAACGATATGATTTGTAAAAAATTACCAACGGGCAAGAAATGGGGCTATCAATTTGTTTTAACCGCTGATCGAAAAGTATCTGATTTAATCGAAACGAATCGACGCTTACATTCACAATCAGGTGGTGCTTATGCCAAGCTTGCGCAATATCAAGCAGATATGGCAAATAAAGCCATTGTTGATGGCTTTAACAATGGCTTTGGTAAGTCAGCTCGATTTGACCTTAAAAATTATCGTTCTTTCTTTTTTGCTTATACAACAGGCAATGACCTTGAAAAGCTCTTAACTGTAAAAGAAGAAACTGAAAACGATTTGGCTTTATTAGGCACAAGTTTTCGTGATATGGATGCAGAAGATTTAATTGCTTATATGCATCAGATTGTCAATCATAACCGTAATGATACCTCAATAAGTACCGTTAATTATAACCCTTATGATGAGATTAACTCACAAGTCTATGATCAAAAAACAACGATTGACAAGGTGAATAAGAACTTTATTGATATTAAGTTTTATGATGATACAACACACTATTTAGCTGATAAGCCTATAAAGACACGTATTGTTTGTTTAACGTTAAATAAATTACCAAGTGAATTCTATCACTGGGAATTAGAAAAGTATTTAACCTCGATTAGAAGTAGTGGCTTATCGTTAGGGTGTCCTTTTTTATGGTCGGTTAATTTTCAGATTGAATCAAAGGCAAAATCTGAGACAGATACCAATGCAAAGATATCAAATTTAACACGTTCCATTGAAAGTGGTTTAGGTAAGTTTTTTCCTTATCTTCGTGACCAACTAGAAGAACAGCGAGAAGTACAAAGAGGATTAGCTGGTGATATTTATCGGATTTGTAATTTTTCAGTTGATTTGATTTTATTTAGTGATGAGGCTAATTATAAACGTGATATTTCAACAGCAGAACGTTTATTTAGAGATGGTTTAGAGCTAAGAAATACTGAGTGTATGCAAAATCAAACCTTTCTTTCTATTATGCCGTTTCAGTATGCACGCTTTAGTAAAGATCGTAAAAAAATTGCCACATCCCACCGTGCTAAATCATCTAATGTTGCTAATATGCTACCGATATTAGGCGCTTATAAAGGCTCATATGACACCAACAAAGCATCAGAATATCGAGGGTTAAGCTATGGCTTATTAACACCAACAAGAACCAATCAAATTGCTTTTTTCAATCCGTTTATCATGGGTAGTGATTCATTTAATGTCTGTATTGCAGGTGTGATGGGTTCGGGTAAATCAGTGTTTGCTCAATGTGTTATTTTATCGATTATCTCAATGGGTGGTGTTGTTTGGGCATTCGATAAGGGTGGCTCTTATCGAGATATGTGCCGTGCTGTTGGTGGTCAAATGATTAATGCATCAGCCTTATACTTAAACCCATTTTCACACCTTGATTATGAGAAAATGAAAAATGACCCTGAGTTATTAAGCGACCCTGATTTTTCAGCAGAAGCAAGCTTTCAAAACTCAATTGCAATGATTACTGATTTATACAGTATGATCGGTCGCCCAACAGAGGTTGTCAGTGATTTTGAAAAGTCATTTTTAAACGGTTGTATTACGCGCGCCTATCATAAAAAGAAGATGCAAACCTTAGTTGATGATGTGGTCAATGAGATTGAATTAAGCCTCTTAGAAGATGAAAAGAAAGGCTTACCATTTGATCAACGTAAGGCAGATTGGGTACATTATTTAACGCCTTATATGACAACAGGGTCATCGCCTGAGGTCTTTAATAAGCCATCAAAGCTTGACCCGAATGCATCGTTTATTTGTATTGAAACAGAAGGTGTGCCTAAAAACTTAAAAAATCCTGTGATGATGGCATTAACCATTGATATTGATAATCGCATTATCTTATCGACAAGCGCCCAACCTAAAGCTTTAGTTGTTGAAGAGGTGAGTCAGTTATTAAGGATGGACTCAAAAGCATTAGAGAATAAATTTTCAGAAGGTGCAGCAACCTATCGTAAGAAAAAGGCAACGTTAATTACCATTACACAGCTAGTATCTGAATACTTTGATACGCCGTTATTACAAACAATCTATAGCAAAAGTGAATTAAAAGTTGTTATGCGCCAAGGTGATGAATTTGAAACGTTTGCAAAAGATAAAAAGCTTTTTGAAGAGAGCGATATTAAGAAAATTCGCTCATTTAAAAAGTCATCAGAGGCTTTATTTGCAAGTTTCCTATTCAAAAACGATCAGGCAACGTCAGTGCATCATTTCTACCTTGACCCATTCGCTAAGGTTTTAACCTCTACAAAAACAGAAGATATGGAAGCCATTAAACGCTATCGAAAATCAGGTTTAAGCGTTGGTGATGCCGTTGAGCGAGTGATGTGGGATTACTACGGTGATGAGGCACAAAGCTTAGTTGATTATCGCAACAAATTACAAGAGCAAAAGCAATCAGAAGATGATTTTGCAGTCATTGAACGTGCAGCAAATAGTTAAGGATTTTCAAAATGAATCGATTATTAGGATTTATATTATTCGCAGTTATCCCCCTTATATTAATATTCATGCTTATGATACAGCAATTAGATCATCATCAGAGAATCACAAGCGTTAATATTTCACAAATTATTCAAGATTTTTCAACTAAAGTTGCCTCACTACATGGCAGTGATGATGATAAAAAGAAATTATCTGAAAGCTTCTCAAAAGCATTAAGTGCATCAATTGATGAGTATGCAAAGACGCATAATCAAACGATTTTTGTTAATAAAGCAATTGCTTCAAATGTTTTAGATGTCACAGGCGATATTGAATCTGACGTATTTAAAAAGATTAAATTGTTGTAAGGATAGGGTGATGATGCGTTTACTTATCATTGTAGCTTTAAGCTCTTTTGCTTCATTAGGCTATGCAAAAGATTTAGGTCAGTACGGTCATGTATTCCCAATTGTTGAAGAAAACATGCTTGATTGGATATATGCACGCCTTAATCATATGAAAGAGTCAGGCGAATTAAAGAGGCTTGAAGATAAAGCAATTGTTGAAGTTAAAAAGCATATAAGACGCCCAAAGCCTACGAATTTAGGTGTAACGACTAAGCCTCGCACCTTCTATAAAACACCTGAATTTGTCCTACAAGCGGATATTAAAGATAGCTTTGGTCATGTACTGTATAAAAAAGGCTTAAGCTTTAATCCGTTAGATGCTTCAACCTATCCTGAATCAGTTAAAGCTTATCATCCAAAAGCACCTGACTATAAAGTCATTTGGTTATTTTTCAATGGCGATGATAATCGAGAGGTTAACTTTATTCAAAAAGAGCTTATTCAGTTAGATAAGGCAAATAAGCCATACAAATTAATCTTAACAGGCGGTGATATAAAGGTTGTTTCTCACTATTTAAAACGCCGTGTTTACTTTGATCTTTATGGCTATTTTAGCCGTTATTTTAACCTTATCTATGTACCAAGTATTGTCCAAAAAGATGGTGTTAGATTCAAGATACAAGAATTTGATGTATCAAATGAATCTTCAAAATTAAAGGATAAGACTAATGCGTAAGTTATTGATTATTATCTTATCTCTTTTTGCTCATAATAGCTTTGCTGTCATTGGTGCTTGTCAAGGTCGTTTCATTAATCCAATTAGCGATATTTCATGGGCGAGTATTTTTCCTTTAACGATTGGCAAAGTGCCAGTTATCCCAAGTGCATTAGGTTTACCTGATACTGAAAATCCAACCTCTCCAGTTGTGGGTTGCACGATGGAAGCACCACCTTATTATCGTATTGGTATGACGCTTGGATATTGGGAGCCATATGCCTTAACGGATGTGACACGCATTCCGTATTGCATGGTAAATATGGGCTTTCAAATGTCAATGGGCATTAACCAACAACAAATAGGTGGTGATTCTATTGCAACAGGTGCAAATGAAACCAATGACAGCCAATTTTTTCATGTTCATTGGTACAAGTATCCAGTTGTCTATTGGTTACAGTTAATTGAGTCATCTGCCTGTCTTTCAAGTGATAACTTTGATATTAGCTATATGAGCGAGCTTGACCCATTATGGGATGATGAAGTTGCAGCGTTTATTATGAACCCTGAAGCCATTTTATTTGGTAATCCCATTGCACAATTAGCTTGTATTCCTGAATCAGTATTAACCTCAACGAATATGTCATTGCCCATTGATGCTTTGTTTTGGTGCGCTGGTTCGCAAGGTTCAATGTATCCATTAACAGGTGATGTTAGCCATAACTATTCGGATGTATCGAATGCTGCACTTTTAACTGAGAGAATGAATTTTAAGATGCATCGAGAGGGCTTAATCACTGAAACAGTTGGTGAGTGGCCTGCTATTTGTTATCAATATTATACGCCGATTCTACCTAAATCACGTTATCGCTATCAGTGGTCAAATGTTGTACCTGAGCCTTATATTTCGCATCCATATACGACAACAACTGTGATCTCTGAATCAGGTAAAAATAACCCATCCAGTGCTGATAATTACGGTTTGGTGAATTTTAGAAAACGAAATTGTGTCTTTATGTGAGGTAATGATGAGATTTTTATTCGTGATGCTATTAAGTATTGGTTTAAATATAAGCTATGCAGCTAATTTAGCGAATCAACAAACGATTAATACACTTAATGATCGTACCTTATCAAAGGCATCAAACTATCAAAGTTATGCCTTAAGCTTACAAGATCAAGCAATACAGAATCAAGGTTACGTTAATGATTATGCCAAAAAATTAGGTAATGATGGCTTATTAAAGCTACGTCAATTTAATCAAATTCAAGCAACTTATGCGCATAATCAAGCAAAAGAGAAGCCGTATCATGGCTTAATTATTTTTGCATCGTTAGGTATGCCAAACACCTCATTAAAGGCATTGATTAAGCAAGCAGATCACTATCAAGTGCCTATTATTATTCAAGGTCTTTATGAAAATAGCCTTACTAAAACAGCTAAAAAGCTATTTCAATTAATTAAGCCTGAACAGAAAGGCGAAGCTTACCAAGGTGGCATTATGATTGACCCTACTTGGTTTCGTTTTTATAACATTCAAAAAGTACCTGCCTTTGTAGTTACTGAACAATTAACACCGTGTGATTTAGAGAAAGGTTGTAAGCGCAAAGCTTATGACATTTTATACGGCAATATCTCATTAAGTGATGCATTAAACGTATTTAAAGCAAAAGGTTCGCCTGAATTAAAACCCATCGTTGAAGAATTCATCAAAAGAGGTAACAGCCATGCGTAAGTTAGCTTATCTTGTAATCCTATCTTTAACTGCCAATACATACGCTGATTCAAGACAAGATACATTTGATCAGTATTCTAAAGATTATGAGAATATCTCATCAAATTTAATTCATTCAGGCGCGCTAAATAATAAGATTAATCCGAATGATTATGCAAAAGATTACACCGATCATCCAAAAGAAATGGATTACTATGGCAATCCTGATCAAATGCAAGATGATAGCCAAAGCCAATTTATCCATGATAAAGAGACAAAAGCCACAGCAGATAAATACAAAAATGGCGCATATAAAAATTTAGTCAATCCGAATAGCCCATCAATGAAACATGCAGCGGATATTATGCAATATAGCTATGAGTATTCGCATGGGATATCAACCGATAAATTCGATTGCCAATCAGGTAAAAGTTGTCGTTGGACGACAGAACCAAAAAGTTGTGAGATATCACAAGATTTCACAACCACGTGTACGCGCACACCAATTGTTAAAGTTGATTATGAAGATGTCGGTAGTTGTAATCATTATGTGATTAATGGTACAAACATTCAAATTGTATCAGGTGCTAATTCAGAAGGGTTTTGTCAAGTTGGAATCCAACATTGGCAAGCATCTGCTATTAACAAAAGTATTGATGAAAGCCATAATTCATCCATTCAGACACCAGCTAATTATACGAATGTTAAGATTGTACTATTTAGCTATATGACAGGTCAGTTTGAAAATACTTCTGCTGGTACACATGAGTCAATTTCAGGTTTAGGTAGTATCCATGTTGGTACAATGTATTCAAAAGGCTATTATGAAAACTCACTTAATGTACCTCAATCAAAATCAGTTGATACTCATTCCTTTTCAATCAGTCTAGGTTTTGCAACAGGTCGAGGTTTGAATACCGTATTTTATGGTACATTCGTTGAATATCCAAAGAAACAGCCTTACCCACATGTAACAGGCTATCAAGAAAACTGCCAAATTCCTGATACCAGCCAATGCACTAAAACAGCAGAAAAATGTACGATTGATGGTAGTACACGTTACTTTGATGGCTTGCCGTTATATGAAAACTGTTGGCAATATGAAAGTAGTTTGACCTGTTCAAGTGGTCATGTAGATACCTGTACGGATATGTCAGAATGTGACCCGACAGGTCAAAGCTGTATTTTAAAAATTGCAGATACATGCACTCGATATAAGCGCACCTATGCTTGTCCTAAACATGTTTGTGATGGTGAAAGTGTCAGTTGTGGCAGCTTAAAAGGCGATATCATCAATGATCGAGATAATCCAAAAGAAAGTGAAGAAGACTTTGATCAGGCGGTTGCTGGTTTAGCTGCTGCTTCTGCTGCTGGCAATGGCATTAAAGATCAAAATACATTAACACCTGAAATCTTCAAAGGTAAATCGGCATCTTGTGGTAAAGCTGGTTTGGATGTCTATGACTGTTGCGATGATGATAGCAGTATCATTTTACATTGCAGTGAAGATGATAAGGCACTTAAAAAGGCTCGTGATAAGGGCATTACAACGTATGTTGGTGAGTATTGCGCTAAAAAAGATCCCGTCAATCTAATGTGTTTAGTCACACGCAAAAGCTATTGTGTTTTTCCATCAAAACTTGACCGTATTGTTCAAGAGCAAGGCAGAAAAGATCAGTTAGGCATTAGTTTTGGTGATGCTGAAAATCCGAATTGTCGCGGTTTGAGTATTGATGAATTTCAAAAGCTTGATTTAAGTACGATGGATTTAAGCGCAATCTATGATGATTTAGTCATTGCATCACCATCAACAGGTGATATCTCATCTGATATTTCAAAGGATTATGACAAAGGTAAAAAGATACCTGAATTTGATGATACAGACACACACGATGCACAGCCTGAATCGCCATTAGATGATAAAAGTACCGATAGTTACAAAGGAAAGAATCGATGAGAGGATTATTATTTTTTGTTCTTTTAAGTATCTCAAGTATAAGCTTTGCAGCCTATGGGTCGAAAGGCTGGCATTGGTATGATATCAATGTCGATTACAGTGATGATGCACCAAAGGTAACACAACAAGTTATTGAAAAGCCGATTTCATATAGTCAGCAATTAGAAGCCTTTCATCAGTATTACAACGAAGTTCAGGCAAAGGCAACGATTACGAATAATGTTAAGGATGTTGCGTATGCTGCTTTATTACGTAAGTGGATTGTTGAAAACTCCATTAAAAATGGTCAGGCAATGAAAGAGGCGTTGCTTGAATATCCTCAATTATCAGCAAGCGTTAAAAACCCAACAACGGATTTAGCGCGTCAACTTGTTTTTCATCAGAACCAAGAAAAAGAAGATCGAGCCATTAGAGAATTATCAAAATCATATGGCTTATTTTTCTTCTACAAAGGCAAAGATATCTATGCCAATGCAATGGCTAAATCCGTTCAAGAATTTGCCGATGAATATGGTATTGCCTTAATTGGTTATCCAGTTGATGGTTATGCAATATCAGACATCAAAAATAATAAAGCGTACCACAATGAGATGACTGTTTTAGGGGTTAAGGCGTTACCTGCACTTTTTTTAGTCAATCCAAGAAAACGCCAAGCCTTGCCATTAACCTATGGCTTTGTCGCAGAAGATACCATTAAACAACACTACGTTGATATTGCCACTAACTTTGGAAAAAGAGAGATTTAAAATGAGATTTTTATTTAGTTTTGCCGATTTGTCCAAAATCTTTAGAGTCATAAGTTTTATGCTTGTAATTTTAAGTTTAAGTCACATTAGCGTTGCGTCAATTTCAATGACAGAAATACAAGCGCAGACAGATAAAGCCTTATCACAAAGTGAAGTTAAAAAAACACCGAACGTTACACCGCAAGCATCAAAAGCTAAGGTAGTATCAGCACCTCAAGCATCAAGTTTAATCGGTCAGTTAGCATCCAATGGCTATGCACTAATCTACTTTTTTGATTCAAAGTGTCCGCATTGTCAACGTTTTTCGCCGATTGTTAAAGATGTTGCAATGACTTACGGCTTTAAGGTCTATGACTTTAGCTTTGATAATCAAGGTTTGGCATCTTTTGAGCATCCTGCACCCGTCAATAAAGCAATCTATCAAGCTTATTACGGCAATATTGCACCATTTTATCCTGTCTTAATTTTACAGAATGTTAACGATATGAGTTTTTATGTTTTATCAAAAGGTGAAATGCCCAAAGGTTTACTTATCCAGCAGTTAGAAACGTATGCTAAGGAGCTTATTAATGCTTAGAAAACTTATATCAAGTACAACATTGATGCTGCTATCATCATTAAGTTTTAGTGCTTCATTATCGGATGACTTAAATAGTTACGCCAATGATATTGGTTATGCCAATGTAACAGGTGCAAGTGCTTCTATGATGCAAGAGGGCGGTTATTTAACTGCTGGTAGTGGTTATCTTGCAACAGGCGTTAAAAACTTACAGCTAGCGCATGTTCAAATGCCGAATATTACAGCAGGTTGTGGTGGAATTGATTGGACGTTTGGCGGTTTAAGCTTCATAAGCTCCGATCAATTGACTCAATTTGCTCAAGCAATCATTCAAAATGCTGCGCCTTATACGGTTGATTTAGCCTTACAGACATGGGCGCCTCAAATTAAATCAGCCAAAGATAAATTTGTTTCTATCGCCAATGAAATTAACAATACTAATATTTCTTCTTGTCAGGCAGCACAGTTAGCCGTTGGTGGTGTTGCTGGCTGGTTTGCCGATGATGAGCAAAAGAAATTCATTTGTCAGTCTTACAAATCTCAAAATAATAAAGCATCAGGTTGGCTATCAGAGCAACAAGGTTGTTCATCAGGTGATGCTGACAGTGCCAATGAGTCTGCAAAGAAAGATTCAAATTTAAAAGATATGGTCAAAGCTAACCGCAATATTGTTTGGTATCAATTTATGCAAAATAGCTTTTTAGCGGATAATCCTGAAATTGCAGAATACTTAATGTCAATGACAGGTTCAGTGATTTATCCAGCTAAAAGCGGTGATACGGTTGCACCACTTAAATTATCACCGTTAATTGTTGATAGTAATACGGCTGGCTTCAAAGAATTACTTTATGGAACAACGGATAAAACAGACGTACAAGTCTATGAATGTGACAGTCACGATGCAGAAGGCTGTAAGAATCCTAAGATTGTAAAACTTAAAATTGATCAATCAAAAGCAATGGTTAAAAAGGTTCAAGTACTCCTTGAAGATATCGGTACAAAGTTTAGTAATGATGAAGCTATGACCGATGAAGAATCCAATCTTTTAGATTCGGTTGATTTTCCGATTGGTGCAATCCTTCAAAATGAAATTAGAGCGGGCTGGCCACCTCAATATCCGCAATATGCTGATATTATAAGCCGTGTCGTTCTAGCTAATTATATCAGTCAAATTTTAATCTCTGCCCGTACAGCAATTGCAAAAAATAAAGCTGCAAGCACCGATGAAGACTTCAAAAGCATTGTTAAAAACTTAGAGAATGCACAGACAATCATTTTAAATAATTATCAAACTCGTGCTTATGATGCTTTAAAGCAACGATCAGATTTAGTGATGCGCTCAATTGAAGTTCAAAACTTAGTTGTTGGTGGCTTATCGTCACAGACAAAAGATAACTATAGCTTTCAAGGAATCTAATTATGTATGAGATTTGGGTAACCTCACAAGCTGCGATTATGAAACATGTACTTGATGGTATTGCTGCTTTTTTTAATCGAGATGGTGGCTCATTAATGTTGTATGTGTCATCGGTCTTTGGCTTTTTAATTCTCATTGGTCGTTACATTATGAAGCCAAGTATTAAAGAGGTAATGATTTGGTTATCAATCTTAATGATCTTGCCTTTTGCTATGATTCAGTACAAAGATACAGCAAGAATCTATGATACGACTGACCCATTAGATATTTATACCGTTGATCACATACCATTTGGTTTGTTATTTCCGCTATCGATTATCACAAGCACAATGCATTCAGTTATCAATACTGCCGAAGATGCACTTCATCAACCAAATGACCCAACCTATACAAAGACAGGGATGGTTTATGCCTCAAAATTATTTGATGAAATGAAGTCATTAAAACCATCGGCTGCCTTATCTTCTGCGTGGTCAGAATTTATTTATCAATGTATCGACCCGAATGTGCGTGTTCGTAATCGTTACACCTATGATGATTTATTTAACGCGCCTGATATGATGACATTTTTGAAAGATCACACGCAAGATGGCTTTAATCGTGTGCATATTCCTTGGTTAGGGTCGCCAAGTTCAGAAACTTCGTGGCCTCGCTGCTTAACGGCATTAAATGCGATCGATGCTAAATATCAAAGTGAATTACCTCAATTTTATACAACGATGGGCGCATATGACCCACTAAATAAAGTTAAAACATCAGTAGAAATTCAAAACGATATTAACGGTGTTTATGGATATTTCCTTGGTATTTCATCATCAGCACAAGAAAACATGATGCAAAACTTAATGATTAATGCCACTAAAAATGGCTTTAAAGATATTGCATCAAAGCATAATCAAACGGCTGCTGCATTTAATTATGCTTATACACAAAATGAAATGTCCTCAATGGCTTCATGGGTGACAATTGGCATGATGGCAACGGAATATATACCAATGCTGCAAACGATCGTATTAATGATTCTTTGCTGTGCCTTTATTCCGATTACTTACCTTGCACTCATTCCAAGTTATACGATGCGCATATTAATTAAATACATTGAAAGTATCATTTGGGTAACAAGTTGGGGCTTATTTTATGTGTTTATCAACTTCATTATGACAAGTTTTATGAGCTATAGCGTTGATTCTTTTGTGGGTCAATGGCATGGCATTACGATGTCAAATTTAGATGCAACATCAGGTTTAATGTCTAAATATGCAGCATTAACAGGCTATTTTTTGATGTTTACACCTTATTTAGCAAGGTTAGTTGTATTAGGCGCAGCGAATACATTTAGTGGTTTAACGACTTCCTTACAATCAAATATTGCAGGTAATGCAGCAACAGGCTCACGAGTAGTCGCAACAGGTGATGTTCAAATAGGCAATACGAATGTTGCCAATCATAGTGCTAATAATGCTCATTTCAACAAGCAAGATTTTGATCATAACTTACGTTATGGTAATGAATCGATGTCAACGTTAAACGGTGGTATGCAATCAGTCGATGCTCAAGGTAATCAATATCACGATAACCGTGTCTCTGGTTTGGCAACGCATCTTAGTCAATCAGAGGCAGTGGCACGAGGCTTTCAAAGAAGCATTGCCGAACATGAAAATAACGCATTTTCAGCAAATCAAAATGCGCAGCAATCTTGGAATGCAGCCTTAAATACACTATCAGGCGTTAATGAAAACGAAGCAATCAGAGCAAACTTACAAGCAAGTCATGGCACTAGTAATAGTATGAATACCGATCAAGCTTATGCAACGATGGTTGATTTGGCGCATCGTTATGGGAAAGACAAGAACGAATCTTTTAGCCATGGTCATACAACTAATGAAGGCATAAAAGGAAATATAGGAACTAGTAAAATTCCATTTTTAAGGATGTTAGGTGGTATTGACGCTCATGCTGGTATTGATTTTAATCAAAACTGGTCAAGCAGTAGTAGCAGTAGTAGCGGTATGTCAGTTCAAGATCAAGAAAACTATCGCAAAGCTCAATCCGTACTACAGAGTTCAACAAGATCAGAAATAGCATCAGCAGAAAAGCATTTAGGCGTTGATAAAAATCATTCTATTCAATCAAGCTTATCTGAAACGAAATCTTATTCTGAAACGGCAGCAAGAGAGCATCGCTTAGCTTTAGATGATCAAAAGGCAGCTAACTATGCGCAAAATGAAGGCGCATCTGTTCAATATAATGATATTCCTCAATTTGAATCTTGGTTAGCAAATAAAATAGGTGCAGTTGAAGCGAACAATTATCTTAATAGTCCTCAATTACAAGGGAGTAGTGAATTTAAAGGCTATGTTAATCAATATGAGTCGATGGCATCAGAGAAATTTAAATCTGAATATGTGGCTAACCAAACAGGCATCAAAGATCAGTCAATGACTGATATTAATGCACAAGGCAATCAACAATTATCACAGGCTAGGGCATCTATAACAGAGCAAAATGCACAAAATAATAAAGTAGTTGATCAAAGCCATAAAGCAGATAAAGCTCAATTTACAAATAAAGTTCAACAATCACCTTACGGTAATCCATCATTCAACCCTGATAAGCCAGCAACCTTTAATCAGCAGAAGGTGATACCACCTAAGATGATTGTATCGGTTGATGAGCATGGCAAACGCTTAACAAAACAAACCGATGCTATTAGAGCAGAAGTAAAAGATGAGGTCGGTACAAGTGAAAAATCTAAATTACAGCCAAGCGATAAATCAATATTAGAAGATTATCAAAAAACAAAAATGATGTTTATGTAGGATAAAGCAATGGAAAAATTTATATTTTATTGGAATGTAAAGTGTTTAGATAAATATTGTTTAATTATTGGCATTCCAGTTTTGTATGCGCATAAGTATCCAATTGCAGTACTAATAGGAATCATTACAAAAGGGGCAAAAAAACCAGCTGGAGGCCATCCAGATTTAGCCATATCATCAAAATTTGCATTTGCCATTGAAATAAAACAAATAATAAAACTTAGAATTGAAAAAATAATACAAAAAAGAAACAACATAGCCCAACGCTTCTGCTCATCGGTAATAACAAGCTTATCTTCTTCATCTTTGACGATTTTAACCTCGGTGGCACATTTAGTACTTATCTTGTCACTTTCTTTCATAAAATCAGCTATTTTATGCGCTAATTCAGGGTCAGTTTCAGCAATTTTTAATAATCGTTCAGTTTGGCTATTTTCCATCGCATTTATCCTTTTCATTTCAAGAACTAACTTGATGCGAATTATAACACAGATTGATCAAAATATCTACAAAAACACTTATTTGGTTCATTAATTTCATTAACAACAAGGAGCATTTTAATAATGAAAAAACATATCAAAACAATCACATTAACTAGCATTATGGTTTCAACCGTTGGTTTAAGTGGCTGTAGCGCAATAAGTACCGAAATGAAGCATCACAGTTTGCAAACTGACTCTAAGATGTCGAATACCATATTTTTAGATCCTGTGCCTGATAATGAAAAGGTTGTTTATGTTCAAGTTAAGAATACGTCAACACAGAAAATGCCTGATTTGAAAAAGGCTATTTCAGAAAAATTAACTGCTTCGGGTTGGACTGTGACAAATGATGTTTCAAAAGCATATGATCTCTTACAAGTTAATGTGCTACAAGTTGGTAAGGCGCAAGATCAACAAGCTGTTTGGCAGACAATGCAAAAAGGTTATGGTGCTTTAGCATTAGGTGGCTTAGCTGGTGTTGCTGGTGGTTATATGACAAATAGTGTTGCTGCTGGTGTTGGTATTGGCTCGGTTGCAGCTTTAGGTTCATGGGTCGCTGATTCACTCGTTGAAGATGTTACCTACTCTATGATTACGGATGTGCAAGTTTCTGTTCGTAGCAAAGATGCTAAAGTTACACAAGTGACTAACTCTAACCTTGCTCAAGGTAGCCAATCACAGACAAAACAAGTCGTAGAGCAAAAGACTGATTGGATAAGATATCGTACACGGATTGCCTCATTAGCTGATCAAGTCAATTTAGACTTTGAAGATGCTGCACCTAAATTAGTTCAAGAGACATCAAAAGAAATAGCTGGAATTTTAGTAGGTTAAGGAGTTTTTAATATGCATATAACTAAAGAATTAAAAAGGTGACAACTAATGACTAGGCTATTTATTATTTGTATTACTTTTTTTTGTATAAGTTCACTTAGCTATTCGATGAATAAAGAAGACTATATCCATACTTATAATTGTTCTATTAATTTAGCAAAAAAAGGTGATACGAACGCACAATATAATTTAGGTTATCTTTATGAACATGGGTTAGGTGTCAAAGGAAATTATCAAAAAGCAATCTATTGGTATAGAACTTCAATTAAAGGTGGTAATAATACAGCATTATTTAATTTAGCGCGTATGTATGAGCATGGATTAGGCGTTAGAGAAGATCATCAAAAAGCATTTCAGTTATACTTAAAATCTGCAAAATTAGGTTATGCTAATTCTCAATTGCTTTTAGGTTCAATGTACTTTTTAGGCAAAGGCATTAATAAAAATTATGAAAAGGCATATTTCTGGTATGAAAAAGCTGCTCATCAAAATAATATTTTAGCGCAGCGGAATCTAGGTCTTTTATATTTAGATGGTATTGGTGTTAAAAAAGATGATCAGAAAGCTAAGCATTGGTTAGAGTTAGCCTATAAAAATGGTGATGTTGAATCTAAACGCATATATGAATCTGACAAAAAAATTAAATCATATGGTAAATATATTGGTTATTTTGTTGCTGGTTTGCTTGTAGTTTCTTATATTTTATTATTAATTTTCTTATTTCGTCTTGGTCGATCAATTAAAGATAAGCGACTTAAAAATTGGTTTGTTTGGTTAAGCTTAGTTCCAGTTATTAGTATAATATTTTATTTATTATTTATTTTTAAACTAAGGTCGGTGTTAAAGTCTATTTGTTTAGACAAAGATACAACATGCTTTAAACAAATCAAATCATTTAATCAATACATTATAATACACTTATGCTTTATGATTTCTTTAGCTATCTCTACTTGGTTATTTATTTTTGTAGATGGTATCAGTCCTAATAGTCGTTATTTAGCAATTGTCTTACTATCAGTTCATTGCTTTTTTTATTTAGTAGTCCTAATTTTAACCGTCATTGTTATTGTGAAATCAATACGTTTGAGAAGAGAAATTTTAAAAATAGGAGCGAGGCAATCAAAATGAAAACTAAATTAAACACAAAAGGTTTTTCAAAAAAAGTGTATAGCAAAGATGAAGTTAAAGCGATTCTTGATTCGTTGGATACACGCTTTTTCTTTCGCTCACCATCTAAATTAAAAGAGCCAACGCAATCTAAAAATGATGAGGTTAATAAGCATCAAAGTAAGGTGAAGTCATGAGCGATAAAACAAAATCATTTATACGAGGCGGTCAGCTATTTTTGTATAAATCAAGAATGTTTGTTCAAGTCAGTAAGCGTATTGGAAAGTGGGCGATTTTAATTTATTTGTTATTGGTCTTATTTTTAATTGCTTATTTGACAGGCTTTAATGATCTAAGAATCATGAGCGTTCAAGTTTACTCAACTTTATTAAACAGTGTGGGCTTAGGTGCAACACATATTTGGACAAGTCCTGAAAATCCAGCCTTAAGTTTTAATGCACATGATATTGCAACGAATTCAATCGATCAATCTTATGCATGGGATGCATGGGGCAGATTTAAAATGCATCTGATTTGGTCATTGATCTTTGGCGGTGTCATCTACCTTATCGTTATACAGTTATTTATGAACTTCTTTGTTAAGGTTGGTAATAAGCACAGTAAAGATCAATTAATTTCAGGTACACGATTAGCAGTTAACATTAAAGAGACGATTAAATCAGTGAAACGTTCAAAAAATGGCGCAAGTGATTTAAAAATTGCTAATGTTTTACCAATTCCTAAATTATCTGAGTTTCAAGGATTTCTTTATCATGGTTCGACAGGTTCAGGTAAATCACAAGCGATTATGAGATTTTTAGATGAAATTAAACGTTCAGGTGATGCAGCAATTATCTACGATAAGGAGTGTACTTTAAAGCCGTTCTTCTTTGATTGTGAAAAAGACATTGAATTAAACCCATTATCGACACTATGTGCTAATTGGGATATTTGGCAAGAATGCGAAACACCAATAGAAATGGGTGCTTTGGCAACGTATTTGATGCCTAAATCAATTCAAGGCAGTGACCCTTTTTGGGTGGATGCTGCGCGTACCATTTTCACAAGTGTTGCATGGGAAATGAGACATCAAAAAGATCGTTCATTGATTAAGTTATTGCAAACGCTTTTAACAACCACATTAGATGAAATGCGTAACGTTTTAAAGGGGACAGAATGTGAAAACTTAGTGAATGAAAACATTGAAAAAACTGCCATTTCAATTAGAGCAGTTATATCAACGTATACGAAAGCTTTACGATTTATGGAAGGCTTAAATAAAGATGAAACTAAAAAGCCTTTTGCCATTAAGAATTGGGTTAAGTCACAATTTGAATCAGAAGAAGCCAAAAGATCATGGTTATTTATTACTTCACGCGCCAATATTCACGGTGAGATTAAGCCTTTAATTTCAGCATGGATTGGTATGGCAATGAAAGGGATACAAAGCTTACCTGTTAATAATAAGCGTAGGTTTTGGGTCATTATTGATGAGATGGCAAGCTTAAATCGTTTAGAGGATTTTTCAGATATTGCAGCAGACATTCGTAAATTTGGTGGTTGTATTGCTATTGGGATTCAATCGATTAGTCAGTTAGATAATCTCTATGGTCGAGATGAAGCAATGGCAATTATTGATCTACTCAATACTGTCATGTACTCAAGATCACCCAAACAAAAAATTGCTGATTGGGTATCACATGATTTAGGCGAACAGATCATTGAAGAGGTTAGAGAAAGCCAATCATACGGACCGAATGCCATTCGTGATGGCAATACCATTTCACGTCAACGAGTGACAAGGCGTACTGTTGATGCTGGCACAATCATGCAATTAGAAGATTTAGAGTTCTTTGTACGTTTAGTTGGCAATCATCCGATTACTCGTTTGAAACTAGATTATGTATCAAACCGTAAGGTGTTATTAGAGCAAGCATTAGTTGAAAGAGCGATTGATTGGGATGCGATCAAAAAGATTGAGCTTAAGGCAGAAGAAATTGAAGCTCACCCTGACTGTGATAAATCAATTAAAGATGAGCAATTATCAGGTGATGAAAATAATTACAATCAATCTTCTAATGAAAAAATACACAATCAAGATGAGTCTGCGATTGTAGCATCAAATAATGAAAAAACGCGAATGTAATCTTAAGGGGTATTTTTTTTGAAAATGAGTAGTAAAAATTTACCTCCATAAATGAGCAATATGAGTTTTTCTCAATCGTGCTAATGCAATTGTTCATTTAAATTAACTCGTTGAAATATGGCTATTTAAATAGCCATAGGCGAACTATGCCCAAAATTCAGTCAAAAAGGAGCATCATTATGTTATCAATTGGCATTGTTACTTCATCAATGGATATACACAAATATTTCATCGATAAAGATAACTACTACTTAACCGATAAATCAGAGATTAAAGAATCATCACGATTTTATGGCAAAGGTGCTGAAGCTTTAGGCATTAAAGATAAGGTAGTTGAAGAAAAACTATTTTTAGATTTACTAGAAGGTCGATTGCCTAATGGTCAACAAATAGGTGTTAGCGGTAAAAGTCACAGGCCAGCAACCGATATTACCTTATCAGCGCCAAAGTCATTTTCAGTGATGGGCTTAATTGCTGGTGATGATCGCCTAAAGGATGTTCAAAGAAAAGCAGAAGAAAAAGTTTATAGTAAAATTGAGTCACTTTATGCAGAAGCTAGAAAAACGGTTAACGGAGTTACCTCTTATGAAAAGACAGGTAATTTAGTTATTGCCTTGTTTCCTCACTCATCATCAAGAGAGAAAGATGCTCAAATGCATACGCACGGTGTTATTTTAAATATGACTATGAGAAATGATGGACAGTGGCGCGCATTATCTTCAAGACAAAAGACTGATTTAATCAATATTGAGCATGGTTTTAGGGAATTAATTTATCAAAATCAGCATTACTTAGGCATGATTTATAATAGTGAGTTAGCCAAAGGTGCAATTGATTGTGGTTATGAGCTTGAAGTTTTAGACAAATATGGCAATTTCAAAATCAAAGGTTTATCGGATGAGTATTTAAAAAGCCAATCAAAAAGACGTGAACAAATTTTAGATATGGCGAAAGAAAAAGGTACAATGACACCTAAAGCTTTAAGTGCTTTCTCTAAAGCATCACGTAAAATTAAAGAGGCTGTTACACCTGATAAATTAAAAGAAGCATGGCAAGAAGATGCCAAAGCGCAAGGTGTTGATTTAAAAAAAGTGCTTGATCAGTCAATTCAGCGAGTTAATGATAAAGGCAATCAGCATACACAATCTGTATCAAGTTCATTACATAAAATCAGTCAAAATGCTAAAGAGGCAATTAATGATGCCATTACGCATTTATCGCAGTTTTCAGTTAAGTTGCAGCATGGCGATATTGTAAGACAAGCCTTTATTTTTGGTGGTGGTGTGATCAACCATGAAGAATTAGAACATATTATTGAAACCAAACAAAAACAACGAGAATTAATTGGATTATCTGACCAATACTACACAACGAAAGCGTTAATTACAGAAGAAAAAGCATTTAAAACGGCAATGAAGCAAACAAAAGCTGTTTCATGGTCAAAAGATATTGCTCAATCTGGATTGATTGCTGAAAGTTTAAAAAGTAATGATCGTATACAGATTATCAATACCAAAGGCTTAAAAAATGAAACGAATCTAATCAATGATGCGGTAAGAATAGTAGAAGCAAACGGTTTAAATGCTTATGTTTTGCATCCGAATCAATCACGTCTAAATCTCTTAAAAGAAGATGTCACAAGAGATAAAAAGAATATTTGGCAGTATTTTAAAAACTATTTTAAAGGTGATCTATTACAAACAACAGGTAAGTTTGAACATGAATATAAGGCTAGGTTAAATAGTCCGTTTAGGTCAAAGAAACAAGATATGATCTTTGTTACTGACAGTCAAAAACTGTCTTATGAAGGATTAAGTAAGCTTAATGATTTAGCCGAAAAAGGTAATGCTAAGCTGATTCTGTTAAATAACACGGAATCAACACAAGGTTTTAGAAGTGGTAACCCAATTAAAGTATTACGTTCATGTGGTGTTGCTGAATATAACTCAAAGACAATTAAAAAAGAGGTCTTAGTTGAGATTACACAAGCCGTACAAACCAATAAATTATTAGCTGAACATTACACTTCAATTGATAGAGATAAACGCAATTTAATACCGATTGTTGCATCAACGAACAAAGCACAGACAGATTTAACGCATCTAATTCGCAATCATTTAAAAGATCAAGGCGAATTATCCATTCAGGAATATAACTATCAAACTTTATCAACGAAAGGCTTAAGTGACACTGAAAAGAAATATTTAAAATGCTATTCAGTCGGTGATCTAATTACGTTAAAGCCATTCACTAAAGATCAACAAGCGTATCTTATCAGTGACATTGATAAGGAAAATAAAACCTTATCGCTTATTTCAATTAATGCTAAAGATAATAAAACTTATCAGTTATCACACGATGATCTATTAAAAACAGAGTTTCAAATTAACAAAAAACAAACACTTTCAGTGTCAGTCAATGATCGTTTAATGGCGACTCGTAACCTTTATATTAAAGCTAACCATTTAAGCAATGAACGAGTTAAAATTGATAAAAATAGCGTTATTGAAGTTGAATCAATTGCTAAAGATGGCTTAAGAATTAAGCATAATGAGCAAAGTTTATGGCTTTCAAATGAAGCATTAAAAGCATCAATGCTTGATCATGGTTATGTCATTAAACCGCATCAATTAGACAAAGAATTTAATCAGGTGTTTACTTCATTATCTGGCTATCAAGTTAATCAAAATAGTATTGGTGAATTAAAAGAATATGCAAAAAATATTCATCTATTTACGGATAACAAAGAGAAAGCATCAAAATCTTTAGATTCAGAAAATATTGTTTGGGTTGCAACTGATATAAAGGCTCTACAAAAAAACACCAGTTACAACCCAACAGTAAGGAATGACTTGTCAATCGAAAAGGACTTACAAGTAGTAGCTAATGCCCTATCACATGGGTGTGTTAAATCAACAGAGAAAGGGCAATTAACCACTCCTAAAGATCATACAAAAACATTGCTTAATACACAAGATGATCACAATAATATTAATGCCGATGCACGCTCTAATCAAAGTGTCACCAAAGGAATAGATGTCGTGCATACGGCAGTTTCCTATGGTATCGCAAAGTTAAGTGAAAAAGAAGCTTCTTTTTCAATGGAAGATTTACTTAAAGAATCAATGACCTATGCATTAGGTTATACGACAGGTGATGAAATCGAAAAAGTCATTGATGAAAAGCGCGCTAACGGTGAGCTATTAATTAATGATCGTCACGTCACAACGAAAGCAATTTACGAACTTGAGAAATCAATTATTGATAATATAAGTGATGGTCACAATCAGGTTCAATCAGTTGTTAATGAGTTACCTAGTTTACGTGAAGGTCTCACTCAAGGTCAAAAAGATGCAATATCGCTGGCATTAACAACAAAAGATCGATTCATTGGCATTCAAGGTTTAGCTGGTACTGGTAAAACAACCATGATGAAAGAATTAAGAGAAAAAGCTGAATCAAATGGCTATGAAATTGTTGGTATTGCACCAACACATAAGGCGGTTCAAATGTTAGATGGGTCAATGAATGAAAAATCATCAGGTGAACGCTTTAGAAATGCTGGTATTCCAGTCATGACCGCACATGCCTTTATCAACCAAGAATTAGACAAATACAATGATAAAACGATCTTTATTATTGATGAGTCTTCAATGATTGGTAACCGCTTATATCATGGCATCCAACAGAAGACAAAAAGCTTAAATGCTCGAACAATTTTTGCTGGTGATATCAAGCAACAAGCTGCCATTGATCAAGGAAAACCGCAAGAGTTGAGCCTAAATAATGGCTTAAAATATGCCTCAATGAATGAAATTATACGTCAACGTAATAGTCCAGTTTTAAAGAAAAGTGCTGAGTTAGCTGCCAGTGGTAAGGCATCTGAATCATTAACTAATTTAGAAAAAATAAACCCATTTGATCATATCAAACGTAAAAACTATTATGCTAGTTCAACTGAATCTTTCGTTGAAATTGCGCCTGATAAAGACACAAAAGGCAATGTAATTTTAGGTGATGATGACAAACCTAGGTATAACAACCTATATCAAGCGATTGCTAATGATTACTTAACAAGAGTTACAGAGCAAAGAGGTCATACCGTTGTTATTGCTAAAACCCATAAATCACGTGCTGTCATTGATGAAAAAATAAGAGATGGCTTAATCAAAGAAAGTGTGATACATAGCTCACAACCAGTAACAAGGCTTGCATCAAAAGATTTAGAAAAGGTTGATTTATTAATTGCTAAAAACTACGAGGTCAATGATATTATTAAGTTTGATCGTAGCTTTTCAATCGCTAAGAAGGGCGATTTAATGAAAGTAACTGATATTAATAGTGCAGATAATAAGCTTACTATTTTCAATGAAAAAGATGGCAATACCTATACGATCAACCCTGCTAAATTAGCAACCAATGCTCAAATATCTCTTTATCAGCAAGTTGATGCTAATTTAGGTATTGGTGATAGAGTTCGATTAAGAGTAAGTGATATTCCACGTGGTTTTACAGGTGGTCTTGAATACAAAGTTGAAGCAATTAAAGGCGACTATGCAACACTTAAAAATGACACAGATACCTTAAAAATCAACCTAAAGAATAGAGAAGATCAGATATGGGATTATGCCTATACCAATACAACGTTTAGTGTTCAAGGTGATACCAAAAAATATGCAATTGGTCTTGAATTATTTGAAAATGATAGAGGAAACTACATTCAAATCACACGCGCTAGCGAACATGCAATTATCTATACTAGTAATAAGGCAAAGTTATTAACACAACTAGATGACGAGAAGGTTAAGTATGAAGCCAGCAAACGATCGGCGTATGAACTCTTTGGTCAAAATAAAGAAAAAAATGCATCCAGCAAACAATCGGTATATGAATTCGTTAATCAAAAGAATGAAGACAAAAACCTTAAAATCCATGATCAAAAGGCTCAAGAAAGCCAGCCAGTTCATGAAAAGAAAACAAGTGAAATAACGCTAACTAAACCGAAAATCAAACCAGTTTTAGCAGATGATTTAAAGCCTCTTTTGAAAGAAAGATCAGAAGAATTAGCCATACATTTATTAGGTGAGCCTAATCAACAACTATCAAATCGTAGTCAATTAAGGTTCGGTCACAAAGGCTCATTATCAGTAACTATTTCAGGTCAGCATCAAGGAAAGTGGCGCAATTTTGAGACAGGCGAGCAAGGCAATGCTCTTGATTTAATTAAGGCAGAAATGAGCTATTCTAATTTTAAAGATGTCTTAAATTATGCTAAAAACTTCTTAAATTATGAGCCAACAAGTGAGCCAGTTAAGCAAGAATCAGTTGAGAAAGTAGCAAAAATTGATCTTGAAGAAACACAACGAAAAGAGAAAATGAAACAATATGCTACTAAATTATTTAACAATTCTAAGCCAATTAAAGGCACGCTAGCTGAAAAATATTTAAGCCAATCAAGAGGATTAAATAACTATCATAATGCCGATATTCGATTTTTACCTGCTATTTCTGGCTATGCTAAAAACAAAAAAACAGGTGAATTTGACATTAAAGTCTATACACCAGCAGTCCTTGCATTTGCCAAAGATAAGGATAATCAAATTAACCATGTACAAGTGATTAGGCTTGATAGAGACGGTAATAAAAACAAAGAAGTTAAGATTGCTAAGCAAACCTATGGCTCAATGAATAGCTTTGCTGTTGAGTTAAATAACAAGGCAAATAAAGAAGTAACCTACCTTACAGAAGGCGTTGAAACGGGTTTATCAATCCTAAATGTTAATAAAAAAGCGGATGTTTTAGCTGTCTTAGGTAAGTCAAATTTTGCTAATATTGACCTAGAAAAGATAGCTGATAAGGTTATTTTGGCACTTGATAATGACGGTATTAGCAAAACTTTTTCTGATAAAACAATTGTAGATGCTGTCACACGATTACAAGAAAATGGTAAAGATGTACAAATCATTATGCCTGAAAAACCTAAGTCTGACTTTAACGATGTTTTAAAAAATGAAGGCTATCAAGCACTTTCAAAACAGATTAATCAATCCTTATCAGCGAAAGATTTAAATCAAGTATCACTAAAATTAGCCAGTGATCATTTAATTAAATCTGAAAATATTACCTTAAATCAAGCTTTATCTTTGATTGATAAAGACATTAAATATAAAGATTTTGATGCCCATAATAAAGTAAAAATCAATGATATTGATCACAAGTTACTTAAAAATATTGACCAAAATTATGCTATTAAAACTGATAAAAATCTTAATAAACAGATTGATACTGTCCTAAATGAGCAAGTTAAATATGATCAAATTGAAAATATTTTACCTGAAAAGACGCTTAAAATAGATAAGGAAATGGAACTTTAAGCACTCTGCATACCTTCAATATAAGCATCAGAATTTGACTCAATCATATGAATTAATGTCTTAGCATCAAAAAAATTACCTGTTGTTTTACTACGTTCAAAAACGCAATTTAGAATTTCTTTAGCAAGGTAATTGTTCTCTAGCACCATCTTTACAATTGGGTCTTCTACTTTTTCATCTGCTTTTTTAGTGCTAGCTTCATGAACTTTTAAGCCTAATTCAATCATATCAATGGCAAAATTTAGTTGTCCCTTCTCATCAGAATTACAACTTTCTTGAATTTTTTGCCATATATTTGTGCCAATATCTAATGTTATTTCCATCTATTTTTGTCCTTTTCAATTGGTATTGTTTTCATATTTCTATGATTTATTGAGCAATGAAGTGTATCATAATTGTAAGTTTGAAATGCTCCATATGTATTTTTAAGTGTCTCATCAACCGATGATTTTACTACATTGAATAATTGCTTATTGTCATTTCTAGCGTATATTAATTCTTGTGTATAGTTAGATACAATTTGCATATCACAAGCCATATTTGGAATACTAACATGAATCTGTTCTAGCATTTTTTTCATCTTTAAGATTTCAGAATTAAGATCAATTTTTTTATCGTTTGATTGTGATTCTTGATCATTCATTCTTTCGCGAATTAATAATTTCATTGCACTTGTTAATAATGGTTTTGAGTTAACATTAAATAAATTATTTTCAATTGCTAACTTTTCTAAAAATGTTTTTTCCTCTCTAGTTAATCGAATCGAAGTAGGTGGTATTTTGTTATCCAAAGTTCATATCCTTTTATCAAAATTGAAAAATCAAAGTATCACAATGTGATGCACTATTATATTTTATCGTATCACAATGTGATGCGCAATACATTTCACTTATTTTTAAAAATATAAATCACATATAAAATATATAGTTAAATGTGTATCACAATGTAATAATTTGTATTGCTATGTGATGCGCTTTGAGTTAGTTCTGTCATACTCATGTAATACTTTATGTATCACAATGTAATCTATTGAGATAATTAACTAATTTATATACGTTTTATTAATATTACTCTGTGATACAAGATTATCTGTATATTATTTAAACATTTTAAAGTATTTAAAATAAGCTAAAATCTATGATATATATAGTCTTTTTTGAATAAACAAAGGCAAAATCAATTGCGTGATGTGTGGGTGCTTTCTCTCGGTATCAGGTAATGTTAAATTCTAATGCGTATCCTCTGGAATCTTTAAAGGCTTCGTTTGCCAACTGAACACAAAAGGCAAAATTTCTACGCCGATTGAGTGAAAATTAATAATACAAATATCTCAACTTTTGAAAACTTAAAATTCAAAAAAATGTATCATCTAAATTTTGAAAATAACAAAAATAGATAACTTAAAAATGATCAATTTGAACAAACTGAATTTTGATTTTTTGCTTATTCTTAATTTTTAAAATTAACCCATTTTTGAAAATTACAGGGACGATATTTTAACAATTTATAACTATCAAAATCGCTAAAATTAAAATCATAGCTATTGAAGAATTTGAAAATCTTAATGAAAACTTAAATGCAAATGACAACCACCTAAAATGCAACCTCGATGTGAAAATCCCCCTGCTTTGGTTGGTGCTTTTAGTCCAGCTAAAATATTATTTTATATACTTCTTTAAATATTATTATATTTATTTTTTTAAATAGTTTTAAAATTCTTTCTCACTGACCTTTGAGAAAACTGATTTTTTCTCTTGCTCAAACTCAAACAAATAATGATCTAACTCTTTCTTAGTTTGAAATCTTTTAAGAACAGTATAAGCAACACCTAAACCTTGGACGTCTTCCATAAAAATATATTCACCATCTTCTCTATCAATGACGTAATACTCAAACTTTTTTTCATCTCTGTTAATAATACTTAGTTTAACCATTTTTATAATCCTTAAATAGCTTCTAAATAATTTTTATTTTCATTCATTTTTGTACTATTAAATTTCTCTCTTATTTCCTCCATACTCCACTCTTGATTATTATTTCTATGTTTTTTGCCTTTGGCTTGTTCAGGACGATAAAACCACATTTGCTTTTTTCTTGCCCATTTAAAACCAGCCTGTTTAATTATTTCTTTATGTGCTTTAGTCTCACCTGACAGCCACACCCATAACCCACATATTTCTATAACAATACCAGTTAAATTTTTAACGGCATTTAACGCTGTGTTTAAAATTTCTGGGTATTCTGTCATTTGAATATTTTCAAAAACTTCGATTTCTTCAATATCTTTTAAAATTTCATAAGCACAATTAATTACTTTCATCATTTCAATACCTGCTGGGTTTCTATCAGGATGAAATTCTTTTACTTTTAATCGATAAGATTTTTTAATATCACTAGCTGTAACCTTTCCTTGTAAACCTAAAATTAATGCAGCTTCAAACTTGTTCATTTTCAACCTCTATGTTATTTTATTTTGTGTTGCCACACTTCCTTTTTGAACAAGCCATATGCGAATCTTTGAAAGGGTGGCTTGCCACTTGCGTAGCCCTTGCAAAGATGAGTGTGCTTGTTATAAAAAAGACATATTAATTAGTCGCTTACGACACAATCCTTTGTTGGCTTAAACGGTGTTAATCAGCGTTCTAATTAGCTTTGTACACGTGTACAAAATTACTTTTATTACAGTTGATTGTTATTTTAAATGATGTTAAATTGAATTTATATTTAAGTATTTAATTCAATATATTAAGGAAGAATATGGATATTATCGAAATCAATCCCCAACTTTGTAAACGTTGGCAATTTGCTGACCGATCTAACTTTGAATTTGGCGATACTCTCAAACTCGGTACTGACATCAAAAACAACGGTCAAGTTGAGCCTGTTATTGTCAGAAAATCAAATGATTCTAAATTTAAGTATGAGGTAATTGCTGGTAGCCGTCGTCATCGAGCTTGTCTTGAAACTGACATACTAATGAAAGCTATCGTTAAAAATATCTCTGATCAAGAAGCTTTCTTTATGCAGCTTAGGGAAAATGAGAAGCAACCTATTTCAGACTATTCACGTGGAATGAATTTCAAAAAATTAATTGATAGCGGAAAATCAACAGTTGAAGAGTTGTCAAAAATCAATCAATGCTCAAAAGAGAAAATATATCACCTACTCTCATTTGCAAGCGTACCAACACAAATATGGGATGCTGTTGCTAACATGAGCAAAGTCTCTTGTCGTTCTGCTAGTACAATCAATGCCCTTGCTAAAAAAGGTGATCAATACGTCAGTGCTTTAATTGATATTGCAGAAGAAATCAGAAAAGGCGCTGGGAGCAGAAAAATTGAAAACTTAGTTAATACCATAGTCAACGGTGAGCAAAAAATTGATGACCAAAGACAAATTGTATCTAAAGAGGGTAATGTGATTGGTAAGTGGGTTAAAAATACAATTGTTTTTGACAAATCTTTTACAGTAAACCAAAAAGATATTGAAGATTTATTAACCGAGTATCTTTAAAAACAAGCACAGTAATTCCACCCGTGGCATCATTTCTCTCTCTATTCTTTTAAGTACTGTGCCTGTACTTGCATACTAAGTTAATATCTATATGATATCAATCGTGTTATTCATATATTTTCATGATATATTTACTGTATATTTTTGGATTTAAGCTCATGATTAGACTTGAAACTAACAAACGCTACTATTTAATTAACTTGACCAAAGATTTATTTGATCAGTGGTGTGTTGTTTGTACATGGGGTTCTAAGCTATCAAGATTAGGAAATCAACAAACTCATCTGGTAGACAATGAAATATCAGGTCAAAGCCTAATTGCAAAAATCATTAAAACTCGCAAGAGTCATGGCTATGAAATTATCGAAGATTAGTACATTAGTTCGTTAAATAATGTTATAATATAACCAACTGTTTTACTTTAAATTTATTACTATGATTGTTAGAAAAAATAACACAGACGTTAACAAGCCAAAGTACGACCAATACTTTAAATTCAATTTAGAAAAAAAAGAAATTGCCGAGGAAATTATCAGGTCTGTTTTACCTAAAGAATTAATTGAGTTTGCTGATTTCTCAAAAATGAAGCTTGAACAAAGTGAACATATTGATGAAGAGCTAAGAAAATTAATTACTGACGTGCTTTGGAGTATACCAATTAAAGGCGAAAAGGCTTATATATACATCCTTGCAGAACACGAAAGTAGCCTTAAAAATCATCACTTACTACCTTTTAGGTTTCATAAGTATATGATTCGTATTATGGAAAAGCACATTGCTAAAGGTAATAAAAAGTTACCTATTGTCATACCCGTGTTGTTTTATCATGGTGCAAAACAAGGATACCCTCACAGCCTATCAATCTTTAATTGCTTTGAAGATAAAGAGCTTGCAAAAAAATATGCATTCCAAGATATCACATTAGTTGACCTTACCGTCCTAGATGAAAAAGAAATTGCTCTACAAGGATTTCGATTTTTCTTTCAATTGGTGTTAAAATATTCAAGAGACAAAGAATTAGCCAAACGATTAGTAGATATACTAGAAAAATACCCTAATCTGGCAAATTATTTTGATGGTAAAGACTTTAAAGATGCATTTGTTCAATTATTAATGAGTTTAGATTTAGACTCTAAACATACTGCTAGAGAAACTTTAAAGAAATTAGATGATTTAACTGGAGCTGATATTATGACGCTACGTGAACAATGGGAAGCTAAGGCTACTAAAAAAGGTGTTAAACAAGGGCGTATTCAAGAAAAACAGGAAACGGCTAGGAATATGTTGGCTAAAGGTTTAGATACTAAATTGGTTGCCGATTGTACTGGTCTTGAACTTGAGACTGTTCTTGAGCTTAAGAAAGATGTTGATAATCAGAAGAAAAGATAAATAATTATGTAACGCTACATCATTATATTTGTGATTTTTCAAATTTAGCTGACATGTTTAATATTCCAATAATTTGATAAATATTCTTCAATTTTACGGTAATTATCATAAGATAATTCAATCTTACCTTCTGGGCTTCCCAAATCCCTAACCCAATCCATAACGAAATTATCAAGGCGCTTCTTTCTATTTTTTGCTGCTAAACGATTACTTAAAGTGCTGCCATAGTCTTTTCTATCACATCTAATTAAACGTAATAGTAATCTAAATGATCGATAGCTGGCCTCCACATTTGTCGCCATTCCGCCAAAAATTATGCGATGTTCATTAAATAAGTGACGACTTAAAAAAACATGAGCAGTGCCAAAGCATTCATCTACATAACTAGCTATATCTGAACCATAATAAATTCCTGCTCTGCGTGTTAAATTAATTTCTTTACTCTGAACTATTTTAGATTCATCAAACTTAATGACTTTACTGTCTGCTTCTACCAGTTGCTTGCGAAATTTTTCAATCCCTTCACATGTATAGTACATATCAAAACCATAATCTTTTGTTTTTTGAATACTATTCTGAAAAATCTTGCCTATGTTCCTATCATTACATGTCAAAATTTGTTTTGATTTTTCTGCTTCTTCTTCTTTTTTAATCCGTTGTTTTTCAAGATAGGCTTGGTGAGATAGTTCTGTATTAACCAATCTATTAAGCAATGAATCAAATGTTTCATTTTTATATTTAGCACATTGAACTAATTTTTCATGCGTTGCGCCATGAACTCTGATTACTGTCTTATTTTTTCGCTCATTATGCTTTTTTTGCTGATACGCTTGCATAAATCTTTTCCATTGAATCTCCGATAAATAGACATTTACCCAACTTTGTAATGCTAAATGTTTATCTTCAACACAGATTAGTTTAACTGACCTTTCAAATTCATCAGATAGTTTTTTTAGTATATCATTATCTAAATCAACAAATATTTTTCCAAGTTGTATACCTCTTTGAAAATAGCTGATAAAAAAATCTAAATGATCTGATTTAATTTGTTTGCTTGGTTTCGCCATTTTAATATTTTTTATACTACGTTTTTTATAAATGTTAACTGCTAATATTTAATTAAACAATAAATATTATCTTTACTATAAATGTTATATGCTGATATTTAATGCTTTGACTCATCAAGTTTATTTGCAGAATAATTTCGGTTCTAAAATTTTTCTTATCATTTTAGCCTCGCTCAACCAGAATTATTTTGAGAATGGAATTCTAGTTGAGCTTAATGTTTACTATCACAAATAATTAGACTCACTATACAAATCCTTTTGAAAGTAGCTGATTTTGTAAGTTTTTAACTGTTTGTTCTGCTTCCCACTCTTCTTTTGATTGCTCTAACAATAATTCAATCGCTTCTTCAGCATTAAGATGCAAGTCACACATTCTTTTGTACAAAGAGTTAAGACTGACATTAAAATACTCTGATATTTCTTTCAATGAATTAAATTTATATCCCCAAACAAGGGTTATTTCTTTTTCTGGCTCAACCATCCTCTTATTCAACAAATAATGAGCTGCTTTTGCATGCTTATATTCAATATCATCTGAAAACAACTTAAGTGCTTTATTAAATGTGTGCGCATTAAAATTATTTCTTTCTAAAAATTCTCTAACTGAGTGATACTTAATATCATCAACTGTAAAACTTATAGGAATTGACACAATCTAACTCCTCACTGGCAACCAACGATCAATTTGTAAGTTACACTTTTCATCATAACCATTTGCTTCAATTAATTCATCAGCCCAGTCTTTAATGGCATTATGAAGTTCATCTGAATCTCTAGCTTTTGATGCCTTTGATGTGTGCGCCACCATAACGCAACTTTCAATATACTTTACCGCTTCATTTTCTTTTGTAAATATACAACGAACGGGTATTTGCCATGCTGTTATTTTGCCTGACCTCTTACGTACTTTTTTCTTTACCATGCAACCAATGTGTGACAGTCATCTTAATTTTGCTAGATGATAGCATAGATTTAGGTTGTCATCGATTTCTTTGATTCCTTAATATATTTATACAAGGTTGGCTTTGAAATACCTGAAATATCACATATCTGTGAAATTGAATGCTTTTGGTCATTATACAATGTAACTGCTAGTTTTCGTTTATCCTTGCTTAATTTTTTTGGACGTCCTCCTTGCTTGCCTCTGCTTCTTGCTGCTGCTAAACCAGCTTGAGTACGTTCTCGTATCAAATTACGTTCAAATTCAGATAATGCACCAAAAAGATGAAAAACTAATTTTCCTGATGAACTACTTGTATCTATAGATTCTTGCAAGCTTTGAAATTCAATGCCCTCTTCATCTAGTTGATGAATCCAATCAATTAGGTGTTTTAGTGTCCTTCCTAAACGATCTAATCGCCAAACAACTAAAGTATCACCTGTACGCAAAATATCTTTAACTTGCAATAAGCCTGCTCTATCTGCAACTGAACCGCTAGCTTCATCTGTAATAATTCTTTCACAACCAGCATTTTTTAGTGCATCTACTTGCATATCTAAATTTTGCTCTAATGTAGATACACGCGCATAACCAACTTTCATTATTATATCCGTTAAATAAGTCTATTGGACTATTTTAAGGTTTAACTTGATTCAATGCCAAAGTTTCTTTACTCAAAATTTCCTTTAATTACGTTACTTCATCATCATGTAATATAGAGTAAACAAAACCCTCGTTTTATTAACCACTCATGGATAACTTATTCAGTATAACCAATAGATATCCTTGAATTATTTTTAGCTTTGTAGCATGCAATATCTGCTTCCCTAATAACATCTAAATATGAAACATGTTTATCATTTAACTCTACAATTCCTATAGACATATAAACAGATATTTCATTTCTACTAGTTTTTACTTTCAAGAATTCTAAATTTTTTAATAACTTTTGAGATAATACTAAAGATGATTCTTTGTCACTATCTTTTAACAATATTGCAAACTCGTCACCACCTACTCTTGCAATAATATCTGTTTTTCTAAAAGTCTCCTTAAACAAGTTGGCAACATCTTTTAAAACAACATCACCTACTAAATGTCCATAAGTATCATTAATTTGTTTAAATTTATTCAAGTCTATAAATAAAATTGAATATTTCTTTTTATTTTCTTTTATATTTAATAAGGCTTTTTCAACAGAAGTTTCAAAAAATGCTTTTCTATATAAATCAGTTAGATCATCATGTTCTGATAAATATTTTAGCTCGGCATTTAAAGCTTTTAATTTTTCTAGTTTCAACACAGAAAAAATAGTGCTTTTACTCAACCGTGTTATAAGCATTACAAATAAACCGCCAAATAAAAATATCAAACTTACAAGTTTTGTTAGATGATCATATGACCGCCCCATCATAAAAAATATGAAAAATATATAACCAATTATGAACAAAAATACAAAAACAAATAAAAGTCGCCAATAAAACTTATTTATCGTTTGCTTAGTCATTACATAGAGAATATTTATTTGACCATTAATTAAACTGAGTAAACCAATAAATACTAGTACATGATAAAAAATACTTAACTCAAACATAATAAATTCAATTTCAAATGTATCTATAAGTCAATTATATAACCTATCTTGTAGATATTACGGTTCCGTTGCAACTAATTCTGAAAGTTATAAAATGCCTTTATTCAGATACAATTAGGCTGCATAAATACCAAATAGTTCATTAATAAACTGTACTTCAGTTTGTCGCTTATTTCTTAACCAAAAA
>JAKJJU010000023.1 GCA_021713295.1 Thiotrichales bacterium 19S3-11
CAAAATCGTTTAGCAGTTGAAGATATTGTTAAATTCTCTTGTTGTTTTACTTCTAAAACTTTGTCCCTAAAATCTTGTGAGTATGCCATTAAAAATAATTCAAAACCAGATAGTTAAACAATTAAAGTAGTTATAACTCATTTAGAGGCTAATTTAAACTGTGTTAGCTATAATAGCTCCGCATTGGATCTGTCATAGCATTTTGATAGTAAACTTGAGGGATTAGATTTGAAAAATCCGGTACCAACACAAACAAAGCTTAAGCCATAATAGATTAAAGCCTTATTCCCCATACCCAATAAAATATAACCAAAAAGTAAAAATAATAGACCTAAGGTAATGGTACGCTTTGCACCGATGACACTATCGCCAACATATCCGCCAATGGCAATGAAGGTATAGATAAGTGCTGTATAGGCACCAAATAGGATAAAGGAGTTAGCTTCACTAATACCCAATGCTTTAGTGAAAAATAAGGCAAGAATTGCCATAACGGCCATATAGCCGAACCGCTCCCAAATCTCTAACATGAAAATTGCATAAAATGCTTTTGGGTGTTTGTAGGTTTCTGTCTGATTCATTAAGTAACACCAATGGATGATTGATAATAAGCATTTGTTATAAGCCATATACTGTCGGATGTCTAATAGAACTTAAAAAATTTTAGGGAATTTTAAATCATATCTAGCTGACTTTACCACGGCCTGTTTTAATTAAATTGGCTAGATTTTCTTTAATGAGAAAGTCTTCAAGAAATCGTCTAACTTCTTCTTTAGTATTTAATTTTAAAACGGTATTAGTTACATCAACGCATTGTTCATAGGAGATATGACGTAAAATCCATTTTGCTCTTAAGATATCAACGGCATTCATACTTAATCGATGAAAGCCCATACCGACTAAAAGCGGTATTGCTAATGGATTTCCAGCAAGTTCGCCACATAGGCAGGCAATTTTTGCAGAAGAAACGGTAATAGAAGAAATATCATAAATCGCACGTATGACAGCGGGGTGAAGCTGACTATATAGGTAAGAAACTTTACTATTGTTACGATCTGCTGCAAGCAGGTATTGGGTTAAATCATTACTGCCAACCGAGATAAAATCAACGTATTGAAACATGGCAGGTAGTTGATAGATGACAGAAGGGACTTCAATCATAATGCCAATTTGAGGGAACTTGATCGTTAAGCCCTCTTCAATTAACTCATGCCAGGCACGCTTAATAAGACTTGTTGCTTCTTCAACTTCTTCTAATTCACTAACCATTGGTAGTAGAATTTTTAAATTACCATGGTTTTTACTTGCCTTAAGCATGGCCCTAACTTGCATTAAAAATAAATCAGTTTGATCTAATAGCATGCGTAGTCCTCGCCAGCCAAGTGCAGGGTTTGCTTCTGGCTCGCTAAAATAGGGTAACGCTTTGTCTGCGCCAACATCCAGTGTCCGCATTGTCACAACATGTGATGGAAAGGCATCTAAAAACTGTGAATAGATAATACGCTGCTCATCTTCTGATGGAAAATTATCTCTAATCATAAATGGTACTTCAGAACGATAAAGCCCGATACCTTCTGAGCCATTTGCAATAGCAACATCTAAATCAGCAACTAATCCAACATTAGCTTGTAGTTGAATTTTATGGGCATCGGTTGTTTCAGATGGGAGTAACCTAATAGAGTGTAGGCGTTCTTGAAGTTGTTCTTCTTGTTCAATTAGGCGTTGGTAGGCTTTTACAAGTCCCTTAGATGGGTTAGCATAAACACGCCCAATGTGTGCATCAACGACTAGTGGCTTATGTTCTAAAAATGAAATAGGTAATGAAGGAAAGCCAATAATAAATGGAACACCCATTGCTCGAGCTAAGATTGCTGTATGTGAGTTTTCCGTCCCTTCCTGCGAAATAACCGCTTTTAAAAAACCTTTTGGAACTTCAGCGAGCATAGAAGGTGTAATTTCATAGGCCACTAAAATCGTATCAGATGGATAACCTTCTTGAGTTGGATTTGTTTTTTGTAAGTGAGTTAGAATACGTCGACCAATATCTTGAATATCGCTAGCCCTTGATTGTAGGTACTCATTCGACATTTGGCTAAATGAGTTAGATAAGCGTCTGACAACCTGTTTTAAGGCACTTTGTACCCAGATGCCTTCGTCAATAAGATGAATCACTGCATCATAAAAACTAGTAGAGTCTAAAATTTGAAGATAGGCTTTAAATAATGCAGTTTCTGTTTCTGTTACTTGTTGGTCAAGCGTTGTAATCATTGAGTCAATTTCAGTTTTAAGGGCAACAACTGCTGATTTAAACTGATCAACTTCATTATCAGATTGATTTTTTTTATCTGGAATACTATCTAAATCAAGAATATTATAACGAACAACGGCCGTGCCGATAGCAGCGCCTTTAGTAATTGGTTGTCCGTCAAAGAATACCGTTGGATTATCTTTAGTTGCCTCTTCAATTTTCTCTGTTACATCATCACGATCCAGTGCTTCATCAAGTGCTTCAGCAATATTTGCACATAACGTGACAAGTTTTGTCTGTACATGCTCTGGCATGTCATTAACATTTTTATTTTGAACGGCAATAATGCCAATGACATCACTTTTATAGATAATTGGCATTGATAAAAGTGTGTGTAGCTTTTGTCGAGTGAATGAGGTTAGTATCGTTGGATGATGATTCTGGAAAATATCTTTGATTAGGACCGGTTCTTCTCTAAGGGCAGCATTACCTACGACATCCTGATCGGCATGAATATGGACAAGTCCAATTAGAAGCGGTGTTAATGTCGTTGCCGTTAAGGTATATAGACTTTTGTCATCTTCAGTTAAAAATATACTACAGGCATCAACATTTAGTTCTGTTTGAATTTGGCTTGAAAGCGCCCTTAATGCACTTTCTAAATCTGCATTACTCTCCAGTGCGTTAACAAGTTGTTGCCATAATTGCATAAATGTTTAACCTTTACTTCCATTCCTTATAAATTGGAAAAAAATACTCCAATGCTTTTCGATAAACATGTCGCTTAAATGATACCACGCGTGTTGTAGGATACCAATAATCAACCCAACGCCAGGCATCAAACTCAGGTTTATTATTCGCTTTTAAATTAATGGCTGAATCATTGGATTTAAGCCTTAATAAAAACCACTTTTGCTTCTGACCAATACAAAGCGGAAAGCCTCGGCGAATTAAAAATCGTGGCAGGCGATAACGTAACCAAGTTTTTGTTGCAGCAATTACCTCAACATCGTGTGGTTTCAAACCGACTTCTTCATAGAGTTCTCTATAGAGCGCCTCTAATGGTGTTTCACCTGAATTTAAACCACCTTGAGGAAATTGCCATGCATTTTGGCGCACGCGCTTGCCCCAAAAGACCTTACCTTCTTTATTTATGAGCACTATTGCAACGTTTGCTCTGAAACCCTCATGATCAATCACCGTTAAACCTAATTAAACTAAACACTATTACTACCCTAAAGGATACCTGAAAATTAGCTAATTTTCCTTAATTTTAATCAGGAAAAATTTAATGTTTCTTTCAGTGCAACTTGAAGCATGATTAGATATAATGGTGGCGGTTTTAAAGTTTTGTTCATTTTAATTCAATTATTGTAAGGGAGAAATCGATGAGTCAAGCAAAAGAAGTTTTAAAGCAAATCAAACAGGATGAGATTGAATTTGTTGATTTACGCTTTACAGATACAAAAGGTAAAGAGCAGCATGTTACGATACCAGCAAATAGTATAGAAGAAAATTTCTTTCATGAAGGTAAAATGTTTGATGGCTCATCAATTGCGGGTTGGAAAGGCATTAATGAGTCCGATATGATCTTAATGCCTGATGCAGAGTCGGTGATTTTAGATCCTTTTTTTGAAGCGCCAACCTTACAAATACGTTGTGATATTTTGGAGCCAGCAACAATGCAGTCATATGAAAGAGACCCTCGTTCTGTTGCTAAGCGTGCTGAGAATTATATGCGTTCTTTGGGTATTGCAGATACGTGTTATTTTGGCCCAGAGCCGGAATTTTTTATTTTTGATGACGTGCGATTTGAGGCTCAAATGCATCAAGCGTCATTTAGTATTAATTCAGAAGAGGCTGCTTGGAGTAGTGCATTAAAATATGAAAATGGCAATCGTGGCCATCGTCCAGGTGTTAAGGGCGGCTATTTTCCTGTGCCACCAGTGGATTCATTACAAGATATTCGCTCAACCATGTGTCAAATTTTAGAAGAAATTGGTCAAGAGGTTGAGGTACATCACCATGAAGTTGGTACAGCAGGACAGTGCGAGATAGGAACAAAGTTTGATACGTTAGTGAAAAAGGCAGATCAAGTACAGTCTTTTAAATATGTTGTGCATAATGTTGCTGAAATGTTTAATAAAACGGCAACCTTTATGCCAAAACCATTAGCGGGTGACAATGGTTCAGGTATGCATGTTCACCAATCATTATCCAAAGATGGTAGAAATATTTTTGCAGGCAGTAATTATGCAGGGCTGTCTGATGAAGCATTATATTATATTGGTGGAATAATTAAACATGCGCGAGCAATTAATGCGTTTGCTAACCCTTCAACAAATAGTTATAAGCGTCTCGTTCCTGGTTTTGAAGCGCCTGTTTTATTGGCTTACTCTGCACGAAACCGTTCTGCCTCAATTCGCATTCCTTATGTGATGAGCGAAAAAGCAAGACGTATAGAAGTACGTTTTGGTGATGCCGCAGCGAATCCTTATTTAATGTTTGCAAGTATGTTAATGGCGGGGTTAGACGGTATTCAAAATCAAATTCATCCAGGTGATGCAATGGATAAGAATTTATATGATCTACCGCCAGAAGAATTAGAAAATGTGCCAACGGTTGCTTCATCATTAGATCACGCTTTGGCTCATTTAGATGAGGACCGTGATTTTCTAACAGCCGGTGGTGTTTTTAGTGATGATTTGATCGATGCATACATTGACTTGAAATCAGAAGAAAGTCAGCGTCTTAATATGACGGTACATCCGCTTGAATTTTTGATGTATTACAGCGTATAAGATAAGAAGTATTAAAGGATTAGTTCTGGCATTAAGCGCACATAAATAACTTCACCGATTAACTCAATAAATAATTGTAAAAGAATAATACTCAAAATGACGGAAGCTTGATGGCTAAATGCAAATGCAATCGGTAGTGCGATAAGAGAGTTTCTGCTTAAGAAACTAAATGCTAGTGTGCGCGTTTCAGTTGCTTTGAGCGTAAATAAGCTGCCTAACGGAATGGCAACAACCGGAGTAATAATTAAAAAGCTTAGATAGATTAGCGATACCATTGACAAATCAATATAGGAATTTGCCCACATTTTATTTGAGTAAGTTGCAAATAGGCAAAATAGCACAATTGAAAGCATAATTTTTGGTAAGCTATTTATGGCTTTCTGTGTATAACTAGTATTTTTAAATCGTTTCAGTACATACTCGCTTATTAGTGCAAGTAGTAGAGGAATAATAATAATCCAGATTAATGTGCTAGTGAATAACTTAAAAGAAATCATGCTATTGATCGTGTTGTGAAAGCTTAGGTATAAAAATATGGGAATTAATATAATTTGTAAGATAAGTAGAATAGGTGTGTTGACTCGAATTAACTGTTCACTCCCACCGCCAAGGCGGCTAAATAAGACAACATAGTTAATTGATGGCGTTAATAGTACGAGTAATAAAGCAAACTTAACAGAGCAATCTAAATCAATTAAGGGAATGCTCAAATAAAGAATTAATGGGATAATAATGAAATTACCGATAACAAGAGCAACGAAAAAACGTAGATTTTTCAATGGATAAAAAGTTTGATTAAATGGAATTTGTAAAAAAATGACATAAAGCAATAGTGAGATGCTAGGTAAGATAAGCGGCTTAATGATTTGAGTATGATCTGTCAATATAAGATTAACGAGAATGCCCAATAATATAGAGACGGCATATAAGTAAAGCCATTTTTTTTCAAAATTCTGTTTCATTTGTGTAATTCATCTTAAGTCTTTATATTATTAATTGTTAGAAGCCCACTCTGTTAGGTAGCATTTTAAAATAGATTTTGCTAGAGAACAAATTAACTCAAAGTCATCTTTCTTGCTAAAAGAGCAGAGTGTATTCATTTTAGGACAAGCTATGAAAGAAAAGGTATTACCATTAACGTCAATTTTGCCATATGCGTGTATTGTTTTTCCACTTGCATTTGCAAGTTTTCCACTTTATATGTTTTTGCCAGAATATTATCATAATAAGCTTAATGTTACTTTAGTTAGCATCAGTATTAGCTTATTTATCATACGCTTAATCAACGCGGCTATTGATCCTTTTATTGGTTATATTTGTGATCGTTTTGCCAAGAAAAATTACTTGGGGTTATCAATTGCGGCAATTATTTTCGTATTAAGTTTTATTATACTTTACGTTCCTTTTTTTAAAAATAATTTGCTCAATTTGATTATTGGTGTATTTTGCATCTCAACTTCATATAGTTATTTCAGTATTTATGTTAATACTAGGGGGGCGTTATGGAAGTCCTCAAGAGCAAATAAATCTAAAATTATCATAGTACGTGAAATTTTAGCAGCATTAGGTGTTGTCATCGCCTTACTATTACTTTTTTGTGTGACGAAATATTTTGCAAATAAGCTTGGACTTTGGCTTTATATTACACTTTTTTTAATTTTATTTATAAGCGGATTTATTAGTTTTTTCTATTGGTTAAAACGTAGTGATGCCACAGTTGGCCAATCTAAAGTCGCTAGTCAATTCAACTATAAACTAAAGCATTATATCAAGGCGTTTGATCGTTCAGGAGTGTATTTATATATTACCTATGCACTGTGTGTTATGGCATCAGCTATTGGTGGTGTTATGTTTGTTTTTTATACTAAATACGTATTAGTAAGTAAAGGTATGAATGGGCTATATTTGTTTTTATATTTTTTAGCGGCGGTATTATCAATTTATTTTGTTAGGCCCTTGGCAATTCGTTTTGGTAGTATTCGAATGTGGTTGTTATCACTTATCTATGCGATCGTTGTTTTTAGCTTTGCTTTAATGCTAAATTCTGGAGAGAAGATTCAATTTTCAGTGATTATTTTTCTTTTAGGGCTATCTTTGCCATTTGAAGTTATATTACCGAACTTATTACTTGCTCAGTGGATTGATCAACCAGCTAGACGTAGGCTTGGTAATGGTTACTATTCATGGTTTGCACTGATTGAAAAATTAAGCTTTGCCATTGCAATTATTACGGCTTTTCCATTATTACACTATGCATTAAGGCAAACACATACATTATCTGTTTTTATGATAGCCTCTATTTATTGTCTAATCCCAATTCTATTAAAACTATTTGCCTTGGCGAGTCTAATTTTTTGGTTAAAAGATAAAAAATGTCAGAAGGTATTGCTTAACTGATTGAAATAAAACATTAATTGAATTTTGCTTATTTTTACTAATTTTATCATGATTGCTTAATTAATTGCGTTATACTGTTATCTGTTTATAGACGATTTGGAGTGTAGTGTTTGACGATGGATAAAGTCGATATTCGATTAAGTGACCTAGTACTTTTAGCGATAGGGTTATTTATTTTTAATTTATTATTTCTGGGAGGCCACCATTTAGTTTCACCGGATGAGACAAGATACGTTGGTATTGCTTGGGAGATGTTTAAACATGATAATTATACTGTGCCAACGATAGCGGGTTCACCTTTTCTTGGTAAGCCTATTTTATTTTATTGGTTGAATATTTTTGCTTTTAAGCTTTTTGGTGTTAACGAGTTTGCAGCACGGTTTTTTCCTGCTGTTTTAGTGACGTTGACCGCATTATTTAGTTATATTTCAGCATCAATTGTATTTAATCGAAGAGTCGCGCTATTAAGTGCCATATTAATAGCAATTACACCATTATTTTTTGCCTTAGGCCATTATGCAAATATGGATGGAGAAGTTGCCTGTTGGCTGAATTTATGCTTATTTTCATTGATCATTGCATTGTATTTGCCTGTTGAACAAAGAGGACGTAGCCTTTGGCTATACTTAGCTTATGTATTTGCAGCACTCGCCTTTTTAACTAAAGGCTTAATTGGTATTGTTTTTCCAGCGATGGTGTTGTTTTTTTGGTTTTTACTAGTAAACAACTGGAGGCTGCTACTAAAAATACGCCTAGTTTCAGGTCTTATTTTGTTTCTGATAATCATTCTACCTTGGTTTTTAATTGTTGAATCAAAATACCCAGGTTTTATGTCTTATTTTTTTATTTGGAATCAAGTCGTGCGTTTTGTTGGTGATAACTTTAATATGCACAATCCATTTTATTACTATGTGTTGTTGGTAATAGGGGGGGTATTCCCATGGACATTTTATTTTTTTCAAACTTATGTTAGTCAAATAAAATTAATTTGGCGCAAGCCTCAACAGTATAAGATTGAATTATTTTTATTATTATGGGTCATTTTAATTACAATTTTCTTTTCAATTCCAACCTCTAAGCTGCCTGGCTATATTGGGCCTGTATTTCCAGCATCAGCAATGTTAATGGCTATTTATTTTGATCGTTTATGGCGTACAACCTTATCTAAAGTGAACCAAGTTGCAACGACCATCTTAGCCGTGATTTTTGTTTTAGCTGCGTTAACTTTGTTGCTATTACCAATTTTTTGGCATGATAAAGCAGTTTATCTAACCATGCCTTATGGCTATTTTCTTGCTATTGTATTAGCTGTTGGCGCAATAAGTTTGTTCGTTGGGCTTAGAAGGAAAAAACCTTTAAAATGGTTTGTTATTACGGTGATTATTGTTAACATCCTTATGAATTTAACCTTAATTGCAGCAATTAAATACTTTAGGCTACAATGGAATTACCCAATAGCTGAAAAAGTAGAGCCGGTTTTAAAACGTTACCCAAATGCTCAGGTATTTATGCTAGGGCGATACTATTATGCAATGCCACTATATTTAGATCGAGATATTGGTATTGTTGCTGATTGGGATAAAGGTCAAAACTTAGGCGATAATTGGAAGCGTGAAATTTATGAAGGTGTCAATTATTTACATCATTTACCAAAAGATTTAGTGACCTATCGTCAATTTTCAGAAATTTGGAATAAGGCAGAAAAGTCACATCAACCAATTATTGTTATTACCTCAGATAATCCGACAAGCCAACAGGTTCAGCGTCTAATTGATCATAGTTCGTATCAATTAATAGGAGAGGTGCCACGTAGGGGCGCTTATATCATTACAAATGCCAGCAAACGTGATTGATCAGCTATTGACTAAATTAACTTGGTTTTTATGATTCAGAAATGCCTTGATTTGCTCAGGTGTACAACCTTTTGCACAAATAGCAGCAAGACCAAGTTCTTTCTGAGAATAATTGCTAGTAGTGCTTTCTGAACTATTATTTTTTATTTGTTGGTTATTTTGAGTCGTACTCGCTGAGTCCATTTGAGTTTTTTTAGCGATAGCCTTATTTTTTTGAGTTGTTACGATGTGCTCATCGACTAGATTAGTCTTAGGCTCATTAATAATTTTAATATCATCACGACTATGAATAGTATGACTGAGTGTATTATTTGCTGGATAGATTACTTTTAGAAATGCAGGGCCAAATTGATTGACTTGTTCAGCTGTTGCATAAGTAATTAAATTCTTATTATGACTGACCTTATCCAGCGCTTGCATTGTAGAATTTGCTTGTTGAGGCGGTGTGCCTTTACCGCTAAAAAGCAGACTAGATCGATACTGAGTTACTTCAGAAACTGACCAGTTAAATAGCTGATGATAAAACGCTTTAAATGCAAGGCTATCAGCTGGCGAATCAATAGGAACTAAATGAGAAGAAGTGATTCGAGCACTATAAAGCTGGCGCAGAGTGTTCTCTGAAATAGTATTAACTTGAGTCTGATTACTTGTAACAATAAGTAGTTGCGAAAATGCATTACTTACAGAAACAATGCTAACTAAAGCAATTACGCTAAGCGCTGTTTTTTTTAAATCTATTTTTTTCATAAAGCTTCCCTTATTTAATCCTAGTGATGGTTTATTAGAAGATTAAAGAAGCAGAGACCGTAAATAAATTTACATTGCCATCTGGATTCGTTTGGAATAATCCATAACCACCTTGATCTGGCATAATATAGCTCCAAGAGCCTTTTAATACAAGGTTTGCGTTGTAGTAGTAATTCAAACCAAGTGTTACTGATGATTGCCCTTGGGCAACTTCAGCGCCGGCGCCATATTCAGTTAATTCATTCCAGTTTGTCGTATACATTTTGGCATAGTTAATATACGGTAAGAATTTTTGGATATGATAGCCCAGTGAGAAATAATACGCATTTAAAGCGGCATAAGGTGCATCTAACTTACGTGAAGCAAACTCACTTGAAGCCCAAATATTGTTATAGTTCATTTCACCACCAACACTATAAAAACGACCGGTTTGATCACTTGGTGTTGGGGAACCAGTTGGAACATTGGTTGTTTCGACTTCTGTTTGAGCATACGATGCATGAACTTTAAAGATCGTATTTGAGAAAGTTAAATCACCACCAAATAGTTTATTACCTTGAAAGCCTAGCTGTTGAACAGTTGTCATACCAGAGCCAATACTTAACACGGCATCATAATCCCATGAACTTTCACCAAAAAATGGTTGAAATGATACATTCCAGCCACTATCGCCTAGGTTAGTCTGTAACAGTAAATTGACTCCGTTTAAGGAGTAAAATGGAATCAATCGATACACTTCATTTGGAAGAAAGGTATAAGGATAATCATAACCAACTTCAATTTCTTGAGAATACAAAAATAATGGTAGTTGGAAACGACCTGCGCGCACAGCAATATTTTGATTTACTTGATATTGAGCATACATCCAGTTAACGTTTGGTGTATATGCAGTATTGCCGTTTGTATCATCACCATCTGCGACCACTTGAGTCATAAAGGATAATTTATCTGTAATTTGAGCATTTAATTGTAAACCAAATAAAGACGGCGTTGAGAAGGTCGCATCTTGGTTAACATTACCATGACCTGGTATATTATACTCAGCTGAATTATCAGAGATCGACATGCCTGTTGACATAAAGCCGTGTAAATCAAATTTAACACCATTTAAATCCCAGTTCAGCCCACTTAAGCCTGAACTTTGTGTGCTGTTTAAATTATTTTGGTTATTTTGTTGATTTACGCTATCATCTGAATTAGAAGTAGTTTGGTTTGTTGTTGATTGCTTGTCATTTGACGCTGAATTTGTAACATTTGTTACTTGGTTATTATCAGCGGCATAAACACTTGCAATACCAAAGGCCAGCGCAATTGATATAGGTAATATCTTAGCTTTCATTATGATGTTCCTCTACACATATTTATTACAACCCGAGCAACCCGAGATAAAATTCCGCAACATGCTCGCATATTTTTTTGTAATAAGCAAGGGATAAAATATTGAAAAATAGGCAATTAATTGTAATAAAAGAAATGAATATATATTATTGTAATGTTGATTAATTGTTGTAAATTGAATTTCAAGCGGTTTTTAGTTGTTTTAATAATCACGCATGAAAAGGAAAAATTATGAGTTTAGATGAAAAAAAGAAACGATACCATGTTAACTTAAGTCGATACGATCTTAAAGGTGTAACAACAGCACTCTTACCTGGAGATCCTCAGCGTGTTGAATATTTAGCAAACTTATTAGATAAAAATTTTGATTTTATTACCACTCATAGAGAATATACTTCGGCGACTGCTTTAATTAATAATCAAAAGGTTTTAATTTGTTCAACGGGCATGGGAGGCCCTTCAGTTGGTATTTGCCTTGAAGAGTTAGCAATGCTTGGTGTGAAAAATTTTATCAGAGTTGGGACAACAGGCGCCATTCAAAAACATATTAATTTAGGCGATGTTATTATCACAAGTGCTTCTGTTAGATTAGATGGTACATCACTTCACTATGCGCCGATTGAATATCCTGCTGTTGCCGATTTTGATTTAACGATGAAGCTTGTTGAAAGTGCAAGAATACAAAATATAGCAATGCATTTGGGAATTACAGCCTCATCAGATACATTTTATCCAGGCCAAGAGCGCTATGATAGTTATTCCGGATATGTTAGGCGTTCATTTCAAGGTTCACTGAAGGAATGGCAAAAGCTAAATGTATTAAATTATGAGATGGAGTCATCGGCATTATTTAGTATAGCTTCCACGTTTGGTTTAAAAGCAGCTTCAATAGCGGCAGTGATAGCTAATCGGGTTGTATCAGAAACACCAGATGCGACATCTTATGATGAGGCAATGGCAAAAATTATTAATATCGTAAAAAAGTTATTTGATTAATCTCTAAATTGTAATCATTTATTGTTATGACTTATGAATTGTTTTTATTTTATATAGCATAATATATGATGAATTTGATTATTTTTGAAACAATATCTAAATTTTATTTTCTAAAAAAATCGATAATAATTAATGTAGACATTTTGAATTAATAGTGACCAGGGAGGGGATTATTATGTCTAACAGTGTTATCGTTATCGGTGCTGGAGCAGCAGGGCTTGCAGCAGCAAATAAGCTTAAAAATGAAGGCGTTCAAGATGTTAAAATCTTAGAGGCTAGAGATTATATTGGAGGGCGCGTTCATACAATACACCCATCATCTGAACAACTAAAGCATTTATCAATTGATGTGGGTGCTTCATGGATTCATGGAATAAAAGGAGAAGATGGGGATAGCTTTAATCCAATTATGGATTTAGTTGAAAAATATGGGATTGAATACCTTAAAACACACTTTAATGATTCTAATTTTAAAGAAACAAGAAAAGGTTCGGCTATTTATGACTTAATCAGTCACGAAAAGCTAACTGAAGAAAAAGTAAAAAAATTAATTAAGTTAGCAGAAGCATTTGAGTCAAACGTAGCTGAAGTTGCAAGAGATACGAAAGACAGTGATCAGATCTCAATAAATGATGTATTTGAAGCATTTTGTCAGCAACAAAAAATTAATAAAGATAGTAAGAAATATCGTAGACTTTTACAACTTGTCTTAGTTATGTTTGATTTAGAGTATGGCTTAGATTTAGATAAACTTTCAATTCATGCAGCAGATCCATACGATCACTCAAAAATTGCAGGTGATAATGTTATTTTCCCAAATGGATTTTCACAAGTTACAGATAACTTAGCTAAAGATTTTGGCATAGGGTCGATTTATTTAAATCAACCAGTTACTAAAATTGATACATCTAATCAGGATAAAATAATAATAACAACTGAAAAAAATGGACAGATAGAAGCGCATTGTTGTGATTATGTGATTAACACAATGCCAATCGGAGTGCTTAAATCTGATTTAGTTGAATTTACACCGAGTTTATCTAAGGAAAAACAACAAGCAATTAATCAATTAGAAATGGGGGATTTTGAAAAAACATTTTTAATTTTTGATGAATGCTTTTGGCAAGACGATAAAGGGAGTGAATGGCTAGGCAATATCTCAGAAGATACCATCAAAAACAAACGTACACTTGATATGATGAACTTTTATAAATACAGTGAAAATTTTGATAAACCTATGTTAATGGTTTTATCCTCTGGTTCCTATGCAAAGGCGTTAAATCAATGTACGAAAGAAGAAAAAATTCAGATTATTATGAATGAATTAAAAAAGATGTATCCTAATAAATTAATACCCTACCCAAGAGAAGTAATTTCAACAAATTGGCGAGAGGATCCTTATAGTAGGGGCTCATTTGTTGCCATAAGAAAAGGCATTTCACCTAATCTATTAGCAGAGATGGCAAGGCCAGAAGCAAATGGGCGATTGATTTTTGCTGGTGAAGGCAGTTCTAAAAAACGCTACGCAACCGTTGATGGTGCCTATAAAAGTGGTAAAGAAGCAGCAGAAGTAGTGGTTAATGATATTAATGCCAAACAAACTCAAGCACATGCAGGCTTACACAGCTTGGATGCTCCAAAAGTGTTTAGTGTTAGCGCAGCTAATCAAGCTAGTAAATTGAAAGGCTCTTCTATGTCTTATCATTAACTCACTGTGTGTGTTGAGTGATTTACAAGCTGAGGTTGTTTAAGATTAGATAGGAAAAATAAGCTGACAAAAAAGGCAACTTCATAGGATGCAGGGTTATGATATAAGATAGATTCAATCAGAGCATAGAAGACAAAGCTAATAGATACACCTAATGCAAGTTTAGCTTCAATGCCTTTGCGAATCTTAAATAAACTATCATAGATCATAAAAGCCAAGTATAGAATAAATAAACATAGGCCAACTAGGCCAATTTTTGTGATAATAAATAGAAACTCACTGTGTGGATCACTAGTTGTTAAATTGGGATTATTAAGGTCTTGATAACTTCCTTGAATAGGAGTTCCAGTGCCTGAACCAATAATCGGATGTTTTTTGAACTGTTCTAAAGCAAGTCTTAACATGATTGTGCGTTGGCCAAAAGATGTATCATCTGCATTGGATTCAACTTGGGTAACCGAGTGAATAAGTTTCTCTATACGCTGGTGCGCCGAGTGAGATAAAAAAGCAATAGCAATTGCTATAACAATCAATAAACAAAATGCTAACAGCGCTTGTTTATAATTTTTAACAAAATATTGCATAACAAATATAATTGCTAATACTGCATATAATAAGATACCAGTTTTGCTTGAATTAAGAAAAACGACATAATAAGAAATTAGAAAGAATAACACAGCATAAACTATTTTTAAGCCAAATGGTCGATGATAAATAATGAGTGTCGCACAGAAAAAGGCACCTAATGCACTGATAAAGCCAGTCTCTGTATGTGATTGAAGTGGGCTGGTAGGATCATAACCTTGATAGGTTGAAAAATTTGAAATCCATTGAAAAAAGTGAACGTTCATTGTTGAAATAATTCCAATTAATGAAACGATCAGTGCGCCGAAAATAAAACTGTTATAAGCACTTAGTTGCCAATTACGTTTGTTATATAGAGTTATTAGCATTGGTGTTAGAAGTAGTGGAAAGAGCAGCCAATTGTATTTAGTTGCAATTCTAAGGCCACCTTCTTGTAGTGCGTTTGGTGTGTACAGAATTCCAATGTACATCATAATGGGCAATAGCAACATAGGTATCATGAGTTTATTTGATTTAAGGTAGTAAATGGCACCTTTAATATCACCACCAATTAATGCACAAATAATGGCAATACCAAAGGGGATCGTCGTCAATGCTCTGCCTAGTCCAAAGCATGCAAAAGGAATTAGAAATGAGATAGCGGATAGGTATAAAAAGAACGTTCTTATTTTTTGATAGTTAATCAGCATGTTGTGTCATCTTCTTTATAAATTAAGCGCAATATAATTTAAAGTGATATTATAGATTATTTAGGCTATTTGCCCAGAAATTATTGGGTTAATTCTTTTTGTTTTAACTAAAGATGATATAATTTTGCACAATGATTAATTATTAAAATGAATGATTGAGTATTTGTTATGCAGTCAATTGATCTGAAAAATAAAAAATTGTTAGTTGTCAGAGCAGATAATATAGGTGATTTAGTTTGTACTACGCCGTTAATTAGAGCAATTAAAGAGCAATATCCTACTGCGACAATTGATGTTATGTTAAATACATATAATGAAACAGTTTTGGCAAATAATCCTTATGTTAGAAAGATAATTAGCTATGAGAAAGCTAAACATAGAAAAGGAAGTTTGCTTAAAACCTACAGGAATAAATTTCTATTTTTTAGACGTTTAAAGAAAGAGCGTTATGATTATGCATTACTTGCTGCTGGTGGGTTTAAGGAAAAAGAAATTAGCTATGTATCTTTAGCTGGAATTAAGAAACTAATAGGTTATATTGATAAACCAAATCAAAAAAAGCATTTGTATTTTGCCATGGAGGCTAAAGATAGAGAGAGGCAGCATGAAGTTGAACTTGTTTATGAACTAGGTAAAAATGCTTTTGGTCTAACGAAGATGCCTGGAAATATGCAACTTTATCCGGATAAAGTGCTTATTGAAGCATTAAGAAATAAGTACCATGTTCATGAGCATGCTAAGCCAATTGGTATTCATTTAAGCTCTAGAAAACCACAAAACCGCTGGTCAATTGAATCCTATGTTGATTTAATCAAACAATTACATGCAAATAATGTTAGCCAACCCATACTAATTTTTTGGTCTCCAGGATCAGAAAATAATCCACTTCATCCAGGTGATGATGAAAAAGCACAATACCTTGAAGAACAGCTAAAAACTGTTGATGGGCTTAATTTATGCTTTATTAAAACTGAGCACTTATCAGAATTAATTGCCGGTATTGCTTTATGTGACTCATTTATTTGTTGTGATGGTGGAACAATGCATATTGCCGCAGCTCTAGTTAATCGAATGGTTGTCATTTTTGGTAGTACAAATGCTGCGAATTGGAAACCATGGAATGTTCAACATCATTTGTTACAAAAGTCTTCTAAAGTTGCAAAAGATGTAACGGTTAGTGAAGTTATAGATGCTTTTTTAGATTTAGAAGAGAGCATAGTGTAAGCGTAAATTGTATTTAGCTTCAAAGCACTTTATGATGGTGATAAGCCTAAAATAAATTGGAGGATAACTGGTTATGAATTTTGATGGCGGACAACGCTCAGACGCAAAAGCAGCTGTTGATTTTCCTTTGGATTTAGATCAGATATTATCGCATAGCGAGCATGCAGGTAACCAAGAAGTTGCTCAAGCACTTGGCAATCTTGTGGCATCGGCAATTGAGCTCACTAAGCTTGCAAGTCAGTATGAAACGATTACTTCAGCAGATGACTTTTTAAAACTCTATAAAAAAAGTTTTTTAACAATTTCTAGTGCCTTTGAATATGCCGAGTAAGATGCGCTGTGCTTGGGTTAATGATGATCCATTATACATTAGTTATCACGATCAAGAGTGGGGTGTTCCGCTTTATGATGATCAAAAGTTATTTGAATTTCTGTGCTTGGAAGGAATGCAAGCTGGTCTGAGTTGGATAACTATCTTAAAAAAGCGTCATGCCTATCGAGAACTGTTTGATAATTTTGATATTTATGCAATTGCAGCCTATGATGATCTAAAGGTTCAATCATTAGTCAATAATCCTAAGATCATACGTAATCGCTTAAAAATAAATGCAATTATTAATAACGCACGTGCCTGTATTAAGCTTAATCAAAAGCATACACTTAGTGATTATATATGGGCATTTGTTGATGGTAAGGTTCTTGTAAATCATTACTTTGATAATAAACAGGTGCCTTCAGAGAGTGAAATTTCGACTTTGATGTCTAATGATTTAAAAAAGCAGGGTTTTAAGTTTGTAGGGCCTACAATTTGTTATGCATTTATGCAAGCGGTTGGTATGGTTAATGATCATACGCTTGATTGTTTTCGTCATCGGGAGTTAGTTAAAAATTAATGATGCAACAAAACAAAGCGGCTCAATCAAATAAAGAACTATTAAGTTTGATTTTGAAACAGATAGAAAGGGGGCAGTATGATATAAGTCAGGCACAAATAGAGCATTTATTAGATAACTCTCCTTTTGTGAGTTTATTTGCTAAAACGCACCTTGATTTATTTATCGAGGCTATTTTATCACCTTTAGTATCAGACTATGATCAGGCATATGATGCATTTATAACAAATAATCAGCTGAGTGATTTTAATCAAGCAATTCGGTTATTTAGAAAGTTTCATTCAGTGGTAATTATTCATCAAATGCTTAATTTAAACCAACCATTTGAGATTATTGCCAAGCATTTATCCTTATTGGCTGATTATTTAATTAATCTTGCTTTAGAAAAAACATACCGTGACGTTAAAACGAAATTTAATCTCGATAATATACCACCGATGACTGTACTTGCTTTGGGAAAACTCGGCGCTAGAGAACTTAACTTTTCATCTGATATTGATTTGATCTTTTTATATGATGAGAAAGTAAGTATTTCGTTTGATCCATTAAGAGTCTATAGTGGCGTTGCGCAGCAGTTTATTCAGTATTTAAATCAGCTAACAATTGATGGCTTTGTTTATCGTGTTGATATGCGATTGAGGCCATTTGGAGACGGCTCTCCTTTAGTGTCTTCAATATCAAGTTTTCAATCTTATTGTATTAAGCACGCTAGAGAATGGGAACGTTATGCATTGATTAAAGCGCGCCAAGTAACAACAAATACCAAAGAAGTTGAATCGATTATTTCTGATTTTGTCTATCGCAATTATATGGATTATACGGTGCTAGATGCAATTAGACGAATGAAAAGTAAGATTCTAAAAGAAATGCAAATTGAGCGTTTACGTTTTAATGTTAAACTAGGGCGTGGCGGTATCCGTGAGATAGAATTTATTGTGCAGTGTTATCAATTAATTTATGGCGGACAGAATCGACACTTAAGAACCCCTCATTTATATGATGCGCTGATGAACTTAGCTAAATATCAACACATTGATCAAGTTATAGCAGATAAACTATATAAACATTATGTTTTTCTGAGAAATTTAGAAAATGTATTACAAATGCTCAATGATCAACAACGCCATCATTTGCCTAAAAAAGAATTAAATCAAAATCGCATAAGCGCTATGCTCAATTATAGCCATTGGGATGCACTGTTCAACGATTATAATCAAGTATCAAAAGAGGTTCAGCAGGCATTTGATGAGTTGACGCATTTTAGTAAACTTGATGAATTTGAAAAACTAAATCTAGAAGATCATCTAGGAAGTACGGTTATAACAAAGCAGGACTCCGTGGTTAATTTAGAGTCTATGATTAATGATTTTAAGGCAAAATGTAAGCGGAATATGCAACTATCAGAGCAAGTTTGTGTTTTGATTAATGAGTTGATATTTTTATTTTTAATTGAAGTGCATCACTATCCAAGCGATCAACAATCTACCCTTTTAGGAGATATATTAAAACTATTAAGAGCGATATCAAGGCGCAGTACTTACTTATATTTATTGGTTGAATCTAAAGATCAGTTGCACTTACTTGTTGAGATGATTGCCAGAGGGCAATGGTTTTCACAACGTTTGATACAATTTCCTCATTTATTAGAAACGGTATTATATTTGCCTGATGAACATCAGCAGTTATACCTCAGTAAAGTAGATTATAACTATTTATTGTTAAAATGTATTAATCAAGTGGAGTATGATGCTAAGGAAGCATTCATAGAGATTGTTCGGCGCTTTAAGGTAGAGCAAGTCTTTAAAGTAGCAGTTGCTGAATATAAGCGTAGTTTAACCTTAATGGAAACTTCAGATGTATTAAGTGCATTGGCTGAGGCCATTATTGAAACAATGTTAGACTATGCTTGGCAGCAAATAAAACATAAACTTTCAATTACAGAAAATGAACTTTTACTTTTAAAAGAATCATTTTGTGTGGTCAGTTATGGTAAATTAGGTGGTTATGAGCTGGGTTTTGGCTCTGACCTTGATTTAATTTTTCTCTATAAGCGGCATCAAAAAATAGATAATCCATCTAAGATATATATTAAAGTAGTGCAATTATTTGTAAGCCTAATGCAAACACAGAGTTATTCTGGGAAGTTATATACGATTGACTTAAGGTTAAGGCCCTCAGGTGAAACAGGTTTATTAGTGTCTGATATACAAGCATTTGCTAATTATCAATTGAATCAGGCTTGGACTTGGGAGCATCAAGCAATTACACGAGCACGTTGGGTTGGTGGAAGTGAACAATTACAATCGGAATTTGAGTTGATACGCTATGATGTGTTAAAAAGAAAGAGAGATCTTAATGAGCTAAAAAAACAAATTATAGCAATGCGCTTGAAGATGAACGATAATTTATACCGGCCTAAGCATGGCTATTTTGATTTGAAATTCTCCGTTGGTGGTATGATAGATATTGAATTTTTAGCTCAATATATGGCGCTGGCTTATACGAATCACCATCAAGAAATTAGTTTGTTTACCGATAATATCCGTATTTTTCAATCGATGGAAAGTGCGCAATTACTCCAATTTGATGAAGCACAGATACTTATAGAAGCGTATTGTTATTACCGTGATTTAAGTTATGATTATTTATTTAACAATAAGCCATTATTAGTTGAGATCGATCAACTAAAGCCTTATGATAGCAAAGTGAAGAAAATTTATAACAAGTGGCTTCAGTTAACTGAATAATTTGAACGTTTGCTTTGCTTGTTATAATAAACTAATAAATAAAGTAAAAAGGAGTGATGATGTCTGAAAATAATCACGTTGTGCATGTAAATCTAGCAGACTTACCGGTTCACTGTCCAACGGATGATGCTAAGCTTTGGAATGAGCATCCACGAGTTTTTATTGAATTAAGTATTAATGAACCTGAAAATAGCTGCCCTTATTGTAGTACTAGATTTAAACTTGATATTACCGAGGAAGAAAAAGCAGAATTAGTTGATGATCCAAACGCAAAAATAGTAGATATTCAGTAAATAATTTATGAATCAAAAAAAGCATTACCTTATTGTTGGGCCTAGTTGGATTGGCGATATGATTATGTCGCAATCGCTTTATCGTTTGTTAAAACTTCATGATCCAGATTGTACGATTGATGTTCTAGCACCAAAATCTACCATTGATTTAGTGCAATTTATGCCAGAAGTTAATCAGGCAATGCTTGCGCCGTTTAAGCGTAAAAAGTTGGGGCTTAAAACGCGTTGGCTATTGGGGAAATCGTTAAGGAAAAATGCTTATACGCATGCGATTGTATTGCCGAATTCATGGAAATCAGCCTTAGTTGTATTTTTTACAAAAATAAAAAATCGCATTGGTTTTAAAGGGGAAAGTCGTTATTTCTTATTAAATGAGCTTCATACGCTTGATAAGGAAAAACTACCGTTAATGATTGAGCGTTTTTGTGCATTAGGGATCAATAAAAATCAAGCGTTACCAAGCGAATTACCATGGCCAAAATTAGCCTTTGACCAGCAAGCAATGAATCAGATTTCACAGAAATTTGGTTTTAATGATAGTGACTATCAGAAATTAATTGCATTTTGTCCAGGCGCAGAATATGGACCGGCCAAGCGCTGGCCTGAAAAATATTTTGCTAAAATGGCTGTAGAATTGATCAAAGAAGGTTATAAAATCGTAATACTTGGCGGGCCTGGTGATAAGTCTATTTCTGATCAAATTACGCTGGAATTTAATCAATTAATTGAAACGAAATCATTAAGTCATTATTTAGTTGATTTCGTTGCCAAAACCAATATTACAGAAGTCGTTGGTTTATTATCTCAAGTACGGGCTGTTTTAACCAACGATACGGGGTTAATGCATATCGCCAGCGCGTTTGAACGTCCGACGTTAGTTATCTATGGTTCATCCTCAGCTGGCTTTACACCGCCACTAAATAAAAAGGCTGAAAGTATTTATCTAGAGCTTGAATGTCGTCCTTGCTTTAAGCGTACTTGCCCATTGGAGCATATGAATTGCCTAAATAAGTTAACACCAGAGATGGTATTGGCCGAATTTAGGAAAATTATAAACTAATACCCACGACTAAGGCTAGAATTTAGCTGCTGTTGCTGTGTTGCTGCGTTGGTGTTGGTATAGTGTTCCTGGAATGGCGTTTCTGGATTGGTTGGCCTGTAAAGGCTTTGATTATTATTTTCAATGCTCGAACTAAGTAAGTTATTGATATCTTCAATGTCTTTAGTGGCTATTGTAACAACCTTATTCTTTGGATCTGGATACCTATCGTACTGAATATTATACGTGCTAAGGTAGTGGCGAATTCGATCGGCTTCTTTTTCGTTATTGCAAATTAGCATTGTTGTTTCTGGATGGTTCTGTCCTTGTTTAACTTGAGGTGGCTTTGTAAATTCAAAGTTAGCTTGAAGATTTTGTGATAACTCATAATTACTTTTGGTGTGCGGATTTCTTTGATGGTTAGTTGTCGTAGTTTGGTTATTGGTTTGCCTAGTATTCGGCTGTTGATGGTTATTTGACGACATTAACTTGTTATAAAGTTGACCTAAATTTTTGTATGGTGCTGTGATAATATTATTTTTTGCATTTTTCCCATGCCTTCCCTGATCTATTTTAAGTCCCAAATTTTTGTATTTAGGGTCATTCAGAAAGCTTTGGGCTGTTTGAGCATCTTTAAAAATAAATTTAGCACGAGGATGATTGATGCCTAATTGAATATCAACAAGAGAGTTTGAATGATTTTTATTAACTTGTTGTTTAAGGTTAGCTATTTTCTGAAATCCATCATTAAGCGTTTTCAAAAGAGAGGTAGGTATAACAACCTGATGCTTGTTATTGGAGTTTCCCATTTTAACATGAGTAGTTTTGAAGAATTGCTTAAGTTTAGTAGCATCTTTAGTATTATTGCACTCTATTACAGTAAATTGTTCATTGTTGCGTCCTAGTCTAATCTGTTTAACCTGAGTTCCTAGAAAATCTTTGAGATGCCTCGATAAATTATTGTGTTGAGATCCAAGCTGACTTTGATAGCGCTTACCTTGATAGGGTGATAATGGTTGGGTGTTGATTGGCGGCTGTCTATGATTTTTTTGATAAAAAGCTGCTAGTTTTTTTAACTCGTCAGTTTGTTGATTTTGAGTCTGTTGATTTTGTGTCATGGTTCCCCCCCCCCCAATAGATGACTAATGCAAAATAATAATTGTATTTAAAATAAAGCCTAACGCATTAGGTATACAAGAGAACAGTGTATAAACTATTTAGGAAGAACACTAATATAATATTTAGAAAGAATTTTGGATTTATAATATAATTATTAGAAAGGTTACTAGCTAAGAATCAGATTCTTAAACCTTTCTTACATTGATAGCCGCAGGGCCTTTTTGAGTTGTAGTCACTTCATATTCAACTTGATCATTGTCGTTGATCATACCTTGAACATCACTTTTATGAACGAATAAGTCCTTAGAACCATCTTCTGGCTTAATGAATCCGAAGCCTTTTTCATGATTAAAGAATTTTACTGTACCAGTTGCCATATTTTCTTTTCCTATATTGATTTAACGAATATGCTAGCGCAACATTAACATACTTTTAGCATTTAAGATATCAAAATCTATGATGTTGGCTAATAAAATTTTCATTAATTAAGTTATTTATGTTTTTGTTAAGATAGCGGCGGCGGCCGTATAGCCTGCGCCAAATGCACAGAGTGCAATTTTTTCATCTTTATTACAGTTAGTTAACGTTTCAGATAAAGCGATTGGAATCGTGCACGATGAAGTATTACCGAAACGTTCAATATTACTATACAAGGTACCCGGTGTTAGCTTTAAGCGTCTTTCAATAGCTGAAGAGATACGCAAATTTGCCTGATGCGGTACAATTAAGTCGCAGTCATGTAGATCAAGATTTGCATTTCTACAACAGTCGTGCATTACTTGTGACATAGTTTTAACTGCTGATGCAAATAACATACCACCTTTTAGCGCAATGCCTGAGGCTTTGTCAGTTGGCACGTTAATGACTTCAGGTGATCTTGCCGTTGCGGTTAATAAAGTTTGTTCAACTAAAGCCACAGCATCGCCCAGGTGAGCTTGGCCTGATACAAGCGTAGCAGTGGCAGCATCACCAAATAAAAAGGCCGTATCAAAGTCTGTTTTATCAACATATTTAGATAAAGCTTCAGCAGTTAATAGTAGCACACGTGAATTTGGCCTTGTTTTAAGGTAATCATTTACATGGTTAAGCGCATAGATATAACCACTACAGGCGGCATTAATATCATAAGCCGTTATATGATGTTCACCAAAATTGGTATAGAGCTTTTCTAATACTTGTGTCGCAACAGCAGGTGATTGGTAAATTTCTGGTGTGCAGGTAGCACATAGAATAAGATCAATATCGCTAAGCGTTAGTTGATGACGGTTTAACAGCTCAACACTTGCATCATAAGCAAGGTCGATGATACTTTCATCATCTTTTAACCAATAGCGGTTTTCAATACCTGTTCGATCAACAATATCTTGATGTGTGTGATTTGGGAAGTGTTTTAAAATTTCACTATTTAAAACTTGACGTCCGCCTGTTCGGTATACTGGCGTTGAAATACCAACTTGTAGATTAACCAAGTTTTGTTTTTGTGATTGTGGCTTTTCTTCTGGTGTTATATCTGTCTGAGATTTTGTTAAAATTGCCTGTTTTTTAACGTGATGAGATTGTTGTGTATTACCTTCATCCAATTTAATTCGAATTAAAGGTGAGCCTACTAAAGCGGTTTCTGACTCAGCAACATAAATTTTATCAACCACACCTTGATGGGGCGATAATATTTCACCGGCTGATTTTGAAGCCTCGATATCAACAATTTTATCAGAGTGTTTGATTTCATCACCTACATTTACATGAAGCTCTGATATTAAAACACTTTCATCAGAGGGGCTTGCACCAATAACATTAACTGTAAAAAAGCCAGCTTCATCTTGTTGGTCAATTTGCCATTGAAGGTCAATTGCGAGTAAATCACATGCAGCACTTAAGATATTCTCATAGGAAGGTAGTACTTCAAGCTGGTTCGCATAATTACATGGTGTGTAAGTATCTGCTTTTGTAATGCGTCTTGCACGGATTATTTCATTGCTATTTTCTATAACAGTTGCAACAACTTCTGCACCAACACCACAACTATGGTTATCTTCATGGGTAACGATCAAGCGTTTTGTTTTTTCAGCAGATGCAATTAGTGTTGCTTTATCAATCGGCTTAACCGTTCTTAAATCAATTACTTCAGCAGTAACATTTGCTTCAGCTAAGGTATTAGCCACTTCTTGACATAAAGTGACCGTATTTCCCCAGCCAACTAGGGTGATGTCATTGCCTGGTTGAACAATTCTAGCTTTACCCACAGGTACGATTTGTTTAGCAATATCCTCAGACGTTGTATCGTCAACGGAGGCATTATTTAATAATTTTTTTGGGTATAAAAATACGCAAGGCCGTTTTGACTTAAAGGCGGCATTAAGCATTCCAACAGCATCTGATGCATTTGATGGCATATAAACATCAATCCCAGGAATATGCGCGTAAGTTGCCTCATTGGTTTGTGAATGAAACGGTCCAAGCCCGGGGCGGTAACCACCACATGCAGCAAAGACAATAACAGGATTCTGCCATTGACCATGACTACGCCAATACATAGTGCCAAGTTCAGTGAAAATCTGATTGTAGGCTAATGGCATAAAATCAGCAAACTGGATAAAGGCAACCGGTTGTTTGCCTGCTAAAGACATCCCAGAAGCAAGCCCTGTAATGGTTGATTCAGATAAAGCAGTGTTAATAACCCTTCCTGGAAATTGTGTGGATAACCCTCGAGTAATCCCAAAGACATCACCTTTGCCATCTTCAATATCCTCACCAAGGAGGCATACATTAGGATTAGTCGTTAAATGGTGTCTAAATGTCTCACGCATGGCTTCAAGCATGCTCAAGCGATTAATTGATGAGAAATCACCTCGGTATTCAGGTGCTGAAGGTTTCAATTCATCAGGCAATTCTCTTTCAGCAGCAAAAGTGGCTTCAGGTTCACCGTCTTGGCGTGCTTGATTAACGGCGTGATCTACTTCAGCTTTGACTTCTTTAGCCATCTTATCTAATACTTCAGATGAAACGCCTAAGGAAATTAAGTAGTTTTTAGCATGCGTTAGCGGGTCATCATCAAAACTCTGTGTTATTTCATCGTTACTGCGGTATAACTTTTGATTATCAGCATTAGAGTGATTATCTAGGCGGTTAATTTTAAATACAACAATAGCCGGTTGTTGATTCTGACGGACATCATCTACGATAGTGTGTAACTGATCATAGTATTCTAAAGCTTTAGAACCATCGATATAATTAATTGGAATATCATAGTAGCTGTGTGCCTGTTTGCCATTCGGTAAGGAGAAGAAGGTCTTACCTTCCGTACGAGTTGAAATTGCAAGGCCATTATCATGAATAAAATATAATACCGGTAATTGACTACGCTTAGCTTCTGCAATAGCTTCTGTAACATCACCTTGTTGAGATGTGCCATCACCAATTGCGCATAATACAACGGCTTGTTTATTCTCATCTTTTAGAACATGCGCAACACCAGCTGCTTGTAAAGCACTATTACCGACAGGGCCAACGATACTCATAATATTAAATTCAGGTGCCGACATATGTGAAACCATTTGTCGACCATGAGAATGTGAATTGGCCTTACATAAGGCACTTAAGAAAAACATCTCAGATGAAATACCACGAGCAAGCATTAAGGCTTTGTCGCGATAATGGCAGTGTAAGTAATCTTGCTTCTGAAATAAAGGCGCTAAGATCGCTGCACCTTCATGTCCTTTACTTGAGGCTAGAAAATTTGCCTCGCCACTATTAACTAACTCAGCTTCCATATCGTCGCCATAACGAGATAAAAGCATATAACGGTATACACTGACCAAGGTATCAAGTGTTTCTTGGTTTTTTATTGGTGTAGAGAGCTCTTCGGTCATTAAGTCGTCATCCATCTTCTTTTCTTTCAATTATGTTAAGTTAATATAAAGTATCTTCAATCAATTATGTCACAGTAGTTTAACCGATCTTGAAGATGATATGAATAGCTAGATACATCTTCATCTATTTGAGATATATTAAGCATTGATATAATCCTTAATATATTGTGGTAATTCAGTTAATTGTGCACTAATGTTACTTTGGTAATTAGGCAGTTCATTCTTAGTTTCTAAATTACAGTAAGTAAAATGCTCGGGAAAATATTCAAATAATAGTTGGACTTTTCCAGCTTCATCTGGGTTAGTTATTTCTGCAATCAGTGCTAATGCTAAATCAATCCCACTAGAGATGCCACCTGAGCTCCAAATATGACCTGATTTAACAATGCGGTCTTGGCAGAATTTAACATCTTTTAGAGCTTTAAGCTCAGGTGCTGCACGCCAATAAGTTGTGACAGCTTTATCTTTTAACAACCCTGCATGGTAGAGCAAAAACATGCCGGTGCAAACGGATAATACATAGTCACATTCAATGGCTTGTTTTTTGATGAAATTCAGCAAGTTTTGATTGTTTGATTGCTCTATTCTGCCTTTGCCACCTGGGATAATCAAGTAGTCAAAGTTAGGAGCATTATCAAATTGGCAATGTGATGTCAGTGTAATTTGGCTATCCGCGTGAATTGGTGTGTTAAATTCAGAAACCAAATACATATTAATGGGAGCGTTAAGTATAGTTTTCCATATTGAAAAAACTTCCCAAGGGCCAAATACATCCATAGGTTGAACTAAATCATAAATGACAATACCTAAGTTTTTAGTCATTCTAAAGGCGCTCCTAAGCTTATAATTGCTCATAGAGTATAATCGATAGATCAGCTGAGTTAAACCTAATTTATTTGATAGTTAAGTGAATAAGAATTTATGTCAATGGCAAATGGTATTTTATAGCGCTATGGACTACTTCGAGTTAGGATAGCTTGTTTTTTTACATTTTGAAGTTGTTGGTTTTGATTGTTTTCAGCTAGTTTAATTCGAATTAAAGGTGCGCCAACTAGAGCTGTTTCTGATTCAGTAACATAAATTTTATCAACGTGTCCTTGATAAGGTGATAAGATTTCACCAGCTGATTTTGACGCTTCGATATCAACAATTTTATCAGAGTGTTTGACTTCATCACCTAGATTTACATGAAGCTCTGATATTAAAACACTCTCATCAGAAGGGCTTGCACCAATAACATTAACTGTATAAAAGCCAGCTTCATCTTGTTGATCAATTTGCCATTGAAGGTCAATTGCGAGTAAATCACATGCTGCACTGAGGATACCCTCATACGAAGGTAGTACTTCAAGTTGATTATTGTAATTACATGGCGTATAAGTATCTGCTCGAGTAATGCGTTTAATTTGAATGAATTGATTTGTATTTTCTACAACAGAGGCAATTACTTCAGCACCAACACCACAACTAAGGTTATCTTCATGAGTGACAATCAAGCGCTTTGTTTTTTCAGCAGATGCAATTAGTGTTGCTTTATCTATTGGTTTGATCGTTCTTAAATCAATTACTTCAGCAGTAACATTTGCTTCAGCTAAGGTATTAGCTACTTCTTGACATAAAGTGACCGTATTTCCCCAGCCAACTAGGGTGATGTCATTGCCTGGTTGAACAATCCTAGCTTTACCCACAGGCACGATTTGTTTAGCAATATCCTCAGATGTTGTATCGTCAACGGAGGCATTATTTAATAATTTTTTTGGGTATAAAAATACGCAAGGCCGTTTTGACTTAAAGGCGGCATTAAGCATTCCAACAGCATCTGATGCATTTGATGGCATATAAACATCAATCCCAGGAATGTGAGCGTATGTTGCTTCATTGGTTTGTGAATGAAATGGTCCAAGTCCAGGGCGGTAACCACCACATGCAGCAAAGACAATAACAGGGTTCTGCCATTGACCATGGCTACGCCAATACATAGTGCTAATTTCAGTGAAAATCTGGTTATAGGCTAATGGCATAAAATCAGCAAATTGGATAAAAGCAACTGGGTGTTTACCAGCTAAAGCCATACCGGAAGCAAGTCCTACAATGGTTGATTCCGATAAAGCAGTATTAATGACTCTACCTGGAAATTGGGTTGACAATCCGCGAGGGATACCAAAAACACCTCCTTTGCCATCTTCAATATCCTCACCAAGAAGGCATACATTAGGATTAGTCGCTAAATGATGCCTAAATGTCTCACGCATGGCTTCAAGCATGCTTAAGCGCTTAATCGATGAGAAATCACCTCGGTATTCAGGGGCTGAATATTTTAATTCATCAGGCAGCTCTCTCTCAGCCGTATAGGTCGCCATGGGGTCTTTATCTTGGCGAGCTTGAATTAGTGCATGGTTGACTTCAGCTTTAACTTCCATTGCTATATCATCTAATAGACTAGGTGGTATGCCTTGGGAAATTAGATAGTTTTTAGCATGCGTTAGCGGGTCATCATCAAAACTCTGTGTTATTTCTTCATTACTGCGATATAACTTTTGATTATCAGCATTAGAATGGTTATCTAGGCGATTAATTTTAAATACAACAATAGCCGGTTGTTGATTCTGACGGACATCATCTACGATAGTGTGTAACTGATCATAGTATTCTAAGGCTTTAGAACCATCGATATAATTAATTGGAATATCATAGTAACTGCGTGCCTGTTTGCCATTCGGTAAGGAGAAAAAGGTCTTACCTTCCGTGCGAGTTGAAATTGCAAGGCCATTATCATGGATAAAAAATAGCACTGGTAGTTGGCTGCGTTTAGCTTTTGCAATAGCCTCTAAAACTTCACCTTGTTGAGATGTGCCATCACCCATAGCACATAACACAACGGCTTGTTTATTTTCATCTTTTAGGACTTGTGCAACACCGGCTGCTTGCAAAGCATTATTGCCAACAGGCCCTACAATACTCATAATATTAAATTCAGGTGCAGACATATGTGAAACCATTTGCCGACCGTGGGAGTGTGAACTTGCTTTACATAAGGCACTTAAGAAAAACATTTTAGATGAAATGCCGCGAGCAAGCATTAATGCTTTATCACGATAATGGCAGTGTAGGTAATCTTGCTTTTGAAGTAATGATGCTAAAATAGCCGTACCTTCATGCCCTTTGCTTGAGGCTAGAAAATTTGCCTCACCACTATTAACTAACTCAGCTTCTATATGATCACCTTCACGAGATAGAAGCATATGGCGATAGACATTTATCAACAGATTGAGTGTTTGTTGTTTAGTTGTAGTTGGCATCGATAATTCTTCAGCGATTAAATCAAGTTCCATTTGTTTTATTCCTATTCAAATTAGCATAATCATTAGTTTGATTATTGAATGTCTAGTTTAGTGATTTTTACTTGAGATTAAAAGGTTAAATCTGATTGAAATTGCTTAAAAAATGTTTACTTATTGATGTACATTAGTAATTAATTTTAGGACGGATGGAATTTGTATATCTCAGGTGCACAATTTTAGATGTGCTAGGAAGCAGATCACTAGTATTTAAAGTGTTAAACCAAGTGGTAAATCATTGCCATAAAGATAACGAGAGGTAGAAGCATCTAATTGACTGGGAATTTTTATTAGCTCAACTTGATGTTTTGTAGCCTTATATTTTTTAAATAGATGAATCAGTTTTGTTTCGTAACTTGGGTCAAGTTGATAAAAGTCATCGTCAAGCTTTCTTGCAATGAGAATAAACGTATGGAGAATTAAGCTACTGTTTTTTTTGTCAGATCGAATCGTTAATGCAATAGGAATGAGTTCAGTGAGCCAGGTTTCAATCATATCACATGGAATTAACTCTTGAGGGTTAATTGATACAGGTTGGCGATTACCAATTCTTCCGAGAGCCCACCAATAGAGCAAGTTTAGTGGTTTCTTATTGATTAACTTTAACAGTTGGTTGCCAAGCTCGATACGCAGAGACAGATTTAACTTTTCTAAAACACTTAAAAGACGAATTTTTTCATCTATAGCAACGAGGTTTTTTTGTGATAGGTGTTCAGGTTTTGTTAAAAGAGCATGTTTAGACTTTTGGTATAAATCCATTTGCATGCTTGCAGTTAGTGCTGGTGCAACTCGTCGCCACATCACCCAAAAGCTATTAATACAAGGGTTGTATTTACTATATTCAACACCTTTAGCAAAAAGAGTATATAAATTTTCAATACGTTGCGCATCGTTGCTATTGCCAAAGCCTGGGTTTAATAATAACCCCATTAAATAATAGAAATATTGCTCAGCTTCTGGGCGCTTAAAACGTAGGTGTTTTACTGCAAATAAGCGATCCCAAAGTGCTCGAGCAAAATTAATTGGCCATTTGCTTATATCACCATTGATTTGATTTATTTGTTGTTTGACTAATGTAATACTATGATGCTTTTCCATAAAGAAGTTGATAATAATATTTTGAATTTCAGTAAGTCTTCTTTCATCAATTGCAGCTGTATTTTGATCATAAATACAATTATATTTATCGAGCTTATCAGTTGAATTTGTTAGGTTAAATGTTAAGGGATAACTTTGATTAGACTCATCATATAAAGTCAAATTTAAACTACCAGCTTCATTTAGCTCGCTGGATAAGGTAACGTTCTGATTTTCTGCTAAGCCATTAAATTCAGTGATAACTGTGCCTATATGGTTAAATTGATTATCTAATTTAGCAATACTATCGACTTCATATGCAGGTTGATGATTTAAAAATAAAGGAAAACGTAGTAAGCTGTCAGAGGTTAACTTAAGTGGGTGTTTTTCTAATTGGTTGATATGATTTTCAGGTGTACCTTTAGCTAAGATACATAATCCAGTTTCATCAGCAACTTGGATAAAATAATTTGCTCTAGCGCCTGCTGAGATTATGAGTGAATGATCCATTTTAGCCTTTAAGAAATGACACGCACCATAAGCAACAGCCAAAGAAGGAGAGTTGTTATATAGGACTTCAGTTGACTCCGATAAATCATCTCGCCAGCTGTCAATTATTTCTATTATGCGTTGACTAAATAGCTCGCAATGAAAAATACCACCATTAAATAAGATGACTTGTGGAATTGGAATAGCATGATCATCTAAAATACCTAAAGCTTCTCTTGCTTCTTTCTGATTTTGGTATAAGAAATCTGCGATATGTTCAGTTATTTTTGGGTTTGGATCAAATGCTAAGCCAAACTGTCTTAAGCCTGTGGCAGTTTTTTGTGGTTTTAGCGCTTCTAATTGAGTTTTTGGAAAAAAACCATTAACAAGTGCTGTTAGATGGGTTTGGTTTAATGAAACAGATTTAGTATCAGCAATGAGTTTTGATTTATTAAAGTTAAGGCTGACGTTAATTGAGCCTGTTGTATTATTTTCAAATTGTTGTCTAAGTAAGGTTTCTTTTGCTTGCTGTATTTGATTGAGCCATTGTGATTGATAGTGTCGTTTATAGGGTTTACTAATTTCATTTATTAGTAATTGAAGCAAAAAATGATCCATATTATCGCCACCAACCAATAGATGCTTACCCGTTGCAATGCGTTTTAGAGCGGGGCCTTGGGGTGATAGTTGTAATTGAATTAGACTAAAATCAGAAGTGCCACCACCAATATCTAAGACAAGTGCTAATTCACTAATTGTTTGCTCAATTGATTCATCTTCAAGGTTATGTGTATTCAGCCAGTGATAAAAAGCTGCAATGGGTTCCTCTACGAGTTTGATCTGTTTTAGCCCAGCTTTTTGAGCAGCTTTAAGTGTAAATTGACGGGCTTGATCGTTAAAAGACGCAGGTATAGTGATAACAATTGATTGCGCTTCTAAAGGCTCGTTAGGATGTTTTATATTCCAAGCACCAATTAAATACTCAAGGTAGCAAACCGTTACTTCAAAAGGAGAGATTTTAGCATCAATGTCATAGCTACCTAGTGGTAGAAATGGTGACGCTATATCCATAACTGGGTGGGATAAATAACTCTTAGCACTACTGACGCTTAAACTTGGATGACTGCTTGCATATTCTTTAGCAAGGTGGCCTATAATTGCTTGGGATTTTTGCCAAGGCATTAAGACATCGCTAAGGTTGAACAGTTCAGCTTTTGCATAAAGATAGTAAGCTGGTAGTAAGGTTAATTCAGCTATTTGTCCAGGCGCAACGATTTGAGGGATTTTAAATAGTTGTATTGGTTGTTGTGGCTTTTTACAGTCATAGTAACTTAAAGCAATATTAGTTGTTCCTAGATCAATACCAACAAGAAAACGACTTTGCAATGGCTATTTACCTACAATTGTCTCGATTAATGTAGGCTGTATGGTATCATCTTGCTTACGATTTTTCCATGATAGAACTTTGACTGAGCGAGAAATCTGTTTTGCTAATGAGGGGGTTCCTTTGTAAAGCACTTTGACATTACCATTTGCTTTAACTAATAAACTCTCTTGACTATCAACACTTAAATTTGCAGAGCCGGAAGCATGAATGGTTGTATGCTGTGCTTTGAAATTAATGGCATGTAGTGAAGATGAGCCAGTTGCATTGATAATCATATTTTTTGCTGAGCCTTCTATATGACCATAGGAGTTACCCGATAAATTGAGTATTAAATTTTTACTATCAAGATCTCTAGCATCAAATACAATATTGCCTTTTGCATCTAGTTTATTAAATTTTTTAGTTTTAATAATAACTTCCATTGGTTGGCTGGGTTTAATTAGAAAACCAGGTAGTGCTTGAACTAATAGGCAGCCAGAGTAATTTTTAACTTCTATAAATGGAATAAGGTTTTCATCAACTTTAATGGTAACCATAGACTGTGGCGATTGAATAATATTAAGTCTAAATGTACCGTGAAGTTGTAAGCAGCCAGTATTCTCAACTAAGTATGATTTAGTGCTAAGTTTACCACTACCATAGCGTGATTGAGGTTCCCCATAGACCTTATAATAGTTTCTGATGCTCAGTAAGATGATAAATAATACAGCAACAGAAATAATAAAAATAAATAATGAAATTAATTTGCGTTTCATAATTGCTCATTTTTCAACCCCGTAGTCTATAAATATAGCAAAAAGTTTAAAATAAAGCTGAAAAATTTAATTAAATACTAATTCAATTTTTTCGACGGAGTTTATATTTTTAACTGCATCAATGGTTTGTTGTGTTAAGGATAGGGCATAATTAACGGGCCAATTAACAGAAATTTGAGCATCTTGCCAATGAAAGGATAGTTTATTAATTGTAGTTTGATGATTATTGTCAGTTAAAAGTGATTTAATTTTAACAATATCTTGATGGTTTTTCTGATCATTCAAATAAATAGCAAAGCCTTTTGCATATTGACTAATTGCTTGATCTATCGTTAATATGGCTTTTGCATTAATACGTAAGCCGCCTGTGTAGTTATCTTCTTCAATATCACCTTCAACAATAATTGTTTCATCCACTTGGATTAATTCTTTTGTTTTTTCAAATAAATCAGAAAATAAGGTAATATCAATACGCTGTGTTGCATCGTCAATAGTAAGAATACCAAAAGCCCTACCTGTTTTTGTTTTTCTTTGCATAAAGCTGACAATGACGCCAGCAAGCCGTTGAGAGGACTTTGTTGTTGACTGCATAATATGATTGAGAGGTTTAATATTTAAAGTTTTTAATAATAATTGGTGTTCATCGATTAAATGACCTGATAAATAAAGCCCTAGGGCAGATTTCTCACGTTTAAGTCTTTCTTTAAGGCTAAAGGGAGTGCACTGAGTATATAAGTTATTATGATTTTCTTCTTGAGTATTACTTTCTGGAAATCCGAATAAATCACTTTGTCCTGAAGACTCTGCTAGCTTGTCTTGTTCAACACGTTTAAGCAAGCTATCTAGAGATAGAATAATAGAAGCGCGGTGAGTATCAAGTTCATCTAATGCACCAGCGCAAATTAAGGCTTCTATGACACGTTTATTTACCTTTTGTAGGTCAACTCGCTTTAAGAAGTCAAAAATACTTTTATAGGTACCATGTGCTTCTCGTTCCAAAAGAATCATCTCGATAGCCGATACGCCAACTCCCTTAATGGCGCATAAGCCATAAACAACATGATTATTGGCATCAACTGAAAATTGTTTTTGGCTATGATTAATATGGGGTGGAATAACGGTCAACCCCATATTGGCACATTCATTAATTAGTGTGACAATTTTATCCGTATTGTCCATATCAGAAGATAATACCGCAGCCATAAATTCTGCGGGGTAATGCGTTTTTAAGTAAGCTGTTTGGTAGGAAACTAATGCATAAGCAGCAGAATGTGATTTGTTAAAGCCATATTTTGCAAACTCTTCCATCAAGTCAAAAATTGAAGAAGCTAGTTTTTCATCAATTGTATTTTCTTTAGCGCCATTAATGAAAATATCTCGTTGTTTAGCCATTTCTTGCGGGTTTTTCTTACCCATTGCGCGGCGTAGTAAATCAGCGCCACCTAGTGTGTAATTTGCTAAAACCTGTGCGATTTGCATGACTTGTTCTTGGTATAAGATTGTGCCGTAGGTTTCTTTTAATACTGGTTCAAGCTGAGGGTGAGGGTATGAAACTTTTTGACGACCATGTTTGCGATTAATAAAATCATCAACCATACCTGAACCTAAAGGGCCGGGTCTGAATAATGCTACTAATGCGATAATATCTTCAAAACAATCAGGTCTTAGACGTGCAATTAATTCTTTCATACCACGCGATTCAAGCTGGAAAATTGCAGTTGTTTCACTGCGTTTTAATAATTCAAATGTCTTTGTATCATCTAAGTGAAGTGTTTCGATATGAATAAGGGGTTTGGCATCTTTTTTCAAGCGTTTATTAATTAAGTCAACAGCCATTTTGATTACAGTTAAATTACGTAAACCTAGAAAGTCAAATTTAACTAGGCCTACTTCTTCAACATCTTTTTTATCAAACTGGCTAACTAATTGTTTTGAACCTGCTTCACAGTAAGCAGGGGAAAAATCAGTAAGTGCAGAAGGTGAAATAACAACACCGCCTGCGTGTTTGCCTACATTACGAATGGTACCTTCTAGCTTAAAGGCATACTTTAAAATTTGTTCTGCCTCTTCATTATCTTGGCAAAACTGGTATAAGTCAGAGCCTTCGGCATAAGCATCTTTTAGGGTAATACCAAGTTCGTTGGGAATTAGTTTGGCAATTTTATCAACGAAGCCATAAGGCTGGCCTAAGACTCGGCCAACATCACGGACAACCGCTTTAGCAGCCATAGAGCCGAAGGTAATAATCTGTGAAACGCTCTCTCTGCCATAGCGCTCAGCAACATAATCAATAACACGGTCTCTGCCATCCATACAAAAATCAATATCAAAGTCAGGCATAGAAACACGTTCAGGGTTTAAGAAGCGCTCAAAAAGTAGATGATACGGCAATGGATCAAGGTCTGTGATTTTTAATGCATAAGCAACTAAAGAGCCTGCACCTGAGCCTCTACCTGGGCCTACGGGGATATCGTGATCTTTTGCCCATTGAATAAAGTCGGCAACAATTAGAAAATACCCTGGAAATCCCATTTGGCAAATCACATCAATTTCAATTTGAAGTCGAGTTTCATAACGCAAGCGTATGCTTTGGTGATCTGCATCTTGATGGTTTTCTAAGATAGTTTTAAAGCGGGCCTCTAGACCATTAAATGAAACTTCCTTAAAATACTCATTAATACTGAGGTGCTTAGGAATAGGAAAATTAGGTAAAACAGCATCACCAAGTTTAATGGTTACATTACAGCGTTTTGCAATAATAACTGTATTTGAAAGAGCACTTGGAATATCACTGAAGCATTCTGCCATTTCAGTGGCACTTTTAAAGTACTGTTCACTCGTATAACGGCTAACTCTTTTTTCATCTAAGAGAGTATAACCTTCAGCAATGCCAACACGAACCTCATGGATATCAAAATCTTCTTTATTGAGAAAACGAACGTTATTCGTTGCAACAACAGGAACATTATATTGGTGTGCTAATGCTAAAGCTTCCGTGATATAGTAGGTTTCACCTTCTTTTCCTAGTCTCTGAATTTCAATAAAAAAACAATCATCGCCAAAAAATTTTTTATAGGATAATAAGGCATCTTTAGCTTTTTCAATGTGTCCTTTCGTAATAAGTGATCCAATTTCACCTTCAATACCGCCAGATAATGCAATTATTCCCGATACGTTTCTATTTAGTAGAAAGCTTTTACTAATGATTGGTGTGCCATTAACTCGTTGTGCTGCGGTTAAATAAGCGTCAGAGATAATTTCAACAATCTGTTGATAACCCTCCTTTGTTTCAGCAAGTAAGGTTATGGCAGTAAGTTCACTATCGTCTGTTTCAATTAGTAAATCTACACCAATAATTGGTTTAATACCTGCTGCAAGTGCTTGTTTATAAAATTTAATAATGCCAAAAAGATTGCACTGATCAGTAATAGCAATTGCTGGAATACTACGTTTAAGTGCTTCTGATAGTAGCGTCTTATGGCGAATCGTACTGTCTATCAGTGAGTATTCACTGTGCACTTTAAGATGAACAAAATTGACGGTCATATCGTTATATTATTTAAGTTATGCGTAAACTAATTTAAACTTGATATCACTGTACCATAAAGTGATGTTTGTTGCATCCAGACGATTTAAGATGATATGAAAAAACTAGTCGATGCGGTGATTGAAATTGCGATAGAAGCAGCTGATATTTTGAAGTTTTATCATAAAACTAATATTAAGATAAAGCAAAAAAGTGATCAATCACCACTAACTATAGCCGATACTAAGGCACATCAATGCATTGCAGAAAAATTAATGCAATTGACACCCGATATTCCAATTCTTTCAGAAGAATCAGAGCCTATGCCAGATTATGAACAAAGAAAAAGTTGGCAAACTTATTGGCTAATAGATCCACTAGATGGTACAAAAAGCTTTGTAAATGCTAAGGATGATTTTGTTATTAGTATTGCCTTAATTAAAAATCATCAACCAATAGTGGGAGTTATTTATGTACCAGTTGGTGATATTTGTTATTATGCTTTGGCAAATCATGGAGCATTTAAACGCACTGTATTAGATTTGGGTAAAAATGACATCAAACTTTGTTGTAATTCTGAGCATGATGATGATTTAAAAATCACAATAGGCAGTTCAAAACCATTATCTGAACGATTAATAAATAATTTAGAGCGGATTAAACCATATCGTATACTTAGAACCTCATCGGCCTTGAAATTTTGTCAAGTTGCTGAAGGCGTTGCTGATATATATTTAAGGTTGTATCCAACCTATGAATGGGATACTGCAGCAGGTCAATGTATTTTATCTGAGGCCGGAGGCAAATGCGTTGACTTAGAAAATGAAACTATCTTATTCTACAATAGAAAGGAGAGTTTGATAAACCCATATTTTATTGCTGGAGTGCCATGGGCAATTGAGCGTTTAATAAAGCATTTATAATGCCAAGAGATAGTTATTATTAATAGAGTTGATGAGGATAGTTAGCATGAAATTAGGATTAAAATTTATTGATTTAACCCATACTCTGACAGCGGATACACCAACTTGGGATGGTCATTGTGGTTTTAAGTATCAAATTGCTCATGATTATGCTGATGGGGAACAATCAGATCCATTTAGGATTCAGAATCTAAATATAAGAGCAGGTATTGGAACCCATATCGATGCACCGAACCATTGCATAGAAGGGGCTATGTCAGTTGCTGATTTAGGCTTAAATCAACTCATATCACCTTGCATTAAAGTTGATGTATCTAAAAGAGCAGACGAGACCTATCAAGTCAGTGTTGCAGATCTCGCCTCATTTGAAGCAAGACATGGTCGAATTAAACGAGGAACAATGGTGATTTTTTATAGTGGTTGGAGTCAGTTTTGGCAGGATAAGAAAAAGTACCATAATAATTATCATTTCCCCACAGTATCAAAAGAAGCATGTGACTATTTATTAGAGCGTGATATTTCAGGGATTGGTATTGATACGTTATCTCCTGATTTGCCTGAAAGTGGTTACCCAGTTCATCAACTAATATTAGCACAGAATAAATATATTGTTGAGAACATTGCAAATGCAGAAAAATTACCTGAAGTTGGTGCATACAGTGTGGCATTGCCAATTAAAGGTGCATATTTAACCGAAGCTCCGATGCGATTAATTGCCTTTTTAGCGAATCAAAAATAATATTTTACGCACAAGCAAAAAATAAACAGGTTGCGCTGTAACACGAGTCATAGGAAAATACTCGCTAATAAAGATTAAGAGTATTACTTAGGAGAGTCGTTTGAATCAAAAGCGAGTGAATAAATGGGCATTTATCTCATTTGTTATTGGTGTTTTGTTAACGATTATCAGTATGTTGCTGATTCATTCAAGTCATAATGAAGTATTTGACCGCCTTCATTGGTTGGTTACGCTGATTGTTGCAATTCCATGGGTTGTGTTTATCGTTTGTTTGTTTGTTTTGTTATTTGTTGATAAACGTTAATAATAAAAAAAGGTATTAAAGCTTGATGTCACTGTATCAACCAAAAGATCTATTTCGACCATTTTTAGAAGAAGGTACTGAAAAACCATCGTTTACACCATTTCGCCGTGACTATGCACGAGTAATTCATTGCGCATCATTTAGACGTTTACAAGGGAAAACTCAGATTTTTCCTGGCCTTGAAAGTGACTTTTTCCGAAATAGGCTTACACATTCACTGGAAGTGGCACAAGTTGCGAAAGCAATTGCAACACGTTTAAATGAGGTTCATCAATTAGATATTGATTTAGACTTAGTTGAAACAGCTGCGTTATGCCATGATATTGGGCATCCACCATTTGGGCATAATGGTGAGCGGGCTTTGCATGAGAAAATGCGAGAATATGGTGGCTTTGAAGGTAATGCGCAAACATTAAGAGTATTATCCTGCATTGAAAAAAAAATTATTGATGGTTTAACACCAGTGGTTGATGGTCAAGATAAACGATACGGTTTAAATCTGACATATCGAACATTAGCTTCGGTGCTTAAATATGATTATAAAATTCCGCCTTATGTGGCACAGATAGGCATTGAACCGCCAAAAGGTTATTACATTAGCGAAGCTGTGCTAGTTGATAAAATTAAGGCACATGTGCTTTCAGGTTATGCAATTGATCAACAGGTTGAATTTAAAACGCTTGAATGTCAAATTATGGATTTAGCAGATGATATTGCTTATTCAACGTATGATTTAGAAGATGCGCTTAAAGGTGGATTTTTATCACCAATATCGATGGTTGGTAGTGATCAAAAAACCATTCAATCAATACAACAAGCAGTTGCTGAAGAAAATATTAAACTTTCAACAGCTGAAATTCGTGATATTGTTAAGCATATATTTTCAAGTGTATTTTCCTTAAATGAAGGACTTGAAGCGGTTTATCAAAAAGCTAAAAATCTAGCACAGAGTGGTTATATTAGAACTAAATTAACTTCTGATTTAGTTTACTTTGCGCTAAAAGGTATTCATTTTGATTATAATGAAGCTTGCCCACTTTTATCAAAAGTCTACTTGTCAGATGAGGTTAAAGCTCAGGTTGAAGTATTAAAACAATTTATATTTCATTCCGTTATTAAGGCAACAAAGCTTAATATTGTCCGTTATCGAGGTGGTGATATCATTGCAACTTTATTTGATCTTTTAAGTACAACACATAAAGACTTGTCCTTTTTACCTGAAGATATTGGTCAAATTTATTATGCTTATGAGCCTTCGGAAAAAGCAAAACGTAAGCGGATTATTTGTGACTTTATTGCAGGGATGACGGATCGTTATGCGATTGAACTATATGGACGTTTTAAATCAGACAAACCGCAAACTATTTTTAAGCCGTTATAGCAAATCAAGATAGGAAAATTAGTATGAGTATTTGGAAAACGCCCACTTCCAGTGATGAGATGAATCAGCGAGGTGTAGGAACACTGTCAGATTTATTGGGTATTGTATATACAGAAGTTGGTGATGACTATGTTAAGGCAGAAATGCCAGTAACAGATAAAGTTAAGCAGCCTATTGGTATTATGAATGGGGGTGCTTCTTGTGTGATTGCTGAATCTGTCGGGAGTTGTGCAGCTAATTATGCTGTTGATTTATCTAAACAATATTGTGTTGGATTAGACATTAATACTAATCATATTCGAGCGGCTTATAAAGGCAAAGTCATTGCAACAGCTAGGCCATTTCATATTGGTAGAACGACTCAAGTTTGGTCAATTGATATTCATAATGAAGCGGGTAAGTTAGTTTCTGTCAGTCGCTTAACGATGGCAGTAAAAGATAGATAGTCTATCTGATATTTTTTCGTCTATAGCGTCCTAGCGCCTTAAAACATATTTCTTCTAATGCATCAGCAATCGATATATTGGCTGCATTGGCTGATTGTGGATAAAGGGAGGTTGGCGTTAACCCTGGTAATGAATTCGCTTCAAGAAACCAAAGTTGTTCTTTTTCATCAAGCATAAAGTCAATTCGGCTATAATCAGATAGCCCTAAAGCGTGATGTGCGGTTAATGCCGCTGTTTTAATACAAATAGTCATAGCCTGATCAAGCTTTGCTGGGAAAATTTCTTTGACGCTACTTTGTTGATATTTATGATAATAGTTAAAGGTGTCTTCATCTGTAATAATTTCACCAGGGCTTAAAGCCTGATCATCTAAGACTCCAATAGTAAACTCTCTACCTTGAATATAGTCTTCTATTAGTATCTCATTATCATAATAAAATGCTTGTTCAATCATGGCTTGGAATTGATCTTCATCATAGGCAATATTAACTGCAATGCTTGAGCCTTGGGTGTTTGGTTTTACAACAATAGGAAACTGATGAACGTGAATATCATGATGATTTAGTTGTTTAATTAAGCGCCAATTGGGTGTGATAATTCCAGCAGATTGAACAAGTCGTTTACTAAAGTGTTTATTCATTGCTAAAGCACTAGAAATAACGTTGCTACCAGTATATGGAATATTGGCAAGTTCAAGTACTGCTTGAATGTGCCCATCTTCACCAAACTGTCCATGTAACGCAATAAACACAAGATCATAATGTTTTAACTCTTTAATATAGCTGAATAAGTTACTTTTGAAATTATAGTTAGCTTGATAGCGATATTTATCTGGTGGGTTTTGTGCAACGTGATAGCTAAATATTTCTTTTTCTTGGTATTCTTTAAGAATGCCTTGTTCGGTGTCTATAGCCGTGACTGTGTGTCCTTTGCTGCGTAAGGCTTTTATTATTGTTTGTGTGCTAGCAATAGAGATATCACGTTCAATACTAATACCACCAAAAAGCACAGCAATATTTAGCTTTAATGCCTTATTTTGATTCATGCGACCCCGTAACTAAACTTATTTATTATTATTTTAATTTTATAATTAATAGTGTAGCTTAAAATGTCAAAAATTCATAAATTTGATATATGTTGTTGTGTTGTCAATAAATTTATACATTTTTACCGATGTAAGTAGCTAAAAACATAAATACCAAAGCAAGTAAAACAGCCAATAAGACATTAGTTAATAATGAACCATAGCTTTGAGTTTTTTCTGACTCAATGGAACGTTTTAGCATTAAATAGCGTATGGTTGCCGTAATAATCATAACCACAGAGACGATCATTAAAAGGAGCCCAGTTAATTCAGCACTTAACGATGGTTGAAATCTCATATTTGGGTTTTGAACAGATTGGTGCAAATAACTTAAGAAAATATCAAATCGTTCGATTAAAAAGCCAAATGCCATAATTGTTATTGCTGTTCTGATCCATGCAAGGAACGTTCGCTCATTGGCTGCATGATCATTAAAACTTTTTATCATTGACAAATACCTATTAAAGTTATTGTAATATCATAAGTTTTATTATAAGAGAAAATGAGGCTAAACAGCAAAATTGATCATGAATAATTTAAAATTTTTCTAGAAATTTTCTAGAATTCAATTGATTTATGTCAAAAATTGGTCAAAAAATAAACAAAAATAGCTGGTATTTATGTAAAAAACTCTATACAATCGAGCTCTCATCACGGTAAAATACTATTTATAAAGACTTTTACTGTAGATGAAAGACATAATTATAAAATAAATATAAGGTTGAATACATGAGTGAATATAAAGGAAAGTTAATCTGGAAAGCAATTTTAGTGTTAATTCCATCTTTGATTGCTGCCGTTACCATTGTGCCATGGTATGGCTTTGCAATTGGTTATAGCGGATGGGATTGGTTCTGGTTTGGCTTTTTTATGATTGCAACAGGCCTATCTGTTACAGCTGGATACCATAGATTATGGTCTCACAGAGCTTACAAGGCATCATTGCCGTTAAAACTATTTTTCTTAATTTTTGGTACTGCAGCGCTTGAAAACAGCGTTATTCAGTGGTCATCTGATCATCGTAAGCATCACCGTCATTGCGATGATGAAGAGAAAGACCCATATGGTATTACTAGAGGCTTTTGGCATGCGCATATTTTTTGGATGTTAAAAGAACATAAAAGTGGTGAAGATGATTTATCGGATGTTAAAGATTTAATGCAAGATAAATGGTTAGTTTTCCAAGATCGTTATTATGGTATTTTAGCAATTTTCTTCGGTTTAGTATTGCCATTTATTATTGGTAGCTTTTATGGCAGTGCTTGGGGCTGTTTCTTATTAGCTGGTGTACTACGTATGGTATTAAACCATCACTTTACATTCTTTATTAATTCAGCTGCGCATTATTGGGGTAAACGACCATTTAATGACAAGAATACAGCACGAGATAATCCGATTTTATCATTGGTTACTTACGGTGAAGGTTATCATAATTTCCATCATAAATTTGCGGGTGATTATCGTAATGGTATTCATTGGTATGATTTTGATCCAACTAAATGGTTAATTTCAGCGTGTCAATATGTTGGCTGGACAAGAGATTTAAAAAGAACACCAAAAGAAGTGATTGAGCATGCCAAAATTAAAATGCAATATCAAGAAGTTAAAGAGTCACCATCTTTAATTTCTAAGACGACCGCTGGTATTACAGATGGTTATCATGCATTAGAGCGTCAATATCATCAAGTTGCTGATGCAATTGGACAGTGGGCTAAAGCTAAGCGTGACTGGTTAAAAGCCAAGCAAGATCATCTATCTAAAAAGAATATTTCTGAATTAGAAAGAAGAGTTCGTCATCTAAAACGTATGATGCGATTAGAACAGCGTAAGTGGCGTAGAACTTTAGCTTTGCATGCGTAATTAAAATTAAATACAATAGCTATTAATTATATTAAGGCCTTTGAATTAATAAGGATAGCTTAAATGACTAATAGCGCTACTGAGGATGTAGTATTACATCCTGTTCTAAATAAATTAAATCAAATTATTCACTCTAAAAAAACGAACCTTTCTTTATCAGCTGATGTAACAACAGCTGATGCATTGATCTCACTAGTTGAACAAACACAAGATCATATTTGTGTCTTGAAAACGCATATAGACATTTTAGAAGATTTTAGCTTTTCTGTGGTGAAGAAATTACGCCAACTAGCCGATCAATATGAGTTTTTAATATTTGAAGATCGTAAATTTGCTGATATTGGTAACACCGTAGCTCATCAACTGCGTGACGGTATTTATCATATTGCACAATGGGCTGATATGATCAATGCGCATATTCTACCAGGAGAAGGCATTATTAGTGGCCTTAAAAAGGCTGCTAGTGGGCGTGATATTGGGTTATTGCTATTAGCGCAGATGAGTAGCAGTAATAATTATTTTACCGAAGCTTATACACAAGCCGCTGTACATCTGGCCAAAAAGCATAGAGATTTTGTTATTGGCTTTATTGCTCAAGAAAAGTTAACAACAGATAACTTAGTTGTCATGACGCCAGGTGTTCAAATGGCAGTGGCTTCAGATCAGCTGGGACAACAGTATAATACACCTGAGACGGCAATTTTAGAGCATGGCAGTGATATTATTATAGTAGGGCGAGGTATTTATCAGTCAGAGAGGCCTAAAGAGGCTGCTTTACGTTACCAAAAAAAAGCGTTTGCTGCCTATAGTAAGAGATATCAGGCTAATTATTCCAAATATTAACTGTTTGTATGGATTAATACATTTCTATTTTAAAAATCGATGGAAACAGACTGCATATCTGTGTATGTGCCAGATTGGACATTTTGATTTGCCGGAATTTTGCCATAATAATTAATACTTTGAGTGTTACCATTTGTGGTATGTGATAGAGGAGAGCCTTCGTTTGTATTTCCAAAAATTGTTGAGAAGTTTGAGTCGGTATATAAATTATAATGTAATTGGTTAGGCCCATTGGTTAAAATTCTATCAGAGATGGTTCCTTGTTGTATGGGGGTAAGGTAGAATGATGTGGATATTCCTGGCGAGCACTGGAATATAAAGCTGCCGCTACTTGTTAAATCTATATTGCTATTAGGATCATATTCACCAAAGTTGAGATCACTAACTGATACAATGCATGCCTTATCAACGATTGTCTGAAATGTGATAGGAAAATTATCTTGCTGATTTCCACCTTGATACAGTGGGTAATTCACACTGAGGATATACGTGTTGCTATAGGCTGCTGGCGGTACATTCTGATTTTCAAGGATTTTAGTAGGAAATGATAATGTGAATGTTTGATAGTTATTTGAATTTGTTGGTTGTACATGTGTGTAGGCATTGGTGCCTTGACCTAAAACTACTGTATTTGAATTTGGTTGGAAAATATCAAAACTAAGTGAATTACCTGCATTAAGCAATATATAACCAGAAGTATTATTAACACTAACATCAAAAGTAACACTACCAGCAGTATTACTTCTGCATTCAATTGAAAGTGTTAGGTAGGTTGTTGATGTTGATGTATCTAAAAAATTATAATTAGGTAGTTGTATTACTTGGTTAACACTCAAATTACGACAGCCACACTGGGAAGATGCAGGAGAGCATGAAGGTATTGCATAACTGTATGATGTCAAAACCAATAGTGATAGATTAACTAATAAAGAAGTGATGATTATTTTGTACTTGTACATAAAACACCTTTATAAACTGAGTCACCATAATTATCATTTAAATTAACAGTGAAGTTACAAGTTTTATCACTTAAATAGACAATGCCTGATAGCGTAGATAACTTCTCTGGAATATCATTAATATATAAAATGCCATCATAGGCGACAAAGTATATATTATCGTTATCAAAAGATGTAATCTTAACTTTAGAATTAAGCGATAGGGCTTTGTTTTCTATATTAATAAGTTCAATTACAGCTGACTTTATTTTTCTAATGTTAAAGCTTGCATAATTAGCATTTAAGCGCTCAGGGACAATATTAATAGCTTGGCTTTCAATTTCAGTATCAATTGGTACCTCATTAAGCTTAATTGAAACTTTGTTATCAATAAATGGAGATAAATCTGAAATAAAAATGTAGCCTTCATCATTTGTTTTACCATAATATTGATTACTATAATATACATCAGTATTCCCCATATATGGCACTTTGACTAATGCAAAGCTTCTCCTTATGGGCGAACTAAGGTATAGATGATCTTTAATTAGACTAACACTACCATAGCCTCTAAATGCAAGATTGGCCTTAGCTGTAGCGGTTGATCTATCGGTATAATAGCTTAATAAGCTATATTGGCCATACATCGAGTCTAAATTGATATCTCCAGAGAGTGAATTACTGTTATCTGAAGTTTGTCTTTGTGCATTCAAATTATAGTTTAAACTATGCCAGTTATTGGATGTTTTACCACTAAATCCTAGGCCATAAGTTTCGCTTCCTTCTTGGAAATTGCCATTCGCACCAATTGCATATTTTGACTCATCAAAGTAATAATTGAGACTTGCAAAAACTTGCCAATTGTTACCATTTTGAAGATCAAGTAGGGTATTTACAGTAAGAACTAGTGACTCTAACATTGTTTGTGAGAACCCTATATTAAGCTGTTCATTAATTCGACCATTAAACGTTGTTGTAGTTTCATTATTTCGATATTTTGAATTAAAATAATTAATATTAAAATAGCTTGTCTCTGTTAGGTTATATAATAGGTATAACTGTGCAACATAAATTGGTGCAACATCATCAGCATTAAGTAAGCCAACATTGGTAAAATTTTCACTGGCAAGGCTAAATGAGCCACCAAAGCCAATCGTATCTGTATATTGATAACCAACAGATCCCATGGCTCCATAATAGTCACTTTTTTTATGACTAACAGCAGTTGATGTAAAGGCAAGACCATTAAACAGTGACACTATTTGTGTTGTTCCGAGACTTTGTTGATCTTTTAAGAGTTCACCATGAAGGTTGTTAGTCCAATAATTGGAAAGGCCTAAGGAATATGAACCTACCATTAAACCTGGGCCGTAATCAAAACTCTTTGTACCATAATTATCTCTTAAAAATCCAGCTTCAAATGAATAGGCATTTAACCCATCTTTTAAGAGTTTTGGTGATGTAAAGTAGGGAATAAGGGTTGTTGTTGTTTCACCTAAAATATTAGTTGTTGTGACTGCAATTGTACCATTACCAGTGATAACAGGAACTTCGCTAAACTCAAATTGTCCCGTATTAACTGCTTGTTGCGTGACAGGGATGTTATTTACTTTAAGCTCAACATTAGCTGGTAAGGCTGCATTTCCAATGATATTCGGCTGGGGAAAGGTAATAATATTTGGATTGATATCGTAATTTTTGAATATTTTGATGCCGCTATAAGGTGCTGCACCACTCCAATAATCAACTGATGTGTTTGTGCCACCAACAAGGTAGGTTCTTAAGCTATCAGTGTCATCGTAACGCCATAGTGTTGTTAACCATACGACTTCTTCATCATGATCATTCTGACTAGATAGGCTATTCGGTTGAATTAAAACAGATTGATTAAAGCTACCATAATAGCTGGTTAATATACCTAGATCAAAGTAGCCATTAGAATTATAGTCACTATTAGTGTCTCTAAGGCTATAGACGTTATAGGTAAGATAGCTGGCCAATACAGGTTCAGAATCACTAGGATTCACAATGCGTTGTCTCTTTAGTTCAATTGCTTGTTTGTTATAATATCTAGAAGGTATATTGATATCTAAAGTTAATAATTTTTTATTAATGTGATAGCTTATGCCAGGTAGTGTTGATAGTTCATAATAGGGACTGTTGTTGATGATTGTTGGTTTGATAGCTTTAGATGGTAGTGTGATTTCCCAATGTTTTATCATTGTTTCTGGGACATACAAGGTCTTATTCTGATCATTATAGTAATATAAATCGAGCATGTCGTATTTTTTATAGTTTACGATTGATTGTAAAAATAATGGTGTTACTTCTAAGCCATTAATTGATATTTTTGTTGTATCTTCTGGCGTATTAAGTAAATTAGTCGTATTTTCTGCATAGGTATAGTTGTATGCAAATATGCATAATAGTATGTATGATATATATTTTAGTCTCTTTAGTTTGTTTGTATTTATATATTTCATAAATAAATAGGTTATTCGTTATTGAGTTATTATTTTTATAGTTTAGTAATATAATTATCTTTTTCAAAGGTTACTAAAGTATTAGTTGCGATTATTCTTTTTGTTATTCGATGGTAACGTAAAAATAAACAACTACAATTTATCTATATGTCATCACACTACAGGACACTCCGTGTCTTAGTAATTCTATTGATTGTATTGATTGGCCTACCTATATGGCCAATTAGCTCAATCAATTGATTCATATCAAGATGCATTCTAACAATAGCTTTACCAAGAACTTCCATGCCAATTTTGATTACAGATTTATGC
>JAKJJU010000024.1 GCA_021713295.1 Thiotrichales bacterium 19S3-11
TTAACTCGCCTTTACAAGCATCCAAAGCCACCCTAAATTTAACGTTGGCACTATACTGTTTTTTACTCATGATATTTCCTCCGATAATCAATATATCACATTTGATTAATTTACAGGAGGCATTTCATCTTTAAACTACTTAGGTTAGTTGTTCATTAGTTTTTAGTATTCTTGGTGTAATTACAATCATTACCTCAGTTGTATAACTGCCCTCGCCATCTTGTTTGAATAAATAGCCAGCTACTGGAATATCACCTAGACCTGGAATTTGAGAGTTTTTGACATAGTTTTTCTTCTGTAATAATCCACCCATTACTAGTGTTTCGCCGTTACCTACACGTATGGTATTTGAAATGGTATGAGAGATGACTTTCGGACTTGTACCTCGAGAAGAGTGAGTAAGATCACTTACTCCAGCTTTAATAATATCAAGTTTAACCATATTATTGTGGGCCAGCTTTGGAATAATTTCTAAATTAATGCCATAAGTCAACTCTACTGTTTTTGTATTTTGACTATAGTTTCGATCAGGTGTAAACCAAATTGTTTGTGTTGAATTAAAATTTGCAATATGGCCATCTAATGTAACAATACTTGGCATTCCTTTTACCATTGCCATACCTTTATCAGAGAGAAACTTAACTGCTGATAGAAAGGTGATGTACGGATTAGATGCATTCATATAGCTAGAAAAGTCAACTGTTTGATCAATACCACTATTTGTGATCCCTATATTAGTTGCATTAATATTTCTCTGATCAACAAACATTAATTGCCCCCAGTCAATTCCCATAACTCTTAGGGCATCTGAACTAATTTCTATAATGCTTACTTCAAGCAGTACTTGTTCAGGTGGAAAGTCTAATTTTAAAATATCAGCTGAAAGCTTTTTTTGAATATTTTTAGGAGCAGTGATTGTTAAATAACGCGATTTTTTTGAAAATGTAACGTATTGTCTATAATAGAGAGATAATAACTCAACAATTTCGATAGGCTTTAAGTTTTCAGGTTTATAAATACAGGTATCAGATAGTTGGGATATGGTTGGATTATCTGCTTGAGCGCTACCTACCAATATGTAATTTTCTTTAACTTTATATGCATAGTTACCAATTGACAGCATCATATCTAATGCTATTTCTAGCGATTTATCATTAATATTTGCAGTAACAATTCCTTCAACTGACTCATCCATAACAATGGGTATATCAGTTAGCATACTTACCTCAATTAAAGCTTCACGTAAATCGCTTTCTATTAAATTGAGTGTTACATTAGAAATACCAGATAGATCTAGTTTATTGTCACTAGTTAAGCAGTTCATCTTTGGTTTATATTGGCGTTTATTATTCTTATCTTTATTGCCATAGATAACCATTCTTTCTTTATCTAGTTGATACTTTTTATTTGCTTTTTGATCGCCAATGCCAGCTTGCATTCTAGATAAAACCTCATTATAGCTTCCATTAGCTAATTGTGGCGCATAGTTTTTATTATTAGATGCACAGCCAGATATAATTGTAATGACCAGAAATAATATAGTGAGTTGTATGGCTGAGCATTTCATGGTCTTATACCTCAAAGTCCAAATCTAGATGATCAGTGATTTTTTGATCTTTTTTCTGAATAATAAATTGTATTTTTTGTTTTTTTGGTATTTTTTCAACTTTTGATAGATCTAATTCTTGTTTGAAAATAATAGCTGATTTTCTTTTTGGTTCGATGATTTGGTTTAACGCATTATAGGAGTAAGATTTCTGCCAAGGTTGCTTTTTCTTATTTACCAAATTAATTGTAATTGGTTCATCATAAGGGTTATGGATTTTAATAACATTGAATGTACGACCGTACTTATCCGGCTTAACTATAATTTGTTGATTGCTAAAAACTGAATTTGATAGACTATTTTGATTGTTTGTTGCCGGCAGCATAGCTTTTGTGATGTTGACAGAGCCTTTTTTATAGACTTTTTTCTTAGCGTATTGTCCTCTAAAGCTTATTTGATATTTGCCTGCTAGGTTAATTTTTTCGGCAATACCATACATCATAATTGTATTTTTTGGATAGATTAAAGTTGCAGGATATTGTCTTTCCCAGGCGGATTTTGAATTGACTGGTATTTTTTCAATCAGCTTTTTATTTTCATCCCGAATGTAGATTTTGCCTGCAATAATGCTTTGATAATTGGAAGTATTGTTAACATTTATTTTTGCGATTAATTTTCCTTCATGAAAAATAACATCTAACTGATCTAATTTCAGTTTAACTCTTTGCTTTTTCTTTGATTTAATGTTTGCGCTTATGACAACTGCATATCTTACTTTGATGCCTATTCCATCAGATTTTTTAGGATCTTTTACTTCTTCAACCATAATAGTAGCAAATTGACTACCTAGAGTACCTTTAGGTATTTTTACTTTAACTGGAATTTTGAGTGTTTCACCTTGTTTAAATTTATATTTAGTTTTCTCAAAGATAAACCAGTTTGCTGGTGTTAGTTTATCTTTTGATAGGTTATCAGAGACTTTAATAAAAGTCATATGACCTGATGATGCTTGAGAAACTTGATAGGGAGTTAATTGAAGTTGACCATCTTTTTTACCAGATATAGTGAGTTCAAATTCATGAGTGCTCCCTGGAGTAGTATTAAAATCAACATACATAGGACTAACGCCAAACTCTCCAGCATATAGGTATGAAAAAAAGCTTAAAATCCCTTTTAAGAGTATGACTTTTATATGTGTTTTAATATTAAAAATCATTTTAAATGCCCTCACAAGTTGATTAGACTTATAGTGCTGATACGGTCATTGTAATATCTGCAGAGTAGCTACCAGCTTTCTGATTTGATATTTCACCTAACTGCGCCCTTGCACCAATAGTATGCTGTTGATTATGAACTTGGTCGGTAGTTGTATTGAATGTTACCATGTTACTGCCAATCTCACTGGCTGAGTTTGCGCCATTACCACCAATATCAATATCATAATTTGTATTAACCTCATCAGTTCCATTAGATAAGTTATCGAATGATGATAATTGAACAGTAACACCTGTGTTTGACTCCAAGTTATAAGTATCTGTACCTGAGTAGAATGAATTAGCTTGACCATCCACCATGCCTTCTTCTAAATTTAGTGAAAAATCATCAAGATTAGTTACCTGAGCAAATTTACCTATATCTAATGTGACAGTTGCTGAGTCACTATCTAATGAATCTGCATAAGATACACTGGCACTAAAAATAACTGCTGTGATTATTGCGTATAATTTTCTGTTTTTCATGATACTATCCTCGTAGTTTGTTTGTAACACTGTTGGTTGTGAAACATCACATTTGTGATTCTTTCACCCACTTACATGCAATTTCCGTGCCAACAAATAACTATTTGTTGTTGAAAGAAAGTAAAATTAATTATCAGGGTGGAGATGTAACATGAGTTACAAAGTGTAACAATTGTTACACAGTGTCAGAGCTGATCATCGGGTTAGTACAGTAGTTGGCTGTACTAATTTGGTAAATACAATGCAGCATTTTTTTAAATAACGTATTTACTTAGATGTAATGAATGGTTAAATTAAGGTAGCTAAATGAACTATAAAGAAATGTTTAAAGTATTTATGATTAGCTTCCTTATTATTGGGGGTAATGAGATTGTATTGTTTTTAGCAATTGCATTAATATCACATCAGTTATCTCAGAGTGATTTTGGTAATTTTCAATCATTTATAGCGGGTATGTTGTTTTTTGGTTCCTTGGTTACATTTGGATTTCTAGCGTTTATGGCAAAATTTATTCCGGTCTTAAGGCATAACATAAGGCAAAAAGAATGGTCAGAGATAAAGAAGTTCTATATAAGAATTATTTTTCCAGCGATTGTTGTTATTTTAGCATTATTAACGCTTACTTTTTTGTGTTTATACCTAGTATTTAAAAAAGGTCAGTTCAATCACCCATTTTTATTAATGTGTTTTGTCATACTATTAGAATCATTATTTTTAATGGCGTTTACATTTTTAAAGTCAAAATCTAAATATATTACATCAACAACTTTATATGCGATAAAAAATTTATCATTTTTGTTATTGGTTGTTTTCCTAAATAATACCGATCGATCTGTTTATGTTCCAATAGGCTGCTATTTATCTTCTTATGTCATTACATTAAGTTATTTTCTAATTTTAAAGTTTGTTGTATTGAAAATAGAGTACTTTCAAAAAACATTTAACTTTGTAATTACGCCAGTTAAATGGCGATTACTTGTATTTCCATTTGCATTATTGGCTATATCACCCTATTTATTTTCTTCATTGGTGATGATTGTCTTTGAAGTGTTTGGTTCCGGTTCTGAAGATTTAGTTGGTAAATTAGGCGCAATCATTGCGTTATTTAGTTTGTCATTAATTGCTATATTTCCTTTAAAAACCTTTACAGTTAATGAATTATCTAAAGTTATTGACGAACCTAATATGGTTACTAAAACAGTACGATCATTATTTATCTTTGGCCTATCGACTTGCTTAATTATATTCGTATTGTTTAATTTATTTGCTGGTATTCTGATTCAAGCAATGGCGCCTGAATACCATAATTTAATTAATTATTTTAGGGTGTTACTGATGTTATTAATTCTTATTGGCATGACTAACCCCTTTTCATCCTGCCTAAAAGTATCAAATAATGCGCATTTTGCAATCGTATTTATAATACTAACAACCATGTTGGCAGTCACTATTTTAGGTGCGTTACTGTCTTATACTTTTCAATTGAAAGGGATGATTTTTGCCATTTTTCTTTCATATTTTATTTATATGGGGTTGAATATATATTTCTTTTGGCGTATACATCTGCGGAAATCAAATGATTAAGCATGAAAATTATTTGTCTTAAAGTATAGCCAATGTTTCGGGTCAAGGAGTGAGGTAATAAAGAGAAATGTTTTACTTTTCAGATGCAACAGAACGCAATAAAAGGCCTATTTTAGAGCAGTTACTTCAATGGTTAAATCAGAGAGAGTCTGTGCTTGAAATTGGTAGTGCCAGCGGTCAACATGGATTATATTTTAGAGCGTATATGCCAAATTTACAGTGGCAGTTTAGTGATCGATCTTCCTATTTAGCGGGCTTAACTAAAAACCTACTCAATGCAAATCTTCCTGACATTGATTTACCTATTGAGCTTGATGTCAAAAATTATAATTGGTCATTAAATAAATATGATGTTATTTTTACAGCTAATACACTGCATATTATGCAATTTGATGAAGTTGACTATTTTCTAAATCATTTACATTTAGCTTTAAAGCGTCATGGTAAACTTATTATTTATGGTCCATTTAACTATCAAGGTGATTATACAAGCGAAAGTAATCAAATGTTTGATCAGTATTTAAAACAACAGGGTTATGGTGGTATACAATCATTTGAAACACTTAATGACATTCTTTTTCAATATAATATTACATTACAAGCAGATGTAGAAATGCCTGCAAATAACCGTTTATTATTATGGCAATGCGATAAATAAATTGACTTTTATAAGACACATGAAGAATTTTTGAGAGGGTATAATTAATATTAATCAAAAGGTTATACACAAAGTTATACACATATTAGAATGATAAGTTTTTATTATAATGATGGAGTATCGTTAGTTGGATCTAGATAAAATGTTGTTTATGATAAATGGATTTTTGTATCTAACAGGTTGAATTATAAATTAATTATTTATTTTTTATAGTTCCATGGTTTGATTGTTTTTATAAAGATATAATGAGATACCAATATGAGATTAAATTATTTTATTCACAGGTTGAGATATTTAAATGGTTTTAACTTTTTGTATAAGCAAACTTCTTTTGAATTGAAATTTCAGCTCAGAAGAAGACTGTTCATATGAATAATTAATTATCGAGTTGAGATTATCTAGTTCTACATACCAGCAATTTGTAAAATTAGGAAATGATGGTTTTTTCTAAAAATCATTATGTCAAGTTATTCATTAATTTATTATTTTTTAACTTTTTGAAATGTAACGCGAACAATATGGCGCGCCCGGGTGGATTCGAACCACCGACCTTTGGTTCCGGAGACCAACGCTCTATCCCCTGAGCCACGGGCGCAAAAAGTAAATTTCTAATTTTAAAAATTAAGTTTCAATTGTTTTTCTGCCTCAAGTTATGGGCATAAAAAACGAAGCTATGAAATTTGTATACGGCGCTTAAATTAACATATTTTTATCTGAAGTCGAAGTGTTTTTATTTGGATTATTGCTTTTTGCTTCTCTTTTGGTTATTGACATCTAATTTGATAAGGATTAGCCTAATTAGATTGTCTTTTTTAGGGTATGTTAGTTAATGAATGAATATGCTACAGATGGTAAGCGATCGCTGTACCCTTGGTTTATATGGTCACTGGGTGCACTATTTTTCTTTATAGAATATTTTTTAAGGGTTGCTCCAAGTGTTATTCATCAACAACTGATGGTGGAGTTTCATATAGATGCATTTGATCTTGGCGTTTTATCAGCAAGTTTTTATTATGCGTATATCTTAATGCAATTACCGGTGGGTGTGGTAACGGATCGTTTTGGCCCTAGAAAAATGCTAATTTTTAATACAGCATTATGTGCTGTTTCTTGTGTTGTATTTGCATTTGCAGATACGATAACAATTGCAGTAATTGCAAGGTTAATCATGGGATTTTCAGCCGCCTTTGCTTTTGTTGGAACATTAAAATTATGTATTAATTGGTTTGATGTTAAAACCTTTGCATTATTAGCGGGGTTAACACAAGCTTCAGGGATGGTTGGTGCTGCCGTTGGTGATGCACCAATGAGTTTACTATTTAATAGTATTGGCTGGCGTCCATCGATGCTTGCTTTTGCATTTTTATTAATTTTACTGTCGTTAGTAATGTTTTTTACACTTAAAAATCATCCTGTTAGTCCCTATGTTGAAGAAGATCCAGAGCAAATAAGACGCAAATCTACGATAGTTGAACACTTAAAAAGAACATTTAGTTATCCGCAATTGTGGTTAAATTGTTTATTCATTGGTCTCTTATATGGGCCGACAGCGATGTTTGCTGAAAACTGGGGCGTTGGTTATACGTCTATATTTCATGGTTATGATGTTGATAAATCAGCTTTTTTAGTTGGTTTGATATTTATTGGACTTGCGATTGGTTGTCCACTTGCTGGAGCATTAGCAGATCGTTTAAAATCTCGTGTTAAGGTGATGCGTCTATCTGCACTTTTATGCTTTATTTTGATGTCAATTATTATTTATGTAGCATCAATACCGTTTTGGTTATTGGTCCTATGTTATTTTTTCTATGGAATTTTTAATAGTGGTATTGTTGCCTCATATACAGTATCTGCTGAATTAGTGCCTGGTTCATTATCGGCAACGGCACTGGGAATCACGAATATGGCTTCTGTTTTCATTGGTATGCTACTAGTTCAGATTGTTGGTGGTATATTAAAAGAGTTATGGAGTGGTGTGTATCTTCATGGTGCGCCGTATTATAGTGCGTTGGAGTATCAAAAATCACTTATATTTGTGCCGCTAATATTTCTTATTAGTTTTATTTTAAGCTTCTTTATTAAAGAGACATTTAAAGCCTCAAATTAGATATTCAATCGATTTATTACTGGGTTGTTTTACTAGAATCTGTTAGTCTTTTGATTTGGTTTGTCCTTTGGCAAAGTTAAAATGATTAAATTAAATTCAAGTGGATAATTGGATGACTACGATACTATCAGGATTAAATAAACCTCAGAAAGAAGCAGTTATTGCCGCAAGTCACAATACATTAGTTTTAGCTGGCGCTGGTAGCGGTAAAACACGAGTCTTAACGCATAGAATTGCTTATCTATGTAAAGAACAATCGTTATCACCGTTAGAAATTCTAGCTGTAACATTTACCAATAAAGCAGCTAATGAAATGCGAGGGCGAGTTGAGTCATTATTAAATGTAAATCCTTTTGGGATGTGGATTGGTACATTCCATGGAATTGCGCATCGTCTACTTAGGCGTCATGGTGATCAGATTGGTTTAGATCGAAAATTTAGAATATTGGATCAAGACGAACAACTGCAAGTGATCAAACGGTTACTCAAAAATATGCAAATTGATGATAGCTTTTATCCACCAAAAACCGTGCAACAATTTATCAATGCCCGTAAGGATGATGGTATTCGTGCAACGGAATTATCCTATAAGAAAGATAGTCGTTTTGATTGTGAACTGATAAGAATATATCATGCTTATGAGCTTCAACTTAAAGCAGATAAAGCATTAGACTTTGCTGATCTGTTGCTCTATGCCTATCAGTTATGGAAAGCTCCAAGCGTGTTAGAACATTATCAAAATCGATTTAAAGCTATTTTGGTTGATGAATTTCAGGATACTAATGATATTCAGTATCGTTGGTTAAAAGCTTTGGTTAATGAAACTAATCATATTATGGTTGTCGGTGATGATGATCAGTCTATCTATGGCTGGCGAGGCGCTAAAGTTGAAAATATATTTAAGTTTAAACAAGAGTTTGCACCAGTTGAGATTATTCGTCTTGAACAAAATTATCGTTCAACTCAAGTTATTCTAAATGCAGCGAATGGTATTATTAAGCATAATGATCAACGTATGGGTAAACAGTTATGGTCTGAGGGAAATCAAGGAGATAAATTAAAGCTTTATGAGGCATTAGATGAGCGTGATGAAGCTTTATTTATTGCGGGAACAATTCAAAATCTTATTGAGAGTAAAGCTATATTACCATCTTCCATTGCCATATTATATCGATCAAATGCTCAATCTAGGGTATTAGAAGAAGCTTTATTACAAAAACAAATACCCTATCGTATTTATGGTGGTTTAAGGTTTTTTGAGCGTGCTGAGATTAAAGATGCATTAGCTTATTTACGTTTACTTGTTTTAAGGGAAGATAATGTGGCTTTTGAACGCATTATTAATACGCCAACGAGAGGTATTGGGCTTAAAACAGTTGAAAAGCTAAGAGAAATAGCCAGAGAAAAAGAAATTAGTTTATGGCAGAGCGCACTTGAATTGTCAGAAGATAAGCGAGTAACATCGCGCACAAGAGCTAATTTAATAGGGTTTGTTAAGCTTATTGAACATATGAGCTTGCAGCTAGAAGACTACAGTTTAAAGGAGAAAATACGCTTTGTACTAGAGGCATCAGGTTTAATGGCAATGTATCGAAATGATAAAAAGGAAATTGCCAAACAGAAACTTGAGAACTTAGAGGAACTAGTTAATGCGGCTAATGAATTTATTCCAATGGTAGCAATTGATGTTAATGAAAATGACTTATTAGAGGAGTTTTTAACGTTTGCTGTATTAGAGTCCGGTGAAGGTAGGGCTGATGAGTTTACATCAAGTGTACAATTAATGACGTTACATTCTGCTAAAGGGTTGGAATTTCCATATGTTTTTATCTCAGGCCTTGAGGAAGGATTATTTCCTAGCCACCGAGCACAGGATGAAGATCGCTTAAGTGAAGAACGGCGTCTTTGTTATGTTGGAATTACACGTGCAATGCAGCAATTATATCTATCTTATGCGAGAGTTCGGCATCAATATGGTGATATTAATTATCAAAAGAAATCTCGCTTTATTCAAGAAATTCCAGAAGCATTAATTGAAGAGGTAAGATTAAGGCAAACGCATGCAAAATCTCAGTTTGGTTTTGGTTTTAATTCAAGTGTTGAAACTAATACCAGTGTATTTAACTCAGGTGATCTTGTTAGCCACCATAAATTTGGTATCGGTGTTTTTATCAAAGAAGAAGGCATTGGAGATCAGCGACGCTATATTATTGACTTTAAAGGTGGCCATGGCGTTAAAACGCTATTAGCTCGGATGATTGAATTAGAAAAAATTTAGATAGGTTAGATAAGCTGTCAATTGTATTTAGATTAATTTCTTTAAGTAATTTCATTGAAATCAATTAAAATAATAATAGAGATAGCAATTAGTTATTTGGTATTTTTTAGAAGATGGGTATAGAGATTACAAAGCAAACGTTAAGAGCTCAGCGGCGTTTGTGTATTTATCATACTGAGTTTGATGCTAGGAAAAAAACATTATTATTTATTCATGGCTTAGGTGGTAAAGCGCGTGATTGGCACCACCAATGGCGTCACTATGAAGCGTGTTATAACCTATTAAGCATTGACTTATATGGGCATGGCAGTAGCGGTTTTTCAAAACATAAATATGATTATAGCATTTTATCTTTTATTCTTGATTTTCAAGCATTGTTAGAGAAACATGACTATCATCATATTACGATATTTTGTCATGGCTATGGTGCTTTAATTGGCCTAAATTTAGCAACGATTTATCCTAATAAAGTGTTAAAAGTAATCATGTTAAATCCAGTTACTCTAGAGTTAGATCAATTACTACGGTCTAAATGGTGGCATAGGTTGCCGGCTGCTTGTATTCGACTTTTATTTAGGCTAGGGTTTTGGAATGGCATGTGGTATCGCCAGATTGAAAGTAAAGATAAGCGATCAGTGCTTGTATTAAAGTATGCGCTTAAAATGATTAGCTTTACCCCTCAAATACATTATAACCAAGTCAAGCAGCAGGTCTTATTGTTGCTAAGTAAACATCACCCATTAATTATTAGTAAAAGTATTGCAAAATATTATTCCAAACGGATCAGGCGTCTTAGAACCAAGTTTTTAGCATCAGAAGATTATGAGTTAATGAACTATTATGAGCAAGTTGATTTTTATAGTGATCAGTTAATCGAACATTTGAACATTTCAGCCTTTAGAAACTTAGTATTTGAAGGTGCAGGTATTCGAGGAATAGCTTATAGCGGTGTTGTGAGTGCTTTGGATGATTTAGGCATTATGTCTCACATTAAACGGGTAGCAGGAGTTTCTGCGGGTGCTATTTATGCAGCTTTAGTTGCACTTAGGTATGATAAACATGAGCTATACCATGCAATAGCACCATTAGACTTCAGACAATTTATCGACAGAGGTAATAATTTTATTTCTAATACAACTCGTTTTTTGTCTGATTTTGGTTGGTATCGGGGTGATCGATTTTATGATTGGATGAGTGCTAGAATTGCTGAAAAAGCTGGACGCAGTGATATTACCTTTCGTGATCTTAAATCTTTAGGTGGGCTTGATTTGTATATTATTGCAACAAATATGTCAAAGCGGTGTGCCGATGTTTTTTCTTATGAAAATACACCTGAAGTTCAAATTCGCGATGCAATACGAATGTCTATGAGTATTCCTTTATACTATCGAGCAATTAAGCAAGACTCAAGTGAAGGCGAATGTGTTATGATTGATGGTGGTATGACGTGGAACTATCCTATTCATTTATTTGATGATAAAAAGTTTATTGAAAACCCTATTAATGTTGGTCATACAAAATACAATGGTAGTGATGATAGTTATTGTTTTAATTATGAAACATTAGGCTTCAGGTTAGAGCCATTATTTCAGTTACCTAATTATGAACAACAAGAAAAAAGTTATCAAAAGATTAGTAATTTAGTAGATTATGCCAAAGTGCTAATGGAATTTATCGCAGAGGTTAGTGTCAAAGGTCATTTACCTAAAGATGATTGGAATCGTACGGTATTTGTTGATACGTTGGATATTGGTGCGATGGATTTTTCGATTTCATCTGAGAAAACAAAGTTGTTAATAAAGCAAGGAAAAACGGGTGTTCAGAAACACTTTGCTTGGCGAATGAGCCAAGATGGGATAAGATTCCCACAGTAATGGTTAATTGGCTAATCTAGAAATTAGTTTAGCTATTACAGAGAATTTGTTTAATTAAGGGTAATTGTGAATAAAAAAACAAAAATGGCTAAATCAAAAAGTAATGATGTTCTAAAGCCTGAAAAATTACAAAAAATTTTGGCGCAAGCAGGTATTGGTTCTAGAAGGCAGATGGAAGAATGGATTCAGGCGGGCCGAATTTTAGTTAATGGGCGTACGGCGGAAACTGGTATGCGAGTAACGCTAAATGATCGCATTGAAGTAGACGGTAAACCACTACTGAAAATGGCAACATTTTTAACAAGGCCTAGAGTTGTTCTTTATCATAAGCCAGCAGGTGAAATCTGTTCAAGTGTCGATTCTGAGGGGCGTAAAACGGTTTTTGATGCGTTACCAAAGCTAAAAAATGGCCGTTGGGTAATGGTTGGAAGACTTGATTATAATACTTCAGGTGTTTTGTTATTTACAACAGATGGAGAATTGGCTAATCGTTTAATGCATCCATCGTATGAACTTGAACGTGAATATGCAGTTCGCTTATTTGGCGAAGTGACAGATGATATGCTAGAGTCGCTGAAATCTGGTGTGACATTAGACGATGGTTTGGCTAAGTTTGATTCAATTGCGTTTAAAGGGGGAGAAGGTTTAAATACTTGGTATCATGTGATTTTAAGGGAAGGAAGAAATCGAGAAGTTAGACGTATGTGGGAATCATTTGAAGGTATTCGAGTTAGTCGCTTAACGAGAGTGCGATATGGTGATATTATTCTGCCGCGAAATTTATCCCAAGGGAAGGCGATTGAGTTAACAGCAGTACAGGTTAACGATCTGCGAAAATCAGTTGGTATGCGCTCATTTACATTCCCTAAATCCATTTATAATAAAAATAAAGTTAAATCATTTAAATAAATTTATTTATTCAACCAAAGGCTTTAGTTATGTTTGTAGTTATCTATCGAGTGTATGTAAAAGAAGCTAAAGAAGATGAGTATCAAAATTTATGGCATAAGGTAGCTAATTATTTTATTGAATATCGTGGCGCAATAGGCTCTGTTTTGCATAAAACAGATCAAGGTTTTTTTCTTGCTTATTCAAGGTGGCCAGATAAACAAACTCGTGATGCATCTTGGCCAGGAGAAAATGCACCCTCCAATGTTTTACCAGGAGATATTCGTCAAAGCATTTTAAAAATGAGAGACTGTGTTATAAAAGATAAGAAGCTACCTGAGATTACTATGGAAGTTATCGATGATTTGTTATTTAAGCAAGTTAGGTAAATAATATTAAAACTCAAAATCATCTTTAGCTTGTTCAATGCACTCTTCTGCTGTTTCTTGCTGAGTATCTTTAGTGTGCTCTTTAATTTGAGCGATTACCTCTTGTGTATCGTCAGTGACAAATAATAAGTCTAAGTCTTCTGGGCTTATTGTTTTTTCTTCAGCAACAACATTTTTTAACCAGGTAATTAAACCAGCCCAGTAAGATTTGCCAACTAAGATAACTGGCATATACTTTTTCTTTTTTGTTTGAATTAAAGTAACAATATCAAATAGTTCATCTAAAGTACCAAAACCACCAGGCATAACGATATAGGCCAGTGAATGTTTAATAAAGGTTGCTTTGCGAGTAAAGAAATAACGATAACGTAACGTAATGTCTTGATGACCATTAGAAACTTGTTCAAATGGCAAATCAATATTCAAACCAACACTTAGAGATGAACCAAGCGATGCACCAACATTTGCTGCTTGCATGATACCAGGGCCACCGCCTGTAATAATGCTAAAGCCTTCATCAGAGAGTAATGTTGCAATCTCTTGTGCTTGCTGGTAGTAGCGGTTGCCTTCTTTAAGGCGAGCAGAGCCGAATATACTTACAGCAGGTCTTATATGATCAAGGCGTTCATGACCTTCAACGAGTTCAGCAATAATTTTGAATAAATTCCAAGTTTCTTTGGCATTTACATAGGGACTTTCTCTTAACGCTCTTGAGTGAGGTTGGATTCTTGTTTTATTAAATGTCATATATTATCTCCCTTAATGAAGGATTAGTCGCTGCCATACCTTGGCAGATACAGTTGGTGATTTAATTTATCCTATATTTTTATTATAGAGCTTTAAAGTGCTGGATGCCTAAGGAATTTTTAGTGTGTAGTTAATTTAATAGGTCAACAAATCTTATTGTTTATATCAATGGCTATGGCATAATCTTGATGATTAATTAAATTTTGAGAAACAGTTAAGGAAGATAGGATGGAGCAACCAATTAAATCAAAGGCTGCAATTGCATGGGGGCCAAAAACACCATTAACAATTGAAACAATAGATGTAATGCCACCTAAAAAGGGTGAAGTATTAGTAAAAATAATTGCATCAGGTGTTTGCCATACAGATAAATTTACCCTATCTGGTGAAGACCCTGAAGGTGTATTTCCCTGTGTTTTAGGTCATGAAGGTGGAGGTATTGTTGAAGCTGTTGGCGAAGGTGTCACAAGTGTTAGTGTAGGTGATCATGTGATCCCATTGTATACGCCTGAATGTGGCAGGTGTAAATTTTGTACTTCAGGTAAAACAAATTTATGTCAAAAAATTAGAGAAACTCAAGGCAAGGGACTTATGCCTGATGGAACAACACGCTTTTATAAGGATGGAAAAGAAATTTATCATTATATGGGGTGCTCAACGTTTTCAGAGTATACCGTATTACCAGAGATTTCATTAGCAAAGATTAATAAAGATGCACCGTTAGATGAAGTTTGTCTTTTAGGTTGTGGTGTAACAACAGGCATAGGTGCAGTAATGAATACAGCAAAAGTTGAAGCGGGCTCTACTGTTGCAATATTTGGCTTAGGGGGCATAGGCCTTTCGGCAATTATTGGTGCAAAAATGGCAAATGCTGGAAGAATTATAGCGATTGATATTAATGAGTCAAAATTTGATCTAGCAAGAAAACTAGGTGCAACGGATTGTATTAATCCAAAGAATCATGATAAATCCATTCAGGACGTTATTGTAGAGTTAACTGATGGGGGTGTTGATTATTCATTTGAATGTATTGGAAATGTTAATGTAATGCGTCAGGCATTGGAATGTTGTCATAAAGGTTGGGGAGAGTCTGTAATAATTGGTGTGGCAGGTCAAGGTCAGGAAATTTCAACGCGTCCTTTTCAACTGGTTACAGGAAGAACGTGGAAAGGCAGTGCATTTGGAGGCGTTAAAGGGCGTTCTGAGCTACCAAGCTATGTTGAACGTTACCTAAATGGTGAGTTTGCTTTAAAAGATTTTATTACACATAAATTGTCTTTGGAAGAAATTAATCATGCATTTGATTTGATGAGTGAAGGTAAAAGTATTCGCAGCGTCGTTGTTTATTAAATAGGAGATATTAATTGTTATTATGGATTTAGTTAGTTCAACTCAATGCTTTGGCGGCTCACATCAGCGATATACGCATTATTCAGATACCTTAAACACACAGATGCAATTTGCTGTGTATTTACCGCCACAGTATCAAAATCAAGCAACACCATTATTATACTGGTTATCGGGTTTAACGTGTACCGATGAAAACTTTATGCAAAAAGCTGGCGCATTGAAGCTTGCCTCTGAGTTAGGGTTGGCAATTATAGCGCCTGATACCTCACCTCGCGGAGATAATGTGCCAGATGATCCACAAAATGCTTATGATTTTGGTATAGGCGCAGGCTTTTATCTAAATGCCTTGAAAGAACCCTGGCGTGAAAATTATCAGATGTATGACTATATACTAAAGGAACTGCCCAGTATTGTTGAAAATAATTTTAAATTTATAGGTAAGCCAGCACTATCTGGACACTCTATGGGAGGACATGGCGCATTGGTATTAGCGCTTAGAAATCCTCAAAATTTTGGTTCAGTATCCGCATTTAGTCCAATTTGTCATCCAACAATCGTACCTTGGGGGAAAAAGGCTTTTTCAAACTATTTAGGTGATGATGAAACTCTTTGGGCTAAGTATGATAGCGTTATATTAATGAAAAATTTATCAACAGTAGGCGCTATGCCTGAAATATTAATTGATCAGGGGGATAATGATCAGTTTTTAGAAGTTCAATTAAAACCTGAATTATTAGAAAAAGCAGCTAAACAAGTAAACTATCCATTAACATTGCGTTATCAAAAAGGTTACGATCATAGTTATTACTTTATTTCAACGTTTATTAATGATCATTTGATGTTCCATCATAATAGATTTGAAATGAATTTTTAAAATAAGAGTTATTTTGAAGTATAGCTTATGCAGTTTAAATAAATCCTAAATAAGTTTGCCTTTTTATTTAATTTCATATAGAATTTCACCCGCTCTTTGCGTTTCATGCTTGATTTGATTATTAAAAATTGAAGCGCTTATCGCAACGTTAAAGATAAACCGAAAGGAGTAGAATAAACATGCGTCATTATGAAGTCGTATTTATTGCACACCCTGATCAAAGTGATCAGATGCCAGCGATGCTTGAGCGTTATCGCGAAATTATTGAAAAAGATGGTGGTAAAATCCATCGTCTAGAAGACTGGGGTCGTCGTCAGTTAGCTTATCCAATCGAAAAGTTACATAAGGCACACTATATCTTGATGAACATTGAATGTAATCAAACTGCCTTAAATGAGCTTGAAGAGTCATTCCGTTATAATGATGCAATTCTTCGTCGTTTGATTTTAACTAAAGATGAAGCAATTACTGAATCGTCAGTGATGATGAGTGAATCAAAGAAAAAAGTTGAAACAACGACAGCTTAATTTTAAGGAGTATTACTATGCGTTTAAATCGCCGTCGTAAAATGTGCCGTTTCAAAGTTGAAGGCGTAAAAGAAATTGATTATAAAGATTTGCATACGTTGAAAAGCTATATTACTGAAACGGGTAAAATTGTACCAAGTCGTATTACAGGCACAAGTGCTAAGTATCAACGTCAAATTGCTACTGCAATTAAGCGTGCTCGCTTTTTAGCATTATTGCCTTATTGTGATCATCATTATTAATTAATAGCGATTTATTTTTAATTTAAATTTAAGAGGCTTTTCAAGATGGAAATTATCTTAAAAGAAAAAGTAGAAAACCTAGGTAAGCTAGGTGAAGTAGTTAGAGTTCGTTCTGGTTATGCGCGTAATTACTTAATACCTTACGGCAAGGCAGTTCAAGCAACTGCTGATAATGTTAAGGCATTTGAAACGCAGAAAGCTGAACTTGAGCGTTTAGAAAATGAACGTATTGCTAAGGCACAGGCGAATGCTGAAAAAATTCAAAGCAAAAGCTTTGAAATTAAAGCACAAGCAGGTGATGGCGGTAAATTATTTGGTTCTGTTGGCACTAAAGAAGTTGCTGATATTATCAAAGAAGCATCAGGAATTGAGGTTGAGCGCCGTCATGTGCGTATGCCAGAAGGTGCGATTCGTCAAATTGGTGAATATCAAGTTAGTCTTCATTTGCATACAGGTGTAGATATAACAGTAACAATTATGGTTGTTGCACAATAATTGATGATTGTATCTTTTCTAAAAGACACTAAAATAGGAGGCTGTGTATTAACACAGCCTTTTTTGTTTTGGATGGATATTAATGGAAAATACAGATAGTTTATATACTAGCTCAGGCTATCAGGAGTTAGAAAAATTAAAGCAGCCACCCTATTCAGTTGATGCTGAACGCTCAGTTATTGGTGGACTATTATTAGATAATGATGCTTGGGATAAGGTAGCAGACTCATTGATTGAGCGTGATTTCTACCGTAAAGAGCATCGAGTGATTTTTAAAGAAATCACACGTCTGGCATCAAAAGAAGAACCTTTTGATGTTATTACATTAAGTGAAGCGTTATTTGAAAGTCAGTTACTAGACCAAGCAGGGGGTCTTAATTATTTGGCTGAACTTGCTCAAAATACGCCAACTGCTCAAAATATTGCAGCGTACGCTCGTATTGTTAAAGAGCGAGCGAAGTTAAGATTATTATTAAATACTGCAACGGATATTGCTGATTTAGTCTATGATCAGTCTGGTCGTAAAAGTGATGAAATTATTGATGAAGCGGAACGAAAAATATTTGCTCTAGCAGAGTCAAGTACAGCATCAGCTGTTGGTCCAGAATCCGTACAGAATGTATTACCACATGTGATTGATCGACTAGATAGTTTGATGGATGCAAAAGATGGTATTACTGGTACTGCGATGGGACTTAAGGATCTTGATGATATGACATCAGGGCTGCATCCTGCAAATTTGGTTATTGTTGCAGGTAGGCCATCTATGGGTAAAACATTGATATCAATGAATATTGCAGAAAATATTGCAAGAGTTGCTGATAAGCCTGTTTTGGTTTTTAGTATGGAGATGCCGGCAGAAGATTTAGTCACACGGATGATTTCATCGTTAGGGCGAGTAGACCAGAGTTTGTTAAGAAGTGGTAAGTTAAATGACGAGCATTGGGCTAAAATTGCTTCAGCAATGAAAGTGATCAGTCAAGATATGAAAATGCTAATAGATGACTCACCAGCACTATCACCAGCTGAAGTTCGTTCTAGAGCTAGACGAGTTGCAAGAGAGCATGGCGGGTTAAGTTTGATTGTCGTTGATTACTTACAGTTGATGCGCGTACCTGGGATGGAAGCGAACAGAACTCAGGAGGTATCTGAGATATCAAGATCTTTAAAGGCGTTAGCTAAAGAATTACATGTGCCTGTAATTGCAATTTCACAGCTGAATCGTTCGGTGGATGATAGAGCAGATAAACGCCCAATGATGTCTGACTTAAGAGAGTCTGGTGCGATCGAGCAGGATGCCGATGTGATTATGTTTGTATTTAGAGAAGAGGTTTACCATAAGGATAAACCTGAGTTAAAAGGTGTTGGTGAATTGATTATTGGTAAACAGAGAAATGGGCCAATAGGTAGTGTCAAGTTAACATTTACCGGACAATTCTTACGTTTTAGTGATTACGCGCCAGAGGAGCAGATAACAGGAGGTTTTTAATAATGCAAGGTCGGGTAGAAGCATTAATTAATAAGGATAGGTTAACAGAAAACATTCAGGTTTTGCTAAATAAAGTAAAGCCCAATGAAGTATTGGCAATGTTAAAAGGCAATGCTTATGGCCATGGTTTGGTTGAGGTTGCAGCAATTATTGAACCATATGTTGATGGTTTTGGTGTTGCAAGCTTTACAGAAGTAAAAAAATTACGAGATAGTGGTATTAGTCTGCCGATTATTTTAATGTCTGGATTTGTTGAAGAATCACAAATACCCTATATGAAGGCGCTTGATGTAACACCAGTTATTCATAGTCGTTATCAGTTAAAATGGATATTAGCTGAGAAAGGACCATGGCAGATTAATGCATGGCTTAAAGTAAATACGGGAATGAATCGCCTAGGCTTTAGTATCGATGATGCAAAAACAGTCTATCAAATTATAAAAGCAAATAAAGAACGCTTTAATCGATTGATTTGGTTAACACATTTAGCTGAAGCTGAGTTTCCTGATTCTACGATCTCAATGGAGCAAAAAAAACGCTTTATTGAGTTATGCCATCAGTGTCCAGCTGATGCTATTTCAATGGAAAATTCAGCTGGATTATTAATGGATGAATCGCTACCTTGTGATATTATCCGTCCAGGGGCAGCATTATATGGGATTTCATCTTTTGAAGCGTTGGCAGAAAAGACACGTCTTTATTTCGATTATGTCATGACACTAAAGAGTCGAATCATTGCATTGCATCGAGTTAAGGCCGGTGATACGGTTGGCTATAATGGCATTTGGCAAGCAAGACGTGATTCAATTGTCGCAATTCTCCCTGTAGGTTATGCCGATGGTTATCCATTTCGAACGCCAGAAGGAACGCCTGTATTAGTGCATCATAAAAAAGCACCTATTATAGGAAAGGTATCGATGGATATGATGTCAATTGATGTTACCGATATTGATGAGGTAATGGTTGGTGATGAAGTAACCTTATGGGGTGATGAATTACCGATTGAAGAAGTTGCAACGATAATTGGTGTTTCTCCTTATAGTTTATCTTCAGGGTTAAGTGATCGAGTAGAGCGAAAAATTGTTTAATTTATATCAATGATGATTAAAAAATAGACTTTTTTAAATAAAATCGTTACACTACCAAGCAAATTTTAAAGCATAATTTTATATAAATAATTAACTAATACTTAAAGTAAGTAGATAAAAATAAACTAATCAGTTAGTGAACATCTATGACAGAGAAAATAAATTTACTAGGCCTTAATCGACAGTCGCTACAAGACTTTTTTGAATCCATTGGTCAAAAACGCTTTCGCGCAGATCAAATGTTAAAATGGATTCACGCTAGAGGTATAACTGAGTTTGATCAGATGACAGATTTTAGTAAGTCATTACGTAATCAATTGACAGCAAAAGCAGAAATAGTTGCTCCAAAAGTGATTTTTGATAAAACTGCAGCAGATTCTACGCGTAAATGGATTCTTGAAATGCCAGGGAAAAACTGGATTGAAATGGTATTTATTCCAGAAGGTAAGCGTGGAACATTATGTGTTTCATCCCAAGTGGGTTGTATGCTTACCTGCAGTTTTTGTTCAACAGCAAAACAAGGTTTTAACCGAAATCTAACTTCAGCTGAAATTATTGGTCAACTTTGGATTGCTGCTAGAAGTTTATCAAAGTCAGATGGGGCGCATGATTCTAACGTAACAAATATAGTGATGATGGGAATGGGAGAACCATTAATGAATTTTGATCCCGTTGTCGAAGCCATGTCAATTATGATGGATGATTTAGCTTATGGTTTATCTAAGAGAAGAGTTACCTTAAGCACTTCAGGTGTTGTGCCGAAGATATATGAACTAATGGAAAAAATTGATGTTTCATTGGCTGTATCGTTACATGCACCGAATGATGAACTGAGAAATGAGCTTGTGCCGATCAACCGTAAGTATAATATAGACTCACTTCTAGAGGTTTGTCGTTTGTATGCAAACAAAGGCCCACATAAGGATATCACTTTTGAGTATACGTTAATGGAAGGGGTTAATGATGAAGTTGAGCATGCAGAGGCCTTAGCAAAACTACTAAAAGAAAAAGAAATTCCGAGTAAAATTAATTTAATTCCGTTTAATCCATACCCTGGTACGCCCTATAAAAGACCCAGTAATAACCGTATACACCGTTTTCAACAAATTCTGATGCGCTATAATTATACAACAACGATTCGCCGAACCAGAGGGGATGATATTGATGCGGCTTGTGGACAGTTGGTTGGCCAAGTTAAGGATAAAACAAAGCGTCAACAAAAACATAAAGCACAATTGCTATCGAGTGAAGATAGTTGATTGGCTTTTAATTATCATATTTAGCTTATTTATTTCAGCCTGTGCAAGTCAGGCGACTAAAGAAGAACAATTACAGCAGTTATCTCAACAGCCTGTGCAAGTTAAGCCAGATTATACCAAAGCGGCTAAACTAAATGCCCAATTAGGTATTCACTATACAAAAGAAGGAATGCTTGATTTTGCTAAGAGAAAGATTTTAAAGGCTCAATCTCAGGATGATAATATTGCCATTGTACATTATGCGTTAGGCTATTATTACCAAGAATCTGGAAATACTAGAGCCGCTAGCTCTGCTTATCAGAAAGCACTTTCACTTGAGCCTAATAATCCTCAGGCTGTTATTTATTATGCTGCTTTTTTATGTGCTCAAAATCAATATCAAAGCGCTGAAAGTTACTTTAAAAAAGCGATTAAATTAGCAGATAATATACAGCTAGGTCAAAGCTATCAAGCATTTGCTGTTTGTGAAAAAAGTAGGCAAAACTTTACAGCAGCAAAACAATTATTTGATATGGCGTTAAAGCAGAATCCAGATTTGCCATTAAGTTACTATTCATTGGCACAAATTTATTATCTAGATAAAAATTATACGTTAGCTGATCAATACATTCGTTATTATCAAAATCATTACCCGGAGACCGCAGCCTCAATGACATTGGAGATGGATATCGCAGAAAAATTACATCAAGGTAGTAGAGCGGCAACTTTAAGGTTGAAATTAAATTCAATATGATTCTTTTATGACTATATAGAATATACCTAAGATTAAGAAAGCAAATGGGATTAGAGTTAAGCTAATTCCAATCCAAGTGCCATAACGTTTTCCAAAGTGAGAAATAGCTTTTTTAATCGTTGGTGAAAACCATGGTATATAGCGTGTAACTTTATTACCTTTTAAGTAAGCTTCTTGATAGCGTGCTTTAACATCTTCTGGGAAGTGAAAATGACAAGATGCATAATAAAGCATACGTGCATAGCGTGAAGAAGGTTTCCAAATGTGGGGTTGATGTGCTTTTGGTAATAATGCCCTAACTTCGTGTGCTTGATAATCAAGGTCATATGCCAGAGTAGAATCAAGTTGATAGCTAACTTCATGCGATGACATCTTCGCCCAATCACGTTCATTCAATTCAACCATAACACCCCATGCTTGATCTCCCTGTGCAGGTACTAAGGTTGCAAACCCTGGCTCAATTAATGGAATACCTTTAATGCTAAATTGAATCATGTAATTAGGTAGATAGGCTGCTTTTCCTTTTCTTCTAACAATTTTATTATGCATTAAAGCACCATAAACAAAATATTTATTGGTTTTTTTTCTAGTCATCGTGTTAATTAATTTATGGGTTGTTTGTTATTGTTAATTGTAGTATACCTTGAAAAAAACAAAATTGATGCATTGCAAGATGTATTTTTGTTGAAAATAACTAAATAGTTGTATAGCCACTTAATCCAACTAAAGGCCAGTAAACCAAAGCAACGCTAATAAAAACAATATAACTGATAAGTTTTAGTATAAATCCCCAACTCATTGCTCGGTGTGGATTAACATGGTGACACCCTGTGACAATAGCCATTGCAGGTGTGCTAACAGGAAGCATATAAGTTAAACCAGCACACGTAGCAATGGCAACGGTCATTGCACGAGGGTCAATACCATACTCGCCAGCTAATGCTAAGCCAATAGGTAAAAGTACAGCAACGGCTGCAGCATTTGAAACAAGCTCGGTTAACACTAGGGCAATCAGAGAAATAAGCATAAAAATAATTAGAGGCGATTGAATACCAGAATTGACAATAACATGAACCATTGCGTTAGCTGCTCCAGTATCACGTAGCGTAGTGCCTAAGGCAATGGCACTGCCATACATAATAAAAATACCCCATTTAACATCTTCTTCTACCTCATTCCAATTGGTTATATTTAGCGCAAATGCAAGAATAACACCAAATAAAGCTATCGTATCTAATCCCCAACCAGTTCCAAAAAGAACCCATAGCATAATGGTAATAGATAGCACTAATAACGTGTTTATTTCTCTTTGGGTAATTTTACCTAGCTTCTTTTTATGATTAATAAGTTTATTTCGAGCCTTATCAATATTAATTTTAGTGTTTCTTAATATAAATAAAGTAATTAAAAAGCAGACAGTTAGCATTAAAATCACAATTGGAATAGTCAAGAGTGTCCATTGAAGAAAACTAATGGTTGTATTAGAAGTCTCTTGTAACATGCCGATGGCTAATGGTGCTCGAGCTCCGCCTAGTAATGTTGCGGTTCCCCCAGTCATTGCGCCCCAAGCCATACACATAAATGCAGCAAATGCAAAGTTACGGCTGTTTTTTTCTTCAACGGCATTAACAATTTCAGCGACAATTGGAAATAAAATTGCAGCAACAGCATGTTCACTAATAACAAATGCTAATAAGCTTGAAAGCGTAAAAATTGATAGCAATAACCGTCTGGGTCCCTTACCAAAACGTGTAATCATTGTAATTGCCACACGGGTGCTTAAGCCTGAGCGCATTACGGGGCTTGCAAGAATAAAAGCACCTAAGATAAAAAATACGGCACTATTGCCAAAGTACCCATAAACGGTTGAGGCGGGTGCTGCTTGAGTTAGGGGTAATAGGAAAAGGACGATAATACCTGTAATAGCAAGTGGAAAAGCATTGCTCATCCATAAAAATGCTGCGATAACAAATATTATGAAAGCCATTTTGGCTTGATACGAAAATCCTGGCAATTCAAAAGAATTCAAAATGACAAAAATAATAGCACTAATGATGATTCCTATTAATGTCATATGTTTATTCATATAAGTAAAGCCATAACGTTAAGCTATTTTATTCTAATTTTTGTAAACACAATGCGTTTTGTCAAATAAAAACATAGGCTTAAGTCATTAACATGATTTAACTTTTTGGATAAAAAAATTATACTAGTAATAACGAAAATAAATGCTTGGAGGCAATATGGCTGGATGGATTTTATTGTTAATTGTGATTATAACCCTAATTGGTCTTTATTATGGAATTAAACTAATAAGTTGGAGTATTGTAACGGCAGCAATACTATTAGTAGCAAGTTTATCAGGCTTGTTAGTAGGGACACCAAGAGTACTTTATTGGGTTATTTTTGCGGTGATTGCAATTGTATTTAATGCAAGTGTTATTCGTCGTGCATTGATTAGTAATTATCTATTAAAAGTATTAAAAAAATCGACTCCAAAGTTATCTAAAACAGAAGAGATAGCGTTAAATGCAGGAGATACGTGGGTTGAAGAAGACTTATTTCGAGGAAGTCCTAACTGGGAAAAATTACACCGTATTCCAAAGCATAAACTAACAGAAGAAGAACAGAGCTTCTATGATAATGAAGTTGAGCAATTATGCCAATTGATTGATGATTGGAAGGTAATGAATGAGCATGATTTAGAAGAAAAAGTTTGGCAATTTATGAAGGATAAAGGCTTTTTTGGCCTAGTTATCGATAAGCAATATGGTGGTAAAGGTTTCTCGGCTAAGGCACATTCAGATATCGTTTATAAAGTTGCATCACGCTCAGGTGTAGGGGCTGTTACAGTAATGGTGCCAAACTCATTGGGGCCGGGCGAACTTTTATATCATTATGGTAGTACAGAACAAAAAGATTATTATTTGCCAAGATTAGCCAAGGGAGAAGATATCCCATGTTTTGCGTTGACTGAGCCACAAGCAGGAAGTGATGCAACTTCACTAAGTTCATCGGCAGTTGTTACAAAAGGTGTTATTGATGGTGAAGAAGTACTAGGACTTAAGCTTAGCTTTAATAAGCGTTATATCACATTAGCTCCTGTTGCAACTTTAATTGGTTTAGCCGTTGATCTTAAAGATCCAGATGGTTTATTAACAGAAGGCTCACAAGGCATTACTTGTGTATTAATTCCTAGAGATCAAGAAGGCTTAGAAATTGGTAACCGTCATTTACCGGCTTACTTGCCATTTATGAATGGTACAGTTAAAGGGAATGATATTTTTGTGCCATTAAGCTATATTATTGGTGGTGCAAAAATGGCTGGTGAAGGCTGGCGAATGTTAGTGGAATGCTTATCAATCGGTCGTTCTATTTCATTACCCGCTTTAGGTACAGCATCGTCATCAGTAAGCTTCTATACATCAAGTGCTTATGCTCATATTCGTAAACAATTTGGTTTGGAAATTGGCAAATTTGAAGGTATTGAAGAAACCTTAGGTAGAATCGGTGGTTTAAGCTATTTGATACAAGCAACACGTGAATTAACGGTTGCGGCAGTAGATGCCGGGATTAAACCTTCGGTTGCTTCAGCTATTGCAAAATATCATAATACAGAAAATGCACGACAAGCTATTTCTGATGGTATGGATTTGCATGCCGGAAGGGCTGTTATAGCAGGTCCTAATAATTATCTTTTGACCGCATATTTGGGTGTGCCTGTCTCTATTACAGTAGAAGGTGCTAATATTATGACTCGTAACTTATTGATTTTTGGCCAAGGTGCAATGGCGTGTCATCCTTATTTGCGAGATGAGTTCTATGCCATTTCAGAAGGTAGCTCAGCTAAGTTTGATGAACTGGTTTGGGCGCATATTGGCTATTACTCTAAAAATGTAGTACGTACCGTTGTATCGAGTTTAACCAGTGGTCTATTTATTAAAACTCCAAATGTGCAGCTTAAGTCTTACTATAAAAAACTAACACGCCTTAGCTATGCGTTTTCATGGATTTCTGATTTATCGCTAATGTATTTAGGAGGTAGTCTCAAACGCAAAGAGCGTCTAAGTGCGCGCTTAGGTGATATTTTATCTAATCTATATTTATCTGCTGCAGTTCTTAAACATTTTAAGGATTATGGTGAGAGTAAGGAAGAGATTGTTTATGTGCGTTGGGCGTTAGATTACTCGCTTTACCAAGCACAGGAAGCACTTTATGATTATTCTTATAACTTTCCATCTAAGGTAATCGGTTGGTTTATCAGAAAATTGAGCTTTCCATATGGTAGAAGTTTTCATAAGCCTTCAGATTCTTTGGATCATAAAATTGCTCAAAGTGCGATGAAAAATGATGCGTTTAGACAGCGTGTTTCTGAAAGGTTATATACATCAGATGTTAATTCACCGTTATATAAAGTGAATCAAGCATTTATCAAGCTTTTAGAAGCGGATAGCTTATATGCAAAACTTTTTCAAGCTGTAAAGAAAGGTACAATTAAGAAGACTTCACTTGATGATATGTTAAAAGCAGCGTTGGTTAATAATGTTTTGACTGATGTTGAAGTCAAGCAAATTAATGAAGCTGAAGCGTTAAGACTGAATGCGTTAGATGTTGATGAGTTTAGTTTCGATTACTTTCGTAATGAAAAAAGTAAAATGACGGATAAAAAATCATCAAAAATAAAAGCTGACCCAGAAGTTTCCAAGCCTGAGTCTGAAAATATCAAAGTATAAGTAACTGCTTGTTTTGTAATAAAACTTTTCTATTCCCCAATTGTTTTATATGTCATAATTTTAGCTGATAAGGATTGTCAGCTAAGATAGAGCACTAGGGAGAGTTTTATGCCAAAGTCCCGTGATCAATGGAATTTACCAAATCCAGAAACAATTAAAGATACCGATCAAATTTTAAACATTGCTGCATTTGATCATCTAAAGCAGTTGGTAGCGTTTATTCCAGATGAATTGAAAAGTAGTGAGATATTAGCAGGTGTTTGTTGTTACTGCTCTGAAGATGCTAGTTATGATCCAAGTTGTGCTTATGGTAATTTATATAGTCATTTTATTTCATTTATCGAACGTTATATTAGCGTTAATAAAGAGCTTAAGAATGAAATAGATTTAGAAAAAATCGATGATTTAGTGGTGGCAATCTTTTGTAACCCTAATCAAGCTTTAGAGTATATTGAAGTAGTTATTGAACCAACGGTTAAAAGGACCCATCAAACTTCAAATCAGATTGAACATGTTATTACAAAGCAGTTAACTCCCCAAGGCAATTGCCTAAATACAAATAATCCCACTTATGAGGGGTCATATAAAGGACGAGCAGCTGCATCATTAGCAGGAACTGTCCCTTACTCAGAATATAAATCAATCTATAACACGAACGTTCCTCAGATACTTCAATATCATTTTAAAGAAGGTAGTAATAAGCCGATTGAATTACGCATTGGAACACAAGGGCAATATCATTTAGGAACAGATAGAGTTAGTCCTTTGTTTGACTATTTTCTTGAGATACAAAAGAGACGCTATCCAGAAAAGGAGATAACTCATGTTTATTTTAATAATTTGCGACTAGATGATGCATGCTATGAAGCGCGTTGGGAAAAAGCCTTAGCTGAATCACTTCATAAGTTGGAGAAAAATCATTCAAATGTTGCCGTTATTAGTATTCCTGCAGATTTTAAAATTAAAGGGCATGAAACAACCAAGAACTTTAAGTCAAAGCTAATAGATGCGGTTAAAAAAAATAATGAAGGGTTTCGCATTAGTCAGGCGATTAGAGAAAAAGTTTTTAAAGGTGAATCGGGCTATTCAGCAGAGTTTGAACAATTTGTGTTAGATCATCTATATGAGCAAACTCTAAGTCAGTTAGGATTATCAACACGTGAGGATCTATCTGATAAAGAACAGCAAGCCGTGTTTAATTTTTTCTCTAAGTATATGTTACAGGATTATCTATTAGAGAAGTTAGGCCCAGTCACGTTTAATAATAGTTGTAAAGATGGGATAGATCGTTCCCGTATTAGTTCATTAATATTAAATTTAATGTGGTCGATTCATCAAGGTGAACCTCTTAGCGAGCAAGAGTTTATAAAAGGGTTACATAGTGCTTCAACCTTAGTTAAAGGTCGAGGGGTTAATTCGCATAGCCAGAAATTATGGGCAGTAATTGATGTTTATTTAAAAGCAAATCCAGAATTTATCAAAAGCGCTAAAATACCTCAGTGGCTGGTTGATTGGCGTGATCAAAATGAGCCAGATATAGAGAAAATAAAAAAGAATTTATTAGCGCAGTTAGAGTCAGAGTCTCAAAGCAAAGACCTGAAAGCGACAATTGATTTATTTGAGCAATTGATGGATTGGGATAACCTTGATAACCCATATAGGGAGTTAGCTCGTCAACAAGGTTGGAGTTATAACGCATATGGTTATACAAATAGTATTTATGCTGCTGCAGAATCATTAAAAAATAGTATACTTGAAAAGTCTCAAAAGCAGATAAGCGAAATGACTATAGAATTAAAAGAGAAAATTTGTAAGGTATCTGAAACACATGCGCATCCTTATCCGTTTTGTCGTTTTGGAGAAACATCACAAGCATCGTCTCCAGTTTATAATCAGCTTAGATCTGAAGTGGATGAGCATGCGAAACAACAATATCATGAAATGATGTCAACAGTTGATATGGATATATTTTAGAGATTAAATAGTTAGTGCTTGTTAGTTACGTTTTGCAATTTATAATGAGGATATGACTTTTTAAAAAGGAAACGATATCATTATGAAAAAAATTATCCATACTGAAGCTGCACCAGAAGCAATTGGAACTTATTCACAAGCCGTTTTATATGATCAGACCTTATATGTATCAGGGCAAATTGGATTTGATCCTAAAACAATGGAAGTTGTTTCAGATAATTTTATTGAGCAAGCGCATCAAGTATTTAAAAATTTAGGTGCAGTAGTTGAAGCTGCTGGTGGTGGATATAGTGATTTTGTTAAATTAAGCATTTTTTTAAAGGATTTATCTAACTTTGCCCAAGTTAATGAGGTAATGGGGCAGTATTTTCAAGCGCCGTATCCAGCAAGAGCAGCGGTTGAAGTGTCACGCTTACCAAAAGATGTTGCTATTGAAATTGAAGGTATCGCTTATATTGTTTAATCGCCTAGATAAAAAATACTAATTTTATCGAGCAAAAAAAACTAAATTGCATTAGAATAATTCAAATTTTGTATTTGAGTCATTTTAGGAGTCATCATCTCATGTCAGATAAACGTTTGATGATTATTGGTGTTGCTGGAGCTTCTGGTTCTGGCAAAAGTCTTTTGGCAAATACCATTGTTAATGAATTAGGCTCTGATCGGGTCGTTGTTATTTCTGAAGATCATTATTATAAAAACCGCCTTGATTTAACGCTAGAAGAGCGTGCTAATATTAATTATGATCATCCCAGTGCCTTTGATCATGAATTAATGAAAACACACTTGAAAATGCTATTAGATGGTCAATCTATTGATGTGCCTATTTATGATTATGCTACACACTCTAGAACAGAGGAAGTGATGATGGTTAATCATCAAAAGGATATTATTGTATTAGAGGGTATTTTATTATTTGTTGATGTTGCATTACGTCAAATGATGGACATTCGAATTTTTATGGATACACCACTAGATATTTGTTTTATTAGGCGACTATTAAGAGATGTTGAAGAACGTGGCCGTAGTTTAGATAGTGTTGTAAAACAGTATCACCAAACGGTTAGGCCAATGTTCTTGCAGTTTATTGAATCTTCGAAAAAGCATGCTGATATTATTGTGCCGAATGGTGGAAAAAACCGTATTGCCATCGATTTGATTCAAGCTAAGTTAAAAGAATTACTTAATCATGATTGAGTTGTATTAGTTTGAGTGGCATCTTTAGTTTTGATCGGTTTTGTAACAGTGCTTGAATCTGGCTTATTAGTTGTAGATTGGCTCTTTTTATCTGTGTTAGCTGCTAAACCTAACCATTGATTAATACTATATAGATCTTGCGGTGCAAGTGTGCCAGCTTGCTGCTTCAAAGTGAGTATATCGTTGATATAGGCATACTTCGCTTGGGCGTACTCTTGTTGAGCTTGTAGTAATAGTTGTTGCTGGTTAAGTAAATCAACAATCGTACTAGTACCCACATTATATTGCGCGCGCATGGCCTTTAATGAACTTTCATTGGCAATAACAGCCTGTCCGTAGGCGCTAACTTGGCTTATATCAGAGATGACAGTAAGATATGCTTGACGGAGTAAGCTTTTCGTATCACGCTGGCTTTGTTGTAGCGTATATTCTGAAGATTTTAGCGCGTACTTACTTTGTTTTAGTGTTGCATAGTCACTACCGCCATTAAGTAGGTTTAGTGTGCCAGTTGCAGATAAACTAGCCGTATTTGTTGCTTCATCCGGGTTAGTTTGATAGCTGTCAGAGCGACTAGCCGTAGCTGAGCCTGTTACAGATGGCAAAAAGTTAGCCCAAGCTATATCAATACCTTCTTTCGATACTTCAGTTAAAAATTGGTTAGATATAATGGTTAGATTTTTTTGCATAGCCGTATCAACCCACTTTTGAATATCAGTGGGTTCTGGTTTTGCAAACGGGAAATTTTCTTTTAGTGGTGTGACATTCTCAATCATAGTGCCTGTAATTTGAGCTAGTGCTTCATAGGAATTTTCTAAATCATTCTTAGCTTGTACTGTATCAGCAACGGATTGTTCATAATTTGCCTTTGTTGACTGGACATCAGTAATAGCAGCTAAACCAACATCATATTTTTGCTGTGTTTGTTTTAATAATTCAGCATTCCATTGTTGGCTGGCTTGGTTATACTCAAGATTATCTTCAGCTTGTAGAATATTAAAATAAGCGCTTGCCACATCTAAAATGAGTGTTTGCCTAGCGATATCATAGGTAATTGCATCAGCTTTAGCTTGATACTGTGCTTGGGTATAAGTTGACCATAAACCAAAGTCAAATAACACCTGGGTTAGTGTTGCAGTATTAACATTACTAAAATACCATTCTTTTTGACCAGCGCTGGTTTGGTTTGTGTAATTGTAATTGAATTGGCTTGTTACGCCGACATTGGGTAGTAATGCGCCCCGAGCAATGGGAACACCTTCGATATTTGCTTTAAACGTTTCAAATGCTGCTTTGTAGGTGGCATTATGTTGACTTGCAATGTTATAGACTTGCTTTAAGTTGTAGTAAGACGAATCACCATCGGCGTAGCATAAGCCAAATGACAGTACAAGCGAGCTTGTGATTGTTAATAATCGAAATCGCATCATTGAATGCTCCTTAAAAATTTAAAATGTAAACTGCTCGGGTTGTTCAACTGAGTGTAGTGCAGGAGCAACAGTCTCAAATACTTTCTGAGTTTGCAGTTCTGTTTCACTAACTCGAGTTACTATAGTTGCTTCCATAATTGGAGCCTTATTTTGACCAACGATCACAAAGAGGCGTCCACCAATAGTAAGTTTATCACAAAAAGATTTTGGTACCTCCGGCATTGAGCCTGTGATAACAATAACATCATAATTTGATTGATCTTCGAAGTTATTAATTGCATCACCAGTTATTAGTTTGACATTAAAAACCCCAAGTGATTTTAATTTATATTTTGCTTGAGTGATAAAGGAGTTGTGAATATCAATGCTAACAACAGATGTTGCTAATTTAGCAAGTAATGCGGTGAAATAACCACTGCCTGTGCCAATTTCAAGCACGGTTTCATTGTTTTGTATATTCAGTAACTCTAGAATTTTAGCTTCAACCATTGGCTTTAGCATACATTCATTAAAGTCAAGTGGGATAGTAAAATCGCCATAAGCTGAATCTTTATAACGCTCTGGTACGAATTGATCTCTGGGAAGTTCATAAAAAGCATGTAAAATACGTTGATCATTAATACCCCAGGTACGTATTTGCTGTTTGATCATATTCATTTTAGCTGTGTTATTACTCATAAGTGGCTCACCAACTCATAAAATGTTAGCTTTTTCAATAGCTGAAATTTTAGCATACTCAAATTTATGCGCTATCAAAATTTACACATATCTAGGGATTTATGTGGTTATTTTTCTTAGTTTGCTAAATTTCTTTTCAGCCAATTTACGCTTAAGTGGTGATAGGTGGTCAAAAAAGGTAATTCCATTTAAATGGTCTGTCTCATGTTGGATACAAATTCCTTGTAGTCCATCAGCTTCAAGCTCAAACGCTTTACCAGTTTGGTCATAAGCTTTTACTTTTATTTTTTCAGCACGGTCAACTTTAACAAACATTCCTGGAAAAGATAAACAACCCTCCTCAAATAATACACTACCATGTGTTTCAATAATTTCTGGGTTGATAAAGCACATAGCTTTGGAGCGATCTTCAGATAAATCCATAACAAAGATACGGGCATTAATACCTACTTGAGTTGCAGCTAGACCAATCCCTCTTGTGTGGTACATCGTCTCAATCATATTTGCAATCGTGTCAGCATAGTTTTCAACGTTTTCTAAGTTAACCTCATCGACTTTCTTTTTTAAAAAAGGATTTGGATATTTTAAAACCTCAAGTAGTGCCATGACGCTAATTTACCTTAATGCTTAAAATTGCAACCTAATGCAATTAAATATTATTAATTATGTATAAACTCGCCGAATTTTATCATTTCTATCATATAAAGTATAGCCTGGAGGTGGTTTTGCCCGTTAAAATTATAAGGTTTTATTTAGAAAAAAACATAAAAAAATAACTTAAAAATCTATATATTTGTCTAAACTTAAGTGTAAAGCCTTAATAAACTGGTGGGTTGTGTGTATATATTTGAGCAGGTATTTATTTATCTTTTAGCTGCGGTAATCGCCGTGCCTTTAGCTAAACGCTTTGGCTTAGGCTCACTATTAGGCTATTTAATTGCAGGAATCATTATTGGTCCACTAATTGGTTTTGTTACTGATAACTTAGATGGTGTTAAACACTTCGCAGAATTTGGTGTTATTTTGATGTTGTTCATCATTGGTCTTGAACTTAAGCCAAGCATGTTATGGCAAATGAGAAAGCAATTAGTTGGTCTAGGGGGCTTACAGATACTCTTATCGACGCTTGCATTAGCATTAGTTGCATTATTTTGGGGCTTTCAGTGGAATCAAGCATTAACCATTGGTCTTATTCTGTCATTATCATCAACAGCAATTGTTTTGCAAATTCTACAAGAAAAAGGTTGGCTTAAAACAAAAGCAGGTCAAAATTCATTGGCTGTTTTACTCAGTCAAGATATTGCCATTATTCCAATTTTTGCATTTTTACCTTTATTGGCATTAGGCGATTTTAGTCACCTGGTAAATGGACATCAAACACTTATTAAGTTACCAGGTTGGATGCAAGCAGTACTTATTTTGGGCGTTATTTTAGGTATCATATTAATTGGTCGATTTTTGATTCGGCCAATTTTTAGATACATTGTTCATTTGCGAATGCTGGAAATATTTACAGCATTCACCTTGCTATTAGTCGTTGGTATTGCTTTGTTAATGAATACTATTGGATTATCTCCAGCTTTGGGAACATTTTTAGCAGGTGTTGTCCTATCGGATAGTGAATACCGTCATGAAATAGAAAATCAAATTACACCTTTCAAAGGAATGTTAATGGGGCTGTTTTTTATTTCAATTGGAGCAAGTATTAATTTTATGTTGTTGATTAACGATTTGTGGACGATCATGATATGGGCGGTAATACTTGTTAGTGTTAAATTTTTAATTCTGGCGTTGCTTGCAAAACTCTTTAGATTAGTAAGTGGTGATTTTTGGTTGTTTAGTTTGGGATTAGCTCAAGCGGGTGAATTTGGTTTTGTATTATTTGCATTTGCTGATATTTCACATATTTTAGATGATCAAGTTGCTGATATGTTTGTTTTAGCTGTTACGTTATCAATGATATTAACGCCTTTACTCTTTATTTTATTTGAGCGTATTATACAACCAAAAATTGCCCATAAAATACACCACCATAACTTGGACGCTCATAAAGAATATGCGATCGTTGCTGGGATAGGACGTTTTGGTCAGGTTGTTACACGGCTGCTTAATGGTAATGATTATCTAACTTCTGTGGTTGATCATAATGCTGCTTTAATTGAGCAATTCAATAAATACGGTGGGCAAGGTTATTATGGCAGTGCTTTGAGTCTTGAGTTGCTTGAGCAGGCTGGAATTAAGTCAGCTAAATTATTCGTAGCAGCTATTAATGATCGTCGAGTTCAAGTTGAATTGGTTAAACTAATTAAGCAGCACTACCCATATAAGCGTGTGATTGCTAGAGCAATTGATCGCCATCACTTATATGAATTAGAAGAAGCTGGAGCAGATTATATTGTCAGAGAAACCTTTGAAGCAGCAATAGAAGCGGGTTATCAGTCTTTATTATTTTTGGGTGAAAAATCAGACAGGGCTAAACTAAGGAAAAGTTTATTTAAGGCATATGATTTAAGATTAGTTAATGAGCTAAAGTTGCGTTGGCGAGAAAAACATAAAGATAAAGAATACGTTGATCCGCAAACCTCGATGCTAAATGAGCTGGAAAGTGTCTTAAAAAAAGAGCTAAAAAAATAGCGAAGTTATCAAAGTTCAGTTTTATTCATTGCGAATCAATTAAGTTTAGGTATCATATAAGCACTTTATTTAGTTGATATTTAATGTACTGATATATAGTCAATCAGTTAGGAATAAGAGTAATGGCAATTAAAACATTTGATTTAGAACTTATTAGCGCTAAGATGATTACTCCTCATGTTAAGCATTTAGTATTAAAAAGAGCGGATGGTGAGGCATTTGAGTTTACTGCTGGGCAATTTATAACATTTTTATTTGATTGTTCAGAGGCAAAGCCTAAACGAAGAAGTTATTCGATTGCAACAATTCCAGCAACAGATAATACGAATGAAATTGAAATTGCGATCTCTTATGTTGAAGGTGGTATTGCTACTAGAAATCTGTTTGATATGCAACCAGGTGATTGCTTTAGTGCAACTGGACCAGCAGGTAGGCTGGTTTTAAGAGATGAACCTGTGAAGCGCCTTATCCTTGTTGGCACAGGAACAGGCATTGCTCCTTATCGTGCCATGTTACCTGAATTGGCTGATAAGGTAGAGAAAGAGAATATTCAAGTAGAAGTTTTACTTGGCGTACAGTATCGCAAAGATGCGCTCTATAGTGAAGACTTTTTACAATTTTCACAGAGTTATGAGAACATAAATTTTACAGCATGCTTAAGTCGTGAAAAAGAAGATCTAGAGACTCATGAACATCAAGGCTATGTTCAAAGTCAGTTTGAAATGCTAAATTTAAATCCACAAGAAGATATTATCTACCTTTGTGGTAATCCAAATATGATTGATCAGGCCTATGAACTTTTAAAAGAAAAGGGCTTTGATATTAAAAATGTACGACGTGAAAAATATATTTCTTCAAATTAATGCATTAGCCAGTGGGAAATACCATTAAGATTTAGTAAACTGGGTAGCTAGAGACTAACTTTTTAAATGGAAAGACTTACTATATAAGGAGTAAGCCCGGTGGCAATTAAGCATAAATTTTTTTCACAATTGATAATTGGTATTTTTGTTATATTTTTACCGCTGTCAGCTTTGGCTTTTACAGACTATACTGTCTCAAAAGGTGATACTTTATGGGGTATTGCAGTTAAGCATAAACCTTCAGGTGTTTCAACATCTGATATGATTAAAGCAATTAAAGGCTTAAATATATCATCATCACCAGCGGTTGTAGATAATATTGTACGCTTGGGCGATCAATTATCATTACCCCAGACAAAAGCAGAAGTGAATCAAGCGATTGCTAAGCTAGATCAAGCTCAGAATAATTATCAAAAAGTACAAAAAAATGGCGTAGTAACAGATCAAAGCAAAACAGAGATAGCAGCTGAGTCTACAACGAATAAACCAAATGAGGTCGTAGCGGTTCAGAGTATGCAGCAAAAACCAGTAGAAGCTTCAGATCATACAACGGTTAATCAGCCAACAATGACCTCACAGTCGAACGATCATGCAATTATATCTTCGGTTGATCAAAGTCAAGCTCAGGTAACTAAAACGGAGCAAGGTTATACGTTATCGGTTAATCAAGCAGCAACTGAAAAAAATGCTCAAAAAAGTGAAAGTCATTTTTTTAGCAGCCTTATTTGGATTATTGTTGCAGTAATCATTGTTTTGCTAATCGTGCGTAGGCTGCGTAAGCACAAAAGTTTAAAATCAGAAAAACATGTTCCAGATTATCATAGGCAAACACCAGGAGCAGGAAATTTATCTGATGATTATCAACCTAAATTAGAAATAGATGCTTCAAATATATCTGAAGTATTAGTTGAAGCAATGCTGCTTTTAAATGATGGGCGTTATGATGATGCAAGACATACCTTGCAGCAAACTTTAAAACTAAAACCAGACAGCATTGAAATTCGCATGAAACTGATGGAAGTTTATGCTGCAAGTGGTGATGAAATTTCATTTAATAGTGAACGTGATTATTTAGCAGCACATTTAATGAGCCACGATGATGAACGTTGGCAAGAAATTGATGAGATATATCATCAATATTTTATCGCTCGAGGTTAATCTTTTTTATTCTTGTTTCTGTTTTTATATTAATTTACCTATACTTAAATCAAGCGATAACTATTTAATTAATTTATTCATTATGGCGTTGTTGGATGTAAAGGACTTACATATCTGGATTAAGGATCAGCATAACTGGATTAAGGTACTTCAAGGCATTAATTTCTCTATAGAAAAAGCACAAACATTCGCATTGGTCGGTGAGTCTGGTTGTGGTAAGACAATGACGGCAAATGCAATTATCCGACTGCTTCCGTTTGGAACTCATTATATTCAACCAAGTGAAATTTATTTAGATCAAGTTAATTTGCTTGGATTATCAGAAGTCAAAATGAGGCAAATTCGAGGTAGTAAGATCTCGATGATTTTTCAAGAACCATCACTTGCGCTTAATCCGGTACTAACAATTAAACAACAGTTAATTGAAGCAATCCAAACCCCAGAGAATAACTCGAAACTGCAAGATGCATTAATGTTATTAGATAAGGTGCAAATAAAAGATCCCAAATCATTCTTAACTCGTTATCCTTTTGAGCTCTCAGGAGGAATGAAACAAAGAGCTATGATTGCCATGGCATTAGCATCGAAACCGTTATTACTAATTGCGGATGAATCAACTACAGCACTTGATGTTACAGTCCAAAAAGAGATACTGCAATTATTAAAGCAATTACAGAGTCAACATGGTTTAAGTTTATTGTTTATTAGTCATAACTTAATGTTAGTCAAAGAGATTGCTGATGAAATTGCCGTTATGAAAGATGGTAGAATAATTGAGAAAAATCAATCAGATAGTTTTTTTGCTCAACCACAGCATCCATTTAGCCATAAACTTTTAGATACATTGCCAAAAGAAAAAAAAATCGTTGAAGCATCAACGGATCATACTATTTTAGATGCCAATAGAATATCAGTACGCTTTCCCATTAAAAAAGGATTTTTTAGGCGAACGCTAGGTTATCAAGTGGCACTAGATAATGTATCGTTACAATTAAAAAAAGCAACAACATTAGCAGTTGTTGGTGAGTCAGGTAGTGGAAAAACAACGCTTTTAAAATCATTATTAAATCTAGAGCCTCATCGTTATCAAGGGAAACTATATTATCATCAACAGGATTATGATCAATTATCTAAGCGTCAGTTTAAAGCACTAACGCGTAGTATACAGATTGTTTTTCAAGATCCTTTTTCATCAATGAATCCTAAGTTATTAATCAAAGATATTTTATCTGAAGGCTTAGATGCGTATGGCTTGTATTTAGAGAAAAATGAGCGCTATTCCTATTTAGTTGAGTTATTAACTAAAGTTGCATTGGAAGAAGAAGCATTACTTCGTTATCCACACGAGTTTTCAGGTGGACAGAGGCAGCGTATTGCAATTGCGAGAGCACTAGCAACCAATCCAGATGTGTTACTATTAGATGAACCAACGAGTGCTTTGGATGTTTCTGTACAAGCAAGTATATTAAACTTATTGTTATCATTACAAAAAGAGCAAGGATTAAGTTATCTATTTATTAGTCATGATTTAATGGTTGTTTCATCATTAGCAGATGAAGTTATGGTTATCTTTCAGGGACAAGTTGTTGAATTTGGCATAGCTAATACCGTGTTAAACTCGCCAAATCATCCTTATACGAAAGCATTATTAAACGCCATTCCTGGAAAAAAAAGCTTCAGTAGTAACGAAGTTAAAGAGTCACTAGACATTCAAGCGCAATCTGTTACATTAAAGCAAACAGTAACCGGTTGTTTGTATTATAAACGTTGTCAGTATGCGCAAAAACAATGTAAAAATCATCGACCAGAATTAACTGGAGATAAGCATAAAGTACGTTGCTTTTATCCAATAAATTAAATCGTAATAGTATATTTCGTATGATTAAAGAAAAAAAAGACGGTGTTTTATATGTCGTTGCAACACCAATTGGTAATCTTAATGATATTACACTAAGAGCATTAGATATTTTAAAAACGGTAGATGTGATTTTAGCGGAAGACACGCGTGTAACGGCTAAATTGTTATCTCACTATGGGGTTTCAAAGCGGTTAATTTCGTATCATCACCATAATGAGAAGAAACGCCTAGATGAAATTGAAAATTATTTAATAAAGGGGCAGTCAATTGCATTAGTCAGTGATGCAGGAACACCTTTAATTTCAGACCCTGGCTATATGATTGTTAATTATCTCAGGGAAAAACACTACAGCGTCATTCCATTACCCGGCGCATCTGCTGTTATTACCGCTATTTCGGCCTCAGGTTTAAAAACGGATCAATTTCAGTTTGTTGGTTTTTTATCGTCCAAACAAAAAACTAAGGAAACTCAGCTCTCTCAGATTAAAACATACGTCGGTACAAGTATTTTATATGAGTCACCACATCGGTTGATTGAAACATTAAAAATGATTGCATCACTATTTGGTACTCATGATCAAATCACTTTAGCAAAAGAGTTAACTAAACAACATGAACATTTCATTAAAGGTAGTGCTACTGAAATTTTAGACTGGATAAATGAAGATCGATTACGCTTAAAAGGTGAATTTGTTATTCTGATTGAAAGTGCAGTTGATGAGGATAAAAATACAAATTCAGAATTTGATCAGCAGGTAATTGATGCATTAAAAATAATGCTAAAAGAATTACCTTTGAAGCAGGCGGTTGCCATAACAGCAAAACTATTTAATCAAAAGAAAAATAAGCTATATAACTATGCATTATCATTAACCAATGAGAAGGAATCATCGTGATAGAGCGTATATTATTTGCATTGAAACAATTAAAATACTACAGAAAAGATCTTAAAGAAATACTTAAACATAGCGATTATACGATTAACAATGTATTGGAGATGGATATCTCTAAAATAAAAGCTTCTGGTATTAAAGTAATGGTGCTTGATTTTGATGGTGTATTGGCAGCGCACGGTGAAGATGAACCATCCGATAGTGTAAAAGTTTGGTTAGGCAAATTAGTTGATGCATTTGGTGAAGATCATATTTATATCTTATCAAATAAACCCACACAGGTAAGGTTAGAGTACTTTAAAAAACAGTTCCCATTATTTCAATTTATATCAGGAGTAAGAAAAAAACCTTACCCAGATGGACTTGAGAAAGTCATTTCACTGTCAAAAGTACAAGCTGAGCATATTGCACTGGTAGATGATCGGCTTTTAACCGGTTGTATGGCTGCATTAATTGCAAAAACTCAGCCAATTTATATTAAAAAGGCACAGACGAATTATAAAAAAAGACCTTTAATTGAGCTCTTTTTTGCCTTTTTACGAAAAGCAGAACGATTAATGGTATAAAATGGCGATAGGTAATAGATTGTAATTTTTTCTATTTCGCTTTAATCTTTAGATATTATTTATTGAGGTATGGTTAACAAATTGAGTATTAATATACATCACCATAAAATTGGTTTTATTGCATTAACAGCAATTGGAATTGGTACAATGATTGGCTCAGGGTGGCTTTTTAGTTCATTTTATGCGGCTAAAATTGCCGGCCCTTCAGCTTTTATAGCTTGGTTATTTACAGCAGCCATTATTTTAATTTTAGGCCTATGCCTTGCTGAAATATCATTTAACTATCCTAAAAGAGGATTAATGGCAAGGCTTTTAGTAATAAGTCATAATAAAGAGTTTGCATTTATCTGTACGATAGCAACGTGGTTGGGGTTAACAGCTGTTATTGCTACAGAGGCTGAAGGAAGTATTCAATATATATCATCACTGTCAAAGACAATAAGCCCTTATTTATTTGATTCCGTTAGCCATCAACTTACGCATATTGGTTTGCTTGTTTCTATTTGTATGGTATTGGTTTTTGGGGTAATAAATTTCTGGGGAGTGAAAGTTCTCTCTCATAGTAATGTTTTGTTAACTGTTGTTAAAGTCTGTATACCGATGATAACAGCGATTTCTATTATGTTAGCCAGTTTTAAATCAAGTAATTTTCATGCAGCAGGGTATGGATTTATGCCTTATGGATTTTCCTCTATATTTTCAGCAATGATTGGCGCTGGTATGATTTATTCATTTAATGGTTTTCAGAATATTGTTTCATTTTCATCTGAGGCAAAAAATCCCAAACGGGATATTCCATTGGCAATGATTTTATCAATTATCATTACACTTTTAGTTTATATGACGCTCCAGAGTTCATTTATTGGTTCGATCGATGTGACCTCAGGTTGGAACCATTTAAATTTCACAAGCCCATTTGTGCAAATCACTATGATGTTAAATTTGAACTTAATAACCATTGTTTTATATGCTGATGCTGTGGCATCACCTTCAGGTACAGGCTTAATCTATACGGGTTCTACAACTAGAATGTTAACTGGTATGTCTGAAGATAAGCAAATGCCAGCATTTTTTATGAAAATGTCTAAGTATAATTTCAGTAGGCGTTCATTAGTGACAACCATTCTATTGGCAATTGTTTTTCTAGTAATGTTTAAATCTTGGGCCTCTTTAGTTTCATTTTTATCGTTATTTTATGTTATTTCTTACATGTCAATTCCTGTGTGTTTAGGTAAACTTCGAGCTCATAAGATAAAGGGGCAGTTTTCAATTCCATGTATTCAAATGTTACTACCATTTATTTTTGCGTTCTTATCTATTTTATTTATATTTTCAGGTTTTCCTTATACGCTATATGTTGTAGGGTTTATCTGTTTGGCCTTTATTGGCTATACGTTAACCCAAATAAAGTACCATGATAGTTTTTTGCAGGTTGTATTAAAATCATCCCCCCTTTTGTGTCATATTATTGTGCTAGCTTTACTATCAACGCTAGGGCCATTAGCCTATGGTGGAATGGGAATTTTAAGTAATTATGTCTTTTTTGGATTAATTGTTATCGTTTCTTTTATAACTTATTTTTTGGTAACTTATGTTTATCAAAGTACACCAGAAGTACCTTTAAGTCCCTAATAGATTACTAATAGCCTTTTTCTTTATTCACTTGGTAGCATAACGGTTGATGGCTTTGCATGCGCTTATAATTATCAGCAACACAAATAGCTGCGCTAAAAGGATCGCTGACGGCTGCGTTATGTGGCGTTAATTCAATTTTTGGATGAGACCAAAAAGGGTGATCTTTAGCAAGTGGTTCCTGATTAAAAACATCTAGTTTAGCACCAGATAGTTTATTATTATCAAGTGCATTGAGTAGGTCTGCTTCATTAATATGAGCACCACGGCCAATATTTATGATATAGGCATCATCGGGGAGTTTATTAATGAGTTCTTGATTAATGATTCCGGTTGTTTGAGATGTTAATGGTAGTGTGCAAACCAGGATATGACTTAAGTTTAAAAATGTATCTAGCTGGGCGTGTTCATAAGTTTCAATCCCTGTAATTATTTTTTTACTTCTGCTATAACCAATAGTTGGGATTTGAATATGACTTAAGGCTTGGGCAATATAGCTACCAATTTCACCAATGCCCATAACACCAACGGTATTTTTATCAGTAGTATTAAATGGGGGAAACTGATCCCAGTATTTTTGTTGTTGACTTTGTTTAAACCGACTGTACTCTCGAGTATGATTCAACGCTGCTTGAATAACATAGTGGGCCATATCACGAGATAGTTTTGGATCTGCAACTCGGACAATGGCAACGCCATCTTTAATCGAGTTATCATTAACTAAGTGATTAACGCCAGCACCACTTGATGAGATGCATTTTAGGTTAGGAAACTCATTAAACACACCTTCTGGTTGTGACCAGCAAACAGCAAACTCAACCGCTTCAGGTTCTGGAATCGCTGGATAAATATGGATTTCAACGTGATCAATTAATTTAGATAATGCTTCATGCCACAATGAAATTTGTTTTTCCCTGCGTTTTCTCTCTGTTTCATCTTTTCCAATAATCAGTGCAATTGACATTGATCTGCTCTATGTTAATTGATTAGATTTTTATTCTAAAATGTTAATGCTGAAATAACAATCATTGTAGATAAATACCTAGTGCTTTTTTAAATAAGATCACCAAAAATATCATCACCAAAACCATCACCAGGGTTACTAAAGGTTTGTTTAGAGGCGGATAATGAAAGCTTTTTAGCTTGCTTAAATGCAGGTTTTGGAGGCTCACTTGCTTTAGGTTTTGTTAATTTTAGTACTTTTTCTTTATCAGATTGCGATAAGCAGGCCATTACGGTTTTCATTTTATCTGTGTCAGTTTTGATTATATCTAGTAATGATTGACCTTTTTGGTTAATCGGCGTGGTCAAAGCTTTAAACCTATCTGCATCTGGGAGGGAGTGTAATACAATAGATAGTAGCTGTGTACTGTGACAGTAGCTTAGTGCATTTAGGCATCCATCAAAAGTTTTACCTTTATTTTGAGTTGCTAATAAATTAAATCGTTTCTCTAGCGGTAGTTTTTCTAAAATGCTGGTAAGTATTATATGATTATCTTTGGGGGAGCTAAGTCTTAGTTGTAAAAAGTTAAAATCGTCTTTATTGGTTATTTTTGATAATTCTAATAATTCAGTATCTGAAAGTTTATCAATAATTGATTTCAATATGTAATCGTTGGTGTATTCTATAGCTTCAAAAAATAAAGCGGCATTGTTTTCGCTGAGTAAGGCAAATAAAACTTCTGGTTTCATATACTCGAGAATTACCTGTATTGCAGCTTGATTTTGAGTAGAAATTGCATACGATAATAGTGAGTTTTCTTTGAAATCTTTATCGTTAACTAAAAGCTTTAGTTTCTCACTATCAAGTTTGTCAATAAGCATTTTAAATGATAATAAACTATCACAAGCTTCCATAAGAACTGATTTTCCGAGTTTATTTTTTGATTTTACTATTTCAAAAAGCTCATCTGGCTTTAAATACGGTAATATTTCAATCAGAGAATTAGGTTGTTTGACTGCCACGTGGAGTACTGAATTATGATTAGCATCTCGAGCATTGAGAATTTGATAGGAGGCATCTTTTGCCAATAATCCGGATAAAATTTCAGATTGGCCATTTCTAGCTGTAAAATGAAGTAGGGACTCTTTATTCTTACGTAAGATGGTTAAAGGGAGTTGTTTTTTTTGAATTAGCTCCTCAAATTCTTTATAGTCTTTGATATTATTGTTTAGCCATTTTTCGCTAGAAGCTAACGCGCTATTAAAATTATCATTATCAAAGTCATGACATAGTTCAGATAAATTACTTTTCATTTCATGAATTACTTCATGTTTGCTTTTTTCAGTAACGAGATATCCTATAACTTCAAGCATCAAATCAGTCGTCGACATTTTTTGAACTTTTTGAGCTAATAGTAATTTAATTAAAGGGTAGTTTTCACCCTTAATAGCAGCTTGAAGTAAGCTTATACCACCATATTCTAGGTTAATATCTTCCCCATTTTCAAATAATTTTTTTATAAATGCTATATCATTACTATGTAATATTAAGTTCATTCTAGCTTCTTTTTCTGCTAAAAAATGCCATTTAAGCCCATCTGGGCCGTCGGGAATAATAGGGCTGTCATAGATATCTAACGCTTGAGGAAGACTTAACTCATCAATTATCGCTTGTAATAGTTTGTTTAAGATAGGAGATGGTATTTCTCTTATTAAATCAGCTGAGTGTGAGCCTTGGTGACCAGTGCGCTCTGAAAAGTATTTGCGGTACCATGGAGCATATTTTATGCTATGGCTATTCATGCTGGCAGAGCGATTTTTTACATAACTAATTTGTTCTAAAGTTTCATTTTGATACTTTGAGTCTTCTTGAAGCGCATTACTTATTTTGAAACGTAGCGAATCAGGTATGCTCTTGGGTGAGTATTGACTAAGTTCTGCTTGAAATTCTTTTAATGACTCATCACTTTCAAGATCAATTTGATGAACATCCCTCTTCATATCGATAAAATAGGCACTCCAGAGGCCTGATTGACTATCTTGAGTGTATATCACTTCATTTGGAATGCGACCTTCTCTTGGAGGTAGTGTGTTAACAAATTTTAATCCGCAACCTGATTTCCAAATACCAAAGCCAAGCATAAGTCCATTGACTCCGGCTTTATGGCCAATGCCTAAAGATTGTGCGATAGATACATGTAGTGGTAAAGCACCGGTGAATCCAGCATTTAAAGTCCCTAACGGTACACCTGTGAATTGATTACTAATAGGGAGCGGCTGTCCATCTTTATCAATTTTAGCTAAACCATCATGATTGTTAAATGCAGGTACAAGGTGAATAATAACTCTATTTTCTTCTGGTAATAATTCAGCTAGTCCTATAAATCCCTGTTTAGGCTGCGCTTTTAGAAAAGCGCTTTTTGAATTTTCTGATAATTCTACCGATACATGCTCATGAAGAATATTCGGCATATGAACAACATCAAAGACAGGTGAATTTTCTTTCATTTCTTCAAACATGCGGCAACCCTTAAATACAAATAATTAATTATTGTAATAATTTAATTAAATGTACCATAAAATTAATATATAATGAAAATAAAATTATTATAAATACTCACATTAAATAGAAGCAATTTGTAGCTAGGCATTAATTTAATAGCAGTTTGATTGATCAATAAAAAAACAATCATAATAAAAATCACACTACACGACAGTAACGCTGTAACCCATTGATTTTTCATTGTTATCATTCATTCTTATAATCGCCAAAAAACAAAAAAGAGCGATATCATGAAACACATCAATGAATTACAACAGTCACTTAAGCACTATTTTAACTTATCTTTTTGGAATACTGAATGCCTAACTTACTTTATTATTGCCCTACAGATAATAAATGATGTTAATCTTTCACAAATTGCTAAATGCTTTCCAACAAAAGCATCAACTACGTCATGTTATAGACGTCTTCAACGTTTTATCACA
>JAKJJU010000025.1 GCA_021713295.1 Thiotrichales bacterium 19S3-11
ATTCCATGCCGAACTCAGAAGTGAAACCACTTTGCGCCGATGATAGTGTGGCCGATGCCATGTGAAAGTAGGGCATTACCGGGAATTTAATTCATTAAGCCTCCATATAGGGGGCTTTTTTATTTCTAATAATAATTGATAAAAAAATCAATGAATATCTTATGAAATCATCTTATAATTAGCCATAGGATTAATAAAGTAATAGGATACCTGTAGTGAAAAATTTTTTTCAGAAATTAGCGCTAATTGCGCTTATTATAGCGTCTTTTGTTGTTAGCGCTTGTAGCTCTAATAAAGGCATTGATAATTATAATGTTGACCAAGCACTTAATGGTATGCCTCCAGATATTAAACAGCAAATTGGAGATTTTAAATTTTATTTTGGTAAATCTGCTGGTTGGGGCGCCAAAGAGTTAGGTACAGTGAAAACCTCACTAAGAACAAATGCGTTTGCAAAAAACCCTCAAATTTCTTGTAATCGGGTTTTCTATTCTGCTTTATTGAGCTTGAAAAAGCAGGCGCAACAATTAGGTGGAAATGCAGTTGAGAATATCCAGTCAAATTGGAAAGATAATAAAGTCTCTAGTAAGTCAATTTTTGTTTGTGATAATGGCTTGTGGATGTCAGGCGTTGCTTTAACAGGGACAGCTGTAAAAGAATAGCAATTAATTGTTGGGTAACTGTGTCTAATAAAAAATAACAAGGAATGTTAATGTTTGGCGAGCATGAAAGAAAAACAAAAGATAAACTAGAGCGTCAAATTTTAGAGACGCTGGTGTTACAGACTTTAAAAGAGCAAAAGCGTAAGCGGCGCTGGGGAATCTTTTTTAAATTTATTATTGTAATACTACTTATTATTTTGATTGTTGGTATTTTTTGGCCGAATCATTACAACCCGAAAAGTGACCCGAATAAGCCACATATTGCCTATGTTAGTGTTGATGGTATTATTATGGAAGGCCTAAATGCTAATGCAAACGATATTATTGACGGTTTAGAGAATGCATTTGAGGATAAAAACTCAAAAGCAGTCGTAATACAGATCAATAGTCCTGGTGGTTCACCAGTGCAGTCAGATGAAGTTTTTCAAGCAATGAGATCACTTGAGAAAGCATACCCAGACAAACCACTATATGCTGTATGTACTGATGTTTGTGCATCAGGTGGTTATTATATAGCATCTGCAGCTGATGAAATTTATGCTAATCCAATGACAATACTAGGTTCTATAGGTGTTCGTGCAGATGGCTTTGGTTTTGTTGAGACGCTGCAGAAGCTTGGTATCACAAGAAGATTATTTACTGCAGGAAAGGACAAAGATTTTTTAGATCCTTTTAAACCTCTGAATCAAGGTCAAGTTAATGCTTTAGATAAAATGTTAGCACAAACGCATCAAGTTTTTATTGATTCTGTGAAAGAAGGAAGAGGAAAGCGACTAGATTTATCACAATCAGAAACCTTATTTTCTGGCCAGCCATTTAGTGGTATTGAAGGTAAAAAATATGGTCTTATTGATGGTTTTATGTCCATGCGAGAATTGGCAAGGCAAAAATATAAGTTAGATAATATCGTTGATTATACTTACTATAAGAGTCCATTAGAGCAGTTATTAATGAAGGTATCATCTTCTTTGGTTTATAAAGCGATGGCATCTTCTTCTATGCAGTTGCGTTTTTGATTTAATCTGTTAAGATTTTACTCTTCTAATTTAGTTTTAGTATAACCTATGTTTCATTGGCAAAAATTAGCAAAAGAGCATAATCATTTACAGAAACAACTCTTGAAAGTTTCTCCTGATTCCTCTTGTATTAATACTAAGTTAGAGCTAAAAAAAAATTACATTACTATATTTGAAAATGAATTATTTAAGCTTAATTGTTATATCAATGAGCAGTGCACGTCAAATCATATAGCATTATGTGTCTATTCTTTAGTTAACCAAGTAACGATACTAGATTTTTCTAGAGAGATTTCATTTATTAGCTCATTGAATTTATTGTATCAAAAAGTTTATGTTATTGAATGGAAACTGCTAACAGAACAAACGATGAACTATCGACTTGAGCAATATTGTATTGCTAGTATTTCTTTAGCGGTAGATGAAAGTATAATGGATGCTAATACTACTTCTGTCGATTTATTTGGTGTATGTCAAGGTGGTGTTTTTTCTTTAGTGTATTCGGCTATTTTCCCTAAAAAAATTAATCGTTTGGTGTTATTGATGACACCAGTCGATCACCAAAAACTTTATTATCAAAGTCAATTAATTGCTTTCTATAAATTACAAGTTTTGCCAGAGTTAAAAATTCTTACGAAAGAGGTGGTAAAAAATTATTTTGCAAGTTTAAGACCATTAAAGCACTATTTAGGGCGTTATATAGACATTGCTTGTTCTTCTAGTCTAAAAAGGAAAAAGCTGTTAGCAATTGATAATTGGCTTGATCAACCAATGCCATTAGCAATTAATGTGTTTAATGAGTATTATAAAAAAATTATCCAAAAGAACCAGTTAATTGAAGGGAATTTGACACTAGCTGAGCATCAGGTTAATTTAATGAATATAAATTTTCCAGTTATTAATGTATGTGCAGTTTATGATCAGTTAGTTCCTATTGAAAGTACAAAGTCTCTTTCCTCTGTTGTTAGCTCACCTTATGATGAAATTATCCTTAATACTGGCCATATTGGTATTTTTACTCAAAAGCGATACCTTAATCAGTTTATTAGGCAATTTAAAAGGCTAATAGATTAGTTGATTAGTTTTTTATTAATATTTTCATATGATTCAGATTGAATAATTTATATAAAAAAATAAAATATATTTTATTATAACAAAATCAATAAATAGGGTTGAACTAATTAACAGGGAGTATTAAACATGGATTATTTGGATCTAAAAAGAGTACAAGCATATCAGCTAAATACAACGGTTGCCTATCTTATATGGTTATTTTTTGGTGTTTTTGGAGGGCATCGTTTTTACTGCAAGAAGTCACACGCAGTGACGATTTTAATTTTAGAGATTGTTGGCTTACTAACAGCATTTATGGTTATTGGTATTGTTCCTTTGTTAATCGTATTGATTTGGTGGATTATTGATGCAGCTAAGATTCAACTATGGGTTAACCAGTATAACCTAAGTTTAATGGAGAGGTTTGACATTAATAATGGATTAACAAATAAGTCGTTCTGTAATCGCTAGATGATGATATTTAGTGAGATATACCAATTAATAAAATAGCTAGTATCAGCATAAATATACTAATAAAGCGATATAGTTGATAAAGTAGCGTTAGCTTTTTAAGTTCACCAAAAATTAGGCCCCAAATTTGTGACGTTAAAATGATAGTAATCATTAAAATTGGCCAGCCACTGATTGTTTCAGTATTAGTAAATAAATTCATGCCAAAACTATAAAGAACGAGTGAACCACTAAAGCATAATCCCATCATTAAAATAAGAATCAAAGAAATAGAGTTAGATAGATAGCTTTGAGTTGTGTTTTTAGCATTTGTTGTTATATTTTTTCTTTGGTATCGCTTTAGGAAACCAAAAAACATTGGGATGGCTGCAATTGATAGAAATAATGGCCAGTACCAATAGCTATTGCTTGTGTGACTAAAGCTTTGAGAGTGATTGGCAACTACTATAAATGAAATATTTTGTAAGCCACTAGCAAAACCAGCTAACGTAGCTAGAATCCAGCCAAATTGTTTTTTTTGATTTGTGGTTGGTTTATTAAGGTTGCTATGGTGGAGCTGATTCAATTTATAACTAATTGAGAGGCTTAAAAGAATTAGAATAATAGCAATTGAGATAAGGTTGCCTTGGTAGCTTAAGAGCATTGATTGGTATCCGATAACAAAAATAGAGCCGAGTACTAGGCCTATGCCAAGGTTTATTGCAAAACTTAAAGCAATACCGATTTGGTCAATTGCATAAAAAAAGCAAATTTGCCCAATGCCAAAAATAACACCACTAATACCTAAAAAGCTTAAATCATATATCGTTAAAGAATGATACAAATAGATTGAGTCAGGGTAAATAAGTAAAAGCAGTAACCATGGAATACAAACTAGGCCAATGATTGTATGATAAAGCCAAATGATCTCATTATTTTTGTGTTTGATAAAGCGTGCAGGGATAATAAAGGAGCCGTTTAAAAGCCCTCCCAAGAAGACGGATAGAAATCCAAGCGTATACATTACCTGCTAGTCCATTTATTCCAACTCAGATAAATGTACCTTAGATTATTTACTATGGCTAGCTATTTTTGGGAATTTATTGAGTACTCATTTGCCCGCAGATATAAGCAATCTTGACAATATCTTCTTTTGAATAGAGTTTATATTCTTCAGAGTATAAAATATCTGAAGGTTTTTTATGGAAAGTCTTATTAGTTTGTGTATCAACGACACAAAGGCTTGTAATGTTATCAGCAATGATTTGGTAGCGACTACAGGAGTCATATTGATCAAAAGATCGTTGACTTAGACAATTAACTTGAGTGGCCATAGAGAGTTTCCTTACTGTTTCTATTTAAAGCGTTTCATATATTGATCGTTTCATATATTAGACACCATATGCTTTATTTTTATAAAAGTCAATTACATCATATAAAATATTTGCTAGCTCTAAATTTCAAATAAGCACCGCACTTACCCCTCCCCCAGCGTTTATTTGAAAACTGGTATGTTCTAATGTAAACTGTCGAGTGGTTTTAAACTGATCAACGCTAAAACTAAATATTATACTGCTCTGCTTGAGGATTATTTGCGTGACTAATGAAGAAATTGTGCTTGATAATATTAAACTATTAATGAATGCCAAAGGTTGGTCGCTACGAACTTTAGCTACACAGAGTAGTATGAGCCCAGGCAACCTAAGTAAAATACTGCAAGGTAGTGTTAAGCTATCATTGCCAGCAGCCTTTAAAATTGCTGAGGCATTAGATGTGGATTTTCAGGATAAACTTCTCAAAGGAGTTAAGACATACTCAAAGGAAGAGGCTGAATTAAAAAAATATAGTATTGGCATTGTTTCGATTAATAATCGCAGACTAACCAGTATATTGGATCATAATGGTAATAAGGTTAGTGAATCAACCCTTTCTCGTGGACTTGATTTAGCAGATGAATCAGCTGATTTAATACAATTAGTACAAGAAGCTATTAATGATGCTTGGGTTAAAATTAATTCTGTCTCATCGCTTAACCCATCTGAAATTAAACTAAATTTAGTGATGCAATCATATGAATTTGAAGAAAAGCGTAAGCGTTTTTTAAGGTTAACCCATAAATATTTTAATGATGTTACAATATTACCCGATTGGGTAGTTACTTTATTAGCTACATTCGATGGAGCAGAAGGAATCTCATTGATTGTAGATAAGGGTGTTTCATTATCTTATTTATATGATAATTATCTTAGAAAAATTGGTGGTTGGAAGTATCCCGTTTATGACCTTGGCGGTGAAAACTGGTTGGGTGTTGAAACCATTAAACACACAATTGAAGCTGTTGAAGGCTATGTGCCAATGTCAGATTTAGCGCATAATGTGATTTCAAAGTTTAATGGTAAGATAGATTATATTACAGAGACTTGCCATTTAAGTAATGATGCCGATATATATTGTGTATTTTCTGAAATGCTATTGCGTGCCTATTATACAAGTGAAACGATGGCGAAACAAATTGTTAGAGCAGGTGCGAATCATATCAAACAGATGATAGCGTTGGTTGATCAGCGAACGAATAATCAATTGCAAATTACCTTAAATGGGTCATTGCGAGAGCTTTATACGCCCTACCTGGATAGTAATAGAATTTTTGATATTACTTCAACTAATAAAGACTTAAGTGAGTTATTAGCTCAAATAAATGATGAGAGATTAAACCTATACCATTTCAACTAATTGTTCAAAAAAGTTTTGACGCTTTTTTAAAACATAGGACATTGACTGGTAGGCAATTTGATTAATTTCGCTTTCGGATAAACCAATTTTTTTCATGTTAGCAATTTGCTGGTTAATAGGTTGGCTACCAGCTGCCACTAGGTTTTCGTTCTGATAAAGTAGTGTTGATGGTTTAAATTGTTTTAAATGGCGTCCAGCAAGGCGTTGGCTTTCAATAGAGTCCGTCATAAGCATCATGTTCTCAGCACCAGTAATTTCTACTGTTTTCTTGACAATGCTTAAATCTACATGCTCACCATCAAAGTTCTGTGCAATTTTGACAAGGCCTTTTTGAGCATTTTTAATCATCGTAGCAGGAATAATACCAAGCTTTTCTTCAATCGTTTCAAATGTCCACGAATTAAGATTAAGTTCATTAATTTCTCGATCACGATTTTTAATTTCATCGGTTGTTCGCCATGCATGCTTAAAGTTACGTGGCATATCATTGTATAGGTGATCAGTAATTGTTGGACCTTCTCCCCAAGCTGCAACAGCATTATAAATTCTCTGTAATGCTTTTGCAGACTCAGCTGGATTTTCCTTAAGAAAATGGCCTGCAGCAGGTAATACACCACCAGATAATAACGTCTCAGCAATCCAAGTTGTATTTTTTGCTGGATAATTGAGGTCACTACTTTCATGAGGATTAAGCTGAGAATCAGGAGAAAAAATAACATAAATTAATCCATTTTTCCCGCACTCAGATAACGCTAACCATTGTTTCTTAGTTGGGTTCCAAACACCTCTATGTGGTGTGCCACCATGACTTGCTAACAAAGGGCCTTCCAGTGCAAATCCTTTAATTTGTTTAAAATGTCCTTTAGTTTGTCCTTCAGAAAAAGTTTTTAATATACTAAAAAAATTTTCATATTGTTCAGGCAATAAGTATAAAGTTAGAATTGCTTGTTGTTGGCGTTTAACCAAAAGATTTTCAATATCAATCAGATTTAACTGATCAAGTTCAGTAAAGTCATATGGGCCAATACCATGGCAATGGACATCAATGGGTTGGTTTATCGATAACAAAGTCTTTAATCCTATTTTTTGCTAAATTTAAAGCTAATATATTCCTAACGTGGCATTTTAAACTTTTTTTAGGCTGTTTGCATAGATTATTTTTTGTTTTGATTGAAATATTTGTTTTCATTTTAGACATATAATTATCAAATTTATTGATTCTTAATCGGAAAAACTTTAGTATTTGTTTTTAATCTATGCATCATATTACTGACATTTGCCGCGTAAGTTAATTTTCCAGGTGTCAATGACAACATCATTTTTTGTAATAAAAAATTTGTCATAAAGGTTAATGGTAGGATCGCAATGAGGTACAATCATTTCTATAATGCCACCTGCTTTGGGTAGCTGATCACCTGTGACTTTTCCATGTTCATCACCAAAACAACTCCAGTCATATTTAAGCTCGGGATGGCTTATTATTTTGGGTGGTGTGGGGTCTTTATAGAGTGCTTTCAATCCAGCATCAACCGTTACGTGGGTTGCTGAATTTGAGCTAATCACTGTTGTAATCAATGTCATGGCATCTAAGAAATAATCACTATCATAGTTAATATCATAATACTCCTTATCCATGACGGTATAGGAGCCAGGTTGAATTTCAGTAACGCCATTAATTTGACAATCTATTTCATAAGTGCCGGTGCCAGAGCCTGTTTGAATTAAATTATTCAATCCAGTTGCATTTTCAATCTTATATTTTAAGCAAGCTGCCTTCTCTAGCAGGTGTTGTGATTGTTGTTTTCGAAGGTCTTGATCAATAATATGTTGAAAATGACCTGCATAGCATTGAATGCCTTTTAAGGTAATGTGAGGTAATTGATTTGCTTTTATTGCTAATTGATATGCATTGTCAAAACTGAGGCCTGTGCGACCGATTCCTGCATCAACGTCAATGATGAGGTTTATGTTTTTACCTTCAATTATTGATGCCAGTTCGTTCAGTTGTTTAAGGTTAGCCTTACTGTCACAAACTACCATACTATTAGGAGACAGCTGTAATACCTTTTCTAAATGCTTAAGTTTTTGATGCGTAATGACAGGTGAAGTAATAAGTAGGTTATCAATCCCATCTTTAGCTAACTCTAAAGCTTCTGTAACTTTAGTGGTGCAAATGCCAATTGCACCATATTCTAGTTGTAGCTTAGCAATGTCAGAGCATTTATGTGTTTTGGCATGTGGTCGTAGTGATTTATGATGTTGGTTTGCAAACTGCTGCATGCGCTTGATATTTGTAATTAGTTTTTCTTTATCTATGATAAGTGCAGGGGTATCTAGTTGAAATTTATTTAAACCAATCATATGATAATCCTATGTTATTGATTAAAATGAAAACAATTATTATAACGACTTTTTTAGTTAAAAACTAAGATAGCTTGAACCATTACACCCAGTATAACATCACTTTGATCAAGTGTAATACGGTCAAATTTTGGATTATGCGCATTTAAGTATGTACTAGCACCAACAGTTAGTAATTGTCTGAATAAAGGATGTGGGAAGTTTTGTGACTTTATTAGGACAAAATCACCATCTTTATAAATCTTTTCATCATCAAATATAATGATGCTTTGATTAGGAAAGCGAGGTGACATAGCTTCTGTTTGTAGTTCAATAGCAAATAATTGACCATTGCTATTAAGGTCACAATAGACTTCTTTGATTGGTAATTTATCTGAACGTAATAGGGTATCAACGTGATATACCTTAACAGAATGAGTTGTATTGCTATTATTCAATATGTGGGCTGCTTGCTCATTGCTATCGGTGATAGCTCCTTGTCCTGTTTTAAGCCAATTGGCATTGACTGAAAGTTTTTCAGCTAAAAGTGCATATTTTTTTGCGGGAGGGCATGTTTCACCGTTAACCCACTTGCTAGCGCCACGGTGTGTTAAGCCAATTAATTCCGCCAATAACTGGATTCGACCTCGATTTTTTGGAGGAAAGCCTCGCAAATCAAGTGCTTGATTTAAACGTTGTGCAAAGTTTGATTTGGTCATAGAAACAATTGAAAGTAGTTTAGGTTGTCTTAAAGCATAGTCAATATGATTATGCTTGTTTGTTAAATTAGTTATGTATTCTAACAAAGCTTTAATGAAAATTCTAATAAGAATTTTTTAAAAAATAATTCTAATTTTAATTGACTTATGACAAGAGTATCGGTATAAATGGAATTAAATTTGAACTATTTGTAATAAGTCATTGTCGTGGATTTAGTTTATGATCATGGAGATGACGGTTTAAAAAAGTTTTGGAATTAAAGAGTCAGCAAAGTTAATTGTCTAGTCTCTAATCTCTCTCAGTGTTGACTCTTTTTTTCCAAGAGGTTTGTTTGCTTAAATAGCAAAACTATGACTATTTTAGGAATCCGGGGTTGTATCTTTAAATAAACTTAAGCTTTTTGCTTAAGTTTATTTAATACCTTAATTAGATAGTTTTCTCCTGTAATTTTTAACTGAAGTTGACCTTTTTGAATGAGCGCTTTACGAGCTTCTTCATCTGCATTTGAGCTGCCTTTTACCAGTTCATTGGCAACAATTGTTTGAGCCTTGGGTGTTAAGGGCTTTAACTGGATAGAATTAGTTTCTAATTCATCATCACCAATAATAATAGCAAAAGTAGCTTCTATTTTATCTGCTTGTTTAAATTGTGATTTAAAACTGCCACCAGATAAATTTACCTCTAAAGGTATATCAGGTAGTAAATTGCGTATTACCTCAGCTAATTTTAATGCCTTATACTGTGCGACTTTATTACCATGAATAAAATATATGAATGGTTGATTACTTAATTGGGGAAACAAATGGAGTTGTTTTAGCAAAATAAGAATTCGTTCAAGGCCTAGTGCAAAGCCAAATGCTGGGGTCTCTGGGCCACCTAGTTGCTTTACTAAGCCATCATATCGACCTCCTGCACAGATGGTGCCTTGTGAGCCTAGCTGATCAGTAACCCATTCAAACACAGTATTAGAGTAGTAGTCAATTCCTCTCACTAAATAGGGATTCACTTTGTATGGAATTTTTTGAGAGTTAAGCTCGTTACAAAGTGCATCAAAACGTTCCTTTGATTCGTCATCTACGTGGTCAGCTAATTTGGGTGCATGCTCAATTAATTGACGCATTTGATCATTTTTGCTATCAAGGATACGCAATGGATTTTTGTATAATCGTCTATTGCTATCTTCATCTAGTTTTTCTAGGTTAGATTCAAAGTATTCTATTAATTTTAATTTGTACTGTTCACGCGATTGATTAGAGCCCAAATTATTAAGTTCTAGTATTACATGCTTACCTAATCCGAGTTGTTGCCAAAAGCGCCATGTCATCAATAGCGTTTCGATTTCGATGGCCTCATCACTAAAACCAAGTGCTTCAACACCCAGTTGATAAAATTGCCGATAACGTCCTTTCTGAGGGCGCTCATGACGATACATGGCACCGCTATACCAGAGTTTTTGTTTTGCGCCACGTAACATATTATGTTCAATCACAGCCCTAACACAGCCAGCTGTACCTTCTGGTCGTAAGGTTAAGTTTTCATTGTTTCGGTCTTTAAAGTCATAGGTTTCTTTTTCAACGATATCTGTAACTTCACCAACGCCTCTGTGAAATAGTTCACTTTTTTCAACTAAAGGAGTGCGAATTTCATGATAACCATATTGTTTTAAGGTGTTAGAGAAAATAGTTTCGACATATTGCCATTGTTTTGAAGATCCTGTATCACCATTTTCAAATGGTAAAATGTCATTCATGCCTCTTACGGACTGAATTTTTTTGTTCATAGGGTAAACTCAATTTGATTTATTATGTTAAGCTGAATGTTATTGTAAGGCTTTATCCCCAGTTAGGTAAAGTTTTTTAACAGAGCAGTCAAATAATAGCTGATTAAGGTTGCGATTATGGCAAGTAGGCCACCAATTAGCGTTAAAACAATGCGATCCCAAGCAAGCGTATTATGATATTGTCCCAATAAGTGCGTAAAACTTAATACGAATAGTTCAATACATAATGTTCTAGCGATATATGAAAAGCCCAAAGCAAAGATTAGAAATAAGAGAATTGTTAGGAAAATTAAGTTAATGAGAAAGTCATTGGGTAATATATCCGTCATTAAAATAATAATAATTAGTGCGCCAATGGCATTAATGACTATACGGATTAATGAACTTTTAATGGTTTTACTTGCTGAGCCTTGAATGACAACTAAAATGGTTAAACCAACCCAATATAAATGTTTAAAAGTAGTATAATGTTTGAGTATATATATTATGCTGGCGCCGATTAGTAAAGCAAATGCAGCGGTCATTGCAGATTCAAGTTTAGTTTTAAATTTCAAGCTTACTTCTGTTTTTATTTGAGTGTTCTGACGAAGATAGGCTTTATCAAAAAACCAATAAAAAAGAATAAATAAAGGTAAAAATAGAAGGCTATATAGGCTATAACAAAGTGCTTCAGAGAAGTTAAATGCAAGTGCGTTGAAGATTAAAAACATAATCGCGCCAGTAACAGCAACCGCTGAGCCTTCTTTGGTTTTAGGCAATAGAAACGCCAAAATGGCATAAATTATAATTAATAATTCGCTAAGTTTTGGCAGGTAAAAGCCAATCAGGCCGCCGGCAATAATAGACAGAATTATAATCACGGCACCATAAAGTAAAAAAATAGGACTTTTACGTTGTGGGGAAAAGGTTGCAGCAGAGGACATAACAGCAATGTTAAACATAACAAGTAAGCTTTTTTGATTGCTACCGATAACAGCAAAAATGCCTGTTATGATTAAGCAAAACAATGTAATTTTAATTGCTTCAAAAATAAAAGCTAAGTAGTCTATCGATTGATTATTATTCATTTGGTAATAACGCTTAATGTTCGTTAGCTGTTAACTAAGGTAGCATAAAAAATACGTTAAAAATGCGTTTGATTACATTTAAATTTAATCGTAAGTAAAAGTTATAAGCTTATTAGCAAAGGGCGTATCAGCGTTGATTCATATTTAGGAAGTCACGCTGATGGTGGCCTGTATATAATTGGCGTGGTCGGTTCAAGCGTTTATTAGGGTCTGCCACCATTTCCATCCAATGAGAAACCCAGCCAACAGTGCGTGCTAATGCAAAAATAACGGTAAATAAGCTTGTTGGAATGCCAATAGCCTGAAGAATAATACCCGAATAAAAATCAACATTTGGATAAAGTTTACGCTCAATAAAATATGGATCTTCTAAGGCAATTTGCTCAAGGCGTGTGGCAATTTGCAGTAATGGGTTTTCACTATCACCTAATTGCGCTAGTACTTCATCACACGTTATTTTCATTACTTTTGCTCGAGGGTCAAAGTTCTTATAGACACGATGACCAAAGCCCATTAAGCGGAATGGGTCGTTTTTATCTTTAGCTTTGGCAACAAATTTATCAATATTTTCAACTGAGCCAATTTGATTGAGCATGCGAATGACTGCTTCATTTGCTCCGCCGTGCAGTGGTCCCCAAAGTGCAGATATTCCAGAAGAAATACAAGCAAATGGATTTGCACCAGTAGAGCCTGCAAGACGAACAGTTGAGGTTGAAGCATTTTGTTCATGGTCTGCATGTAAAATAAAGATGCGGTCAAGTGCCTTAACGTGCACTGGATTTGGGGTGTACTCCTCACACGGTGTTGCAAACATCATATAAAGGAAGTTTGCGGTATAATCTAAATCATTTCTAGGGTACATAAATGGTTGGCCAATGCTATGTTTGTAACACATTGCAGCAATTGTAGGTACTTTTGCAATTAAGCGATAAGCTGAAACAAGGCGACTATCTTGGTCATTAATATCAAGGCTGTCGTGATAAAATGCACTTAATGCACCAATAACACCGACCATGACTGCCATCGGATGCGCATCTCGCCTGAATCCTCTAAAGAAATGTACTAGTTGCTCATGTACCATCGTATGGTATCTAATATTTAGTACAAAATCATCATACTGTTCTTTATTTGGAAGTTCACCATGAATTAATAGGTAGCATACTTCCATAAAGTCAGCATTGTTTGCAAGTTCTGCAATGGGGTAACCTCGATGTAATAAAATACCATTTCCACCATCGATATAGGTGATTTTTGACTCACAAGCTGCCGTTGACATAAAGCCAGGATCATATGTGAATTTGCCAGATTTAACTAAAGATGATACATCGATGGTTTCTGGACCTTCGCTGCCTTGATAAACTGGGAGTTCTATTTCGTAGTTGTCTTCATCAATACTAAGACGAGCCTTTTTAGTCATAATTCCTCCTAAAGCCTTGGATTATTATTAAATAACGCAATTGATTGGCGCAAAGTAAGAAATTGCATCAATGGCTTGGTGCGTTGCGATAGTATTAAACAAAATTCCCTGTAATGTCAAATAGGCGCTACCATAGTTTAGATTATTTTTTAATATATACTTATATCTGTATATCAATGCCTTGTATTTTTCTTTTGTGATTTAAGTTTATGTTGTTATCAATTTTTATTTAGAAAATTTAAAGGATACATTAGAAAAACTTAACAATAAGATGATCCATTTTTTTAGATTTTATTGGTTTTGTTAGCAGAAAACTTAAGTGTGCTATCTAAATGATTTTCAAATAATTAATAGAGAAAGCGTTCAACTGGAATAAATAGCTTAGTCATAACTTGACAAATTTTGGTGATTAATTGATTCTGTAACGTTAAAAATTTGCGCTTGGGGGTGGTGATTGCAGGGTTATGTGCTAGAATATGGGCAGTCTTAATCATCAATTTTTACAGGAGTGACATAGGTGGAAAATAAAGGCCCTCGTAATATCGGCTTATCGTCGATTATCCACTATCGCTTTCCAGTGACAGCGATTAGTTCAATACTACATAGAATCAGTGGGATATTGTTATTTATTTTAGTTCCATTTGTTATTTGGGTATTGGATATCTCATTAAGGGATCTCTCATCATTTAATCAAATTAAAGCATGTTTAAGCGGCTGGCCAAGTTTTTTTATTTGGTTGTTTATCTCATCGCTTGCCTATCATTTATTTGCAGGTGTTCGTCATTTGCTAATGGACATTGGCATAGGTGAACATAAGCTATCAGGTCGCGTTGGTTCTTATATTGTAATCGTTCTGGGTATTTTGTTTGCAATTATTTTTGGGGTATCTTTATGGGTTTAAATACAGTAACCTCTTTATCAAGAAGTGGATTAAAAGATTGGTATATTCAACGATTAAGTGCTTTAGTCTTATTGGCGTATATCTTGTTTTTAGTTGGTTTTGGCTTGTGCCATTATCATAGTGGTATTAGCTTTTATCAATGGCATAGTTTATTTGCATCGCATTGGATGAAAGTATTTACATTGCTCGCTGTAATTAGCTTAATTGCACACGCATGGGTAGGTGTATGGACAATATTAACTGATTATGTCAAGTGCGCGTTAATTATGGGTGTTGTTCAAAGCCTTTTGATATTAGCGTATATTGCTACGCTTGCATGGGTCGTTATTATTTTATGGTTTTAAGGGTGATGTAGATGAATATAGCAAAACAGGAATTTGATGCAATTGTAATTGGTGCTGGTGGTGCAGGTATGAGAGCCTCTTATCAGTTATCACAATCGGGTTTAAACGTTGCCGTTATATCTAAAGTATTTCCGACACGTTCGCATACAGTATCAGCTCAAGGTGGTATTGCCGCGGCATTGGGTAATGTTGGTGATTTTGGAGATGATCTTGCAAATGATGATTGGCGCTGGCATATGTATGATACAGTTAAGGGATCCGATTATATTGGTGATCAGGATGCGATTGAGTATATGTGTGAACATGCGCCTAAAGCAATTATTGAATTAGAGCATATGGGATTGCCGTTTTCACGTTTGAATGATGGTAAGATATATCAAAGAGCCTTTGGTGGTATGTCAAGAAATTATGACGTTGCTAAACAGGCAAAGCGTACGTGTGCTGCAGCAGATAGAACGGGACATGCCTTATTGCATACGCTATACCAGGGCAACTTAAAGCATCATACAAACTTTTTTAATGAGTGGTATGCAATTGACTTAGTTAAAACGTCTGATCATGCAGTGGCTGGTGTTATTGCAATGTGTATGGAAAGTGGACAATTGGCATTTTTTCAGTCAAAAATTACGATATTAGCCACTGGCGGTGCGGGTAGAATTTATGAATCATCTACTAATGCACACATCAATACAGGTGATGGTGTTGGTATGGCCTTGCGTGCAGGGTTTCCCCTCCAAGATATGGAATTTTGGCAGTTTCACCCAACGGGCATTGCAGCAGCAGGTGTTTTGGTTACTGAAGGTTGTCGTGGTGAAGGCGGTATTTTACGTAATAAAGATGGTGAACGTTTCATGGAGCGTTATGCTCCAACTGCTAAAGATTTGGCTTCTCGTGATGTAGTCTCGCGTGCTTCTCAGCAAGAAATTAGAGAAGGAAGAGGCCATAAATTTGGTGGTGTTGATTGCGTAAATCTTGACTTAACTCACCTAGATGAAAGCATCATTACAAAACGGCTGCCCGGTATTCGTGAATTGGCCATTACATTTGCAGGTGTTGATCCAATTAAAGAATTGATTCCTGTTGTGCCTACTTGTCATTACATGATGGGAGGTATTCCAACGAATAAATATGGTCAGGCAATTACACAAGATACAATGGGTCAAGATGTGATTATTGATGGGTTGTATGCTGTCGGTGAATGTGCTTGTGTCTCTGTCCATGGCGCCAATCGTTTAGGAAGTAATTCGTTATTGGATTTAGTTGTCTTTGGCCGAGCTGCAGGGATACATGCTCAAGATGCAATTCGACAAGGGGTGGCTTCGCAAAATGTTACAGATAGTGATCTTGAACATGCGTTGGCAAGACTTAATCGTTGGCAAACGAACAAAGGGGGTGAGCATGTAGCAGATTTAAGGCGAGAGTTGCAAAAAGCTATGCAAAGAGACTTTGGTGTTTTTAGAACAGAAGAGACAATGCAAGAGGGCTTAGATAGTTTAAAGGGTATTCGTGATCGTATTAAAAATGCAGTGTTAGGTGATCATAGTCAGGTATTTAATACAGCTAGGATAGAAGCTTTAGAATTAGATAACTTAATGGAAACTGCGATGGCAACTGCAGTATTAGCAGTGACACGTAAAGAGTCTCGTGGCGCACACTCACGAGAGGACTTTCCAAAACGTGATGATGTTAATTGGCTTAAGCATACGCTTTATTACTCAGAAGGTGATCGCTTCAGTGAGCGTAGCGTCAATATGACTCCAACGAAGGTGAAGCCATTTGAACCAAAAGAGCGTAAGTACTAAGGAGCTGTGATTAAGATGAAAACTGTTAGATTTAAAATTTATCGCTATGATCCAGAAGTTGATAAAAAGCCTTATATGAAGGAATATAAATTAGAGGTTGAGAACCCTCATATTAAAGTTTTAACTGCAATTGAAATGCTTAAAGAGCAAGATCCAACCATTGCTATTCGTCGCTCTTGTCGAGAAGGTGTATGTGGCTCTGATGGCATGAATATTAATGGTAAAAATCGCCTTGCTTGTATTACAACATTAAGTGATTTAAAAGAGCCCATTGAAATTAGGCCATTACCTGGACTGCCAGTAATACGTGACTTAGTGGTTGATATGAATCAGTTCTATCACAATTATGAAAAAGTAAAACCTTATTTGATTGCTAAAGAAGGTCCAGAACCAGCAACTGAGCGATTACAATCGCCAGAAGATCGAGCGAAATTAGATGGTTTATATGAATGTATTTTATGTGCTTGCTGTTCAACATCATGTCCGTCATTCTGGTGGAATCCAGACAAATTTGTTGGCCCTGCTGGTCTTTTACAAGCCTATCGTTTCGTTATTGATAGTCGTGATGCAGCAACAAAAGAGCGCCTAAGTAATCTTGAAGATCCTTATAGTGCATTTCGCTGTCGCGGTATTATGAATTGTGTGCAGGTATGTCCAAAAGGACTTAATCCAACGAAAGCAATTGGTAAATTAAGATCAATGATGCTGAAAAATGACTTATAACTATTTAGAGAAAGTTTATAGTATGTTTTAAGCGTTGCAAAGAATAACAAAAGCTCAAATGGTGATGAAAATGAGTGATGAAAGTAACGAAGCAGAATCAATGAAAATGTTATGGTCTAACTCTCAACTATCCGGTGGAAATAGTGCATATTTAGACTCAATTTACGAATCCTATTTAGAAGATCCCAATAGTGTAGATGACAGCTGGCGAATTTATTTTGATCAGATGGCTAATGGCACGGTTGATACTCCTCACTCTAAGGTGCGTAAAGAATTTATTGAGCTTGCACGCCACCCTCATTACATTCAACAGACTAAAAAGGTTGAATTTGAATGTTTTCCAGATGGCGGCGATCGTGTTTCAGCTGTTATGGATTTGGTTTATGCGTATCGTTATGTTGGTCATAAGTTAGCTAAGATTGATCCTCTTAATTTAAGAGATAGTCAAGACGTTCCAGATTTGGCATTAGCTTTTCACGGTCTTAGTGCCTCAGATTTAGATTGTGAATTTAATGCTGGTTCTATTACTGGACATAAGCCATTAAAGCTAAAAGAGATTATAAAAAAATTAGAAGCAATATACTGTGGTTCTATTGGTTCAGAATATATGCATATTACAGAAACTGCTGAAAAAATGTGGTTGCGTGAACGCTTGGAAGAAACAAAGCGTCCAATTAGTAATGAGCGTAAACTCTGGTTGCTAAAAAGATTAAGTGCAGCAGAAGGCTTGGAAAAATATTTAGGTATGCGATATGTTGGCCAAAAGCGTTTTTCTTTGGAAGGTGGAGAGTGCTTGATTCCAATTTTTGATCGCATGATAGAGAAAGCGGGTGATTATAATGTCAAAGAATTTATTATTGGTATGGCACATAGGGGTAGATTAAATGTGCTTGTTAATATCATGGGAAAATCACCCCAAGAATTATTTAAGGAGTTTGAAGGTAAACAGGGGCGTAAGTTACTATCAGGCGATGTAAAGTATCATATGGGCTTTTCTTCAAATGCAAGAACGAATCATGGTGATGTCCATTTGTCATTGGCATTTAACCCATCACACCTTGAAACAGTAGATGCCGTTGCAGTAGGTTCCGCTAGAGCTAGACAGGATCGTTGGCGTGGATCAGATCATACAGAAAATAAGGTAATTCCAGTTCAAGTTCATGGTGATGCAGCATTTTCAGGACAAGGTATTGTTATGGAAACACTGGCTTTGTCACAAACGCGAGCGTATGGAATTGGTGGCTCAATTCATATTGTTATTAATAATCAGGTTGGATTTACGACAAGTAATCCTCAAGATGCCAGAAGTAGTTTATATTCCACTGATATTGCTAAAATGATTGAAGCGCCGATATTTCATGTGAATGGTGATGACCCAGAAGCTGTCTTGAAGGTTGTTGAGTTAGCCTTTGATTATCGAATGACATTTAATAAAGATGTTGTTATTGATTTAGTTTGTTACCGTCGTCATGGTCATAATGAAGCAGATGAACCATCGGGTACACAGCCTCAAATGTATCAAGTCATTAAAAAATTGAAAACCACTTGTCGTTTGTATGCTGATCGATTGGTTAATGACGGTATGATAAAAGATGAGCAAGTAAAAGAGATTCAGAAAGATTATCGTAAGCAACTGGAAAACGAACAGTGTGTTGCAAATGTGACCACAGACTTATCTGCCTCAAAAGAATTAAAGCTTGTTGATTGGACTCCTTATTTAGATAAGCATTGGTTAAAAGATGATGTTGCTACAAGTTATGATAAGGATAAGTTAGTTGAATTAGCTAAAAAGGTATGTCAGTATCCGGCAACGTTTAAGTTACAGCCTCAGGTTAAAAAAACCTATGATGAGCGTCTTAGAATGGCTAATGGTGAAATTCCCTTTAACTGGGGAGCTGCGGAGATGCTTGCCTATGCAACAATCGTTACGCAAGGTCATCCTATTCGTATGACAGGCGAAGATTGTGGTCGTGGAACATTTTCACATCGCTATGGTGTCTTACATAATCATGATTTAGCTAACAAAGTACAGACTGACTATATTCCAGTTCAGCATCTATCAGAAAATCAGGCGACTTTTGAGATATACGACTCTATCTTATCAGAATATGCAGTATTGGGTTTTGAGTATGGCTATTCAGCATCGTCTCCTAACTCCTTAGTTATTTGGGAGGCGCAGTTTGGTGACTTTGCAAATACAGCGCAGGTCGTTATTGATCAATTTATATCCTCTGCGGAAGAAAAATGGGGGCGCTTATCTGGCTTAACTTTGTATTTACCACATGGGCAAGAAGGTGCAGGGCCTGAGCATTCATCTGCTCGCTTAGAGCGTTATCTGCAATTATGTGCTAATGATAACATGCAGGTTTGTGTGCCAACAACGCCAGCACAAATGTATCATATGATTAGAAGACAAGCATTAAGAACTTATCGGAAACCTTTAATTGTAATGACCCCTAAAAGCTTGTTGCGTCATCCGATGGTGCATTCCTCTATTGAAGAATTAAGTGAAGGTCATTTTCAATGTGTAATAAAAGAAGTAGATAAACGTATTGTAGCGAAACAAGTTAGTCGGGTTGTTATCTGCACTGGTAAGGTCTATTACGATTTGTATAAAAAGCGCAATGAAAGCGAGCTAACCGATGTTGCTATTGTTCGTCTTGAGCAGCTTAGTCCATTCCCTGAAGCAGAGTTTCAACAAGTAATGAAAGTATACGAGCATGTTAATGATATTATATGGGCTCAAGAAGAACCTGAAAATCAAGGCGCTTGGTGGATGATCTCCCACCATATTAGAAAAATGCTTAACGCTCACCAGACATTAGGCTATGCTGGGCGTGCTGCTGCGGCATCACCGGCAGTCGGTTACCCATCGTTGTTTCATGAGCAACAAGATCAACTAGTCTCAGATGCATTAAAGTTATCAAAAAAACAATGACTGATGAATTAAACTTTATATTAAAAAACGAAAAGGTATAATCCATGACAATAGAAGTAAAAACGCCTGTATTTCCTGAGTCGATTACAGAAGGTACAGTGGCAACTTGGCATAAAAAAGAAGGTGATCAAGTTGAAGAAGATGAAGTTATTGTTGAAGTAGAAACGGATAAAGTTGTAATGGAAGTTCCAGCAATGAGATCTGGCGTACTAAGTAAGATTTTTAAACAAGAGGGTGATACTGTTAATAGTGAAGAAGTATTAGCAACCTTAAGCGATGGTATTACGACAGAGTCTAAGGCTACAAAAGCTGAAAATGCATCTGTTAAAGTACAATCACAGTCAAAACAAGCTTCAGCAGCTCTTGATATAAAAGTCCCTCAGTTTCCTGAATCAATATCAGAAGGCACAATCGCTACTTGGCATAAAAATGTTGGTGATAAAGTAGAAGAAAATGATGTTTTAGTTGAGATTGAAACGGATAAAGTTGTTATGGAAGTGCCTGCAATTGAAAGTGGTGTTATTGGTGCTATTTTGAAATTAGAAGGGGACGTTGTTTCTGCAGAAGAAGTGATTGGTAGTCTAGTAACTTCTATATCTATAGCATCAAACTCTGCAGATACTGTTGTTAGCCAAAGTCATCATAATCATGAGAGTGTGCAACAACATTTATCCCCATCAGTACGTCGTGCAGTTAAAGAAGATAATATTGATTTAAATACGATACAGGGCTCTGGTAAAGGAGGTCGAATTACTAAAGGGGATCTAAAGGCAATACCAAAAGTGTCGAATACAACAAAAGGAAGCTCACAGAAAAGCGAAGCTAAAATTGAAGTATCAGATGATCGTTATGAAAAGCGTGTTAAAATGACACGACTTCGTCAGACAGTTGCTAAGCGTTTAGTCGAAGTACAACATACGAATGCAATCCTAACAACATTCAATGAAGTTGATATGAAACCAGTAATGGATTTGCGTAAGAAATATAAGGAACAGTTCACAAAAGAGCATAATGCAAAGCTTGGCTTTATGTCGTTTTTCTTAAAAGCATCGGTTGAAGCATTAAAGCGTTTTCCAGAGGTGAATGCCTCAATTGATGGTGATGATATCGTCTATCATGGTTTTTATGACATTGGTGTTGCTGTTGGCTCAGATCGTGGTTTGGTTGTGCCGGTGATACGTCATGCTGATCAGAAATCGTTTGCTGATATAGAAGTAGATATTGTTGAAAAAGCAATTCGAGCACGTGATGGCAAATTAACATTAGATGAAATGCAAGGAGGGACGTTTACCATTACTAATGGTGGGACTTATGGTTCTATGCTTTCAACACCGATTATTAATGCGCCTCAAAGTGCAATTTTAGGAATGCATAATATTGTTGAGCGACCGGTTGTTAGTAATGGTGAAGTCGTCGTTCGTCCAATTATGTATCTTGCTCTTTCTTATGACCATCGAATTATTGACGGTAGTGTTTCAGTGCGCTTCTTAAAAACAATTAAAGAGATGATTGAGGACCCAGCGAGATTATTGCTTCAAGTATAACAATAGTATCTTAATAAGTTATTGAAATACATTAGCCCGATATTTCGGGCTTTTTTAATAGTAATTGACCGTTTAACGAGGACGCATATGGAATATAATTTATCAACTTGCATTCGTTCAATAGAAAATTTTCCAAAACCAAATATTTTATTTCGTGATATCACGACACTATTAAACGATGTTGGGGTCTATCAACAAGCATTAGACGAATTGGAGGTGATTGCCAGTGAATATGAATTTGATGTTATTGCTGCAATGGAATCTCGAGGTTTTATTTTTGGTGGTGTTTTAGCAGATCGATTAAGAAAGCGTTTTGTTCCAATTAGAAAGCCAGGAAAACTGCCTTATAAGACATATCAAGTTCAGTATGAATTGGAGTATGGTATCGATGCATTAGAAGTTCATACTGATGCTTTTACATTAACGGATCGAGTGTTAATTATTGATGATTTATTAGCAACAGGCGGTACTGCAAAAGCTGCAGCCGATCTAGTTGAATTATCAGGTGCAACAGTTAGTAATTTTCTGTTTTTAATAGAATTAACAGAGCTTAGAGGGCGAGAGATATTAAAAGATTATACGATAAATTCACTAGTTAAATATTAATAAAAGTAATATATTTTCACATATGAAATATATTTAGTTATTTTAATTTCAATAAACTCGTATTTAATTTATTTTTTGCTACAATTATTATACATGTTCTAAATTTGTTGTGATTGTGGTAAATATGATGGCCGAGCAAAATATAGATGTAATTAGGAAAGCAAGAGAGTTTCTAAGAGGTAAAATAGCTTCAAGAGAGATTACTCGTGTTAGTGGTAAGGCTAAAAATAGTGAAAATATTCACTATGGTACGGAAGCTGTTTTAGCAAAATCTGTTACGAGTGCATTGACAGGAACTGCTTTTGCATCACTTGTGCTATATTATTTGCAGGATCTTGTAGAGAAGGCGTCTACTTTAGAGTTGAACTTTGATCCAAATAGGCGTATTGATTTTGTTAGTAAATTAGATGAGCTTGATAGTGATAGTGGCAATGTTAGGCGGCTATTAGCAAGTAAAGCTAATTCAGAGAGTGAACAGCAACAATTGCCGCTTGAACAAGAGACGGTGCAAGTTACATCTGGAGCTATTACCCCGCCAATAAAAGATGCTATTACGAAACTTGAAAGTGGCGCATTTATTGTTACAAGCAATAGTGATGTAGTAGAGGATGGAGAAACTAGGTTCTCAGATGATAATAGTGTATCTGATACCAATGCTGATGAATTATTAGTTACAAACAATCAACCGACTGAAACAGAAATTGAGAGTCAACCGCAGTCACAAACCATATTGGGTATTCTAACTGAGGACAGCTCCGATTTACTTACGGTAGGTGGAAATTTAAATCACGATGATCAAACACAAAGTACTAGTTATGGTCCACAGACAATTGTGACTAATTATGGTGTTTTTGCAATTAATTCTGATGGTAGCTGGACTTACCATGCCGAAAATTCTCAAACAGACATACAAGCCTTAGGTATTGGAGATAATTTATCGGATCAAATTACAGTTAACACTAATCAAGGTTTAACGCAGGAGATAGTTATTACCATTAATGGTATAAATGATACGCCAGTAATAAATTCACAGAACGTTAATGCTAACGAAGGTGATCAAATCTATGCTGGTAAGTTAATTGCAACAGATGCTGATGCAAATGATCAACTGACTTATACCACTACAGCTAATATCGCAGGTTTCACACTAAATAATGATGGTAGTTATAGTTTTGATCCAAATCACTTTGATTATGACAGTCTAAATCATGGTGAGATGCAAACGATTACGATTCCAATTACCGTTACCGATGAGCATAACGCAACCGATACTGAAAACTTAGTGATTACGATTACAGGTACCAATGATGGACCAACTATTAGTACTTCAACTGAATCAGCTACTGAAGGTGGCGTTATTATTACAGGTAGTATCGTTGCTAGTGATGCAGATTCAAATGCACAATTAACCTATTCAACAGCAGCTAATATCGCAGGTTTCACACTAAATAATGATGGTAGTTATAGTTTTGATCCAAATCACTTTGATTATGACAGTCTAAATCATGGTGAGATGCAAACGATTACGATTCCAACTACCGTTACCGATGAGCATAACGCAACCGATACTGAAAACTTAGTGATTACGATTACAGGTACCAATGATGGACCGACTATTAGTACTTCAATTGAATCAGCTACTGAAGGTGGCGTTATTATTACAGGTAGTATCGTTGCTAGTGATGCAGATTCAAATGCACAATTAACCTATTCAACAGCAGCTAATATCGCAGGTTTCACACTAAATAATGATGGTAGTTATAGTTTTGACCCTAACCATGCTACCTATAATGGATTGAATTCAGGTGATGTACATGTTTTAAGTATTCCTGTGACGGTTACAGATGAACTTGGAGCTGCGGTTACAGCAAATTTAACAATTAATTTAGCTGGTACTAATGATATGCCAATAATAATGGCTCAATCCATCAATGTTAATGAAGGTGACCCAATCATTAGCGCTAACTTAAGTGCAACCGATGCAGATACAAATGCTCAATTAACCTATTCAACAGTAGCTAATATTGCTGGCTTTATGCTTAATAGCGATGGTAGCTATAGTTTTGATCCAAGTCATAATCATTATAATAGTCTAAACGATGGAGTAGATAGTATATTTGATATCCCAGTTACCGTAACAGATGAATATGCAGCGTCAGATTCAGTTAATTTAACCGTTACCATTTCAGGTATAAATGATGTACCAATTATTAGTGGTGATGTAGCGGGTAATGTTACGGAAGATATTAATGTTGATGCATTTGATCAGATTACAACTAGTGGGCAATTATCTATATTAGATTATGATTACAATGAATCATTTTTTGTATCTGAAACACTATCTGGTCAATTCGGTGTCTTTGAAATATCTGATTCAGGTCAGTGGTCGTATGCGGTAGATAATAATTTAGGATCTATTCAAACCCTAGATGATAATGAATACCTTGTAGAAAATTTTAATGTGGTATCGGTTGATGGGACATTAACTAATGTCACTATTACGATTAATGGTAATAGTAATGATAACTCAACTGGAACAAATTCAGACGATAATATTTTCTTAACAGATAATTCTGATTTGAGTTTTGCCTACGGAGGTAACGACTTGATCTATGCTTATGGAGGTAATGATATTATATTTGCGGGTTCTGGTAATGATGTAGTTTATGGGGGGGCAGGTAATGATCATATATTTGCGGGTTCTGGTAATGATGTGATTGATGCAGGATCAGGTAATGATAATAGCTGGGGTGGAAATGGTAATGATATTTTTTCACTAAATTATTCATCCTTAAATTCAACGATTGGTAATGACTATATAGATGGTGGTTCTGGTTGGACTGACATCATTGAAATTAATTCAATTGATGCTCTACCAAATCAAATTAATCAAAGCGATAACTGGAGCGTTATTCTTGATAACAGCAATACCAATATCAATATCAACGTAAGTGAACAGATGATAACGTTTGACCATCCGATAGAAGTTAGGGGAAGTATCATGTTTCATGATACAAGTGAAGTGGTTACGTTTAATAATATTGAGCAAATACTATGGCATACAAATTAGTTAATTTTTAGAAGTTTGTGGATGTATAAAGATGAAAGAGATGCTTCATCAATTTTTTGTAATGGTATATCGTTACACCGTCAGCTGGCACGATAGGCAGACTATCCTGTTTGGATTGATTCTATCATCATTAGTGCTTAATATTGCGGGGCTTATTTTGCCATTAACGATTTTACAATTGTATGATCGAATTATTCCAAACCATTCAACGGCAAGTTTATTAATTTTAGTTGTCATAGTCTTGTTTGCTTTAGCAATAGAAATGTTCTTAAGTCTATCTCGTAATATTTTTATTACGTGGTCTGCTGCTCGTTATGCATTTAACACAACAAATAATGTATTAGCTCAAGTGATTACTAGCGATATTACTTATTTTAAAACGCGTGCAGCTATATTATCTGCAGATGAAGTACGCGTAGTTGATTATATTAAGGGGTTTTATTCGCATGCTTTAACGGCGCTTTTAGATGTTATATTTTCAATGGTTTTTATTATTGTTATATTTTATATTGCAGGTTGGTTGGTAGCCGTTCCACTTATCTGTTCGCTTTTACTAGTTATTAGTACGTTGCTTCATTATAAAAAATTAAAGCAATTAACTGAGCATTATCATGAAATAAAGGACAAAAAAGTTAATTTTTTAGTTGAAATATTCAATAAAATGCACAGTATAAAATCACTTGCGCTTGAAACATTTATGTTAAGAAAGTATGAGCGGTTACAGAACGAATTTGCCGAAGATATTGAAGAGACAACTAGAAATAATTCATATATCTATACGCTCAACTCAGTGCTAACACAGCTCTCATTTATTTTATTGGTTGCAGTTGGCGTTATTCAAATAATTAATTACCAATTGACATTAGGTGGGCTTGCAGCTTGCTTGTTATTATCAATACGCATTATACAACCTTTTGGACGCTTATCTTTGGTGTTTAAAAATTTTATTGAAGTTCAACTGGCTGAAGAAAATGTAGTGACTTTGATGGGGTTGGGGTCAGCAAAATCAGGGAAGGTGGATACTACTATTGAAGAAGAGCTTACAGGGCAAATTCAGTTAGTCGATATCGATATTAGCTTTAATGATAAAATGTTATTCAGTCATTTATCGTTGCATATTCAGCCAGGTGAAGTTGTTGCAATTAAGGGAGATAATATCTCTGGGAAAAGTACCTTACTAATGGTTATAGCTGGCTTAGTGGTGCCATCAAGTGGAGAAGTCTTATTAAACCAACAGTCATTAAGCCTATATAAGGAGGCATTTATTAGTAAGCAGATAGCTTATTTTTCGAAAGAACCGGTGATTTTCTCTGGTAGCATACTAGATAATATAACAATGTTTGATAACCGAAGAGCTCAGGATGCCATAAATCTAGCAAAGGAGTTAGGTCTTGATCAAATTGTGCAACTATTGGCTAATGGCTATGATACCTATCTAGGTGATGGTGTCTCAGGTGTACTTCCTACAGGCGTAAATCAATTAATTACAATGACAAGAAGCTTAATAAACAAACCAAAAATTGTTTTGTTTGATGAGGCTAGTATAGCTTTAGATCAGCAAGGAAGTGAACGAATTAAGTCTTATTTAGCTAAGCTTAATCCAAAGCCTACCATGTTACTGGTAACAGATGATCCATTAATACTTCAGCTTGTAACAAGAACAGTTGATATTTCAAAACTGTCAGTGGGGAGTAACTAAAATGGATAAGACTATAAATGATGATTTATTTTGTCGGTTTTTTAAACAAGACAGTGAATATTTACGGCTATTACGACCATTGCTTAGGTTATTAAAGTGGCAAGGTTCAGATTATCAATTGGCTGAAAGCTTACCGTGCTATAGCCCTTATTTACATTTATCAGGTTTTTTACATTGTATGCGATTATTGGGGTTTCAGATAAATTCATTTAAATCAAATTTAGCTGACCTTGATAGTCGACACGTTCCTTGTTTATATGTTAGTCATGATAAAAAAATAATCGGCATATTAAAAGAAAAACAAGGTAATCACTGGTTAGTTTTTGATGCGAATAAAGCTTGTGATATTGAAATTGATGCAAGCCAAATACAAACTGGTAGAATTTATATTTTTCATAAAAAACAATCGCTAGCAGACAAAGATAAATTTAAATCATTGTTTCAGGTGTTTAAAGGTTTTATTCCTCAGTTAGTGACTATTGGTATAGTCTTAAATTTATTAATGCTATCTGTGCCATTTTTTGTAATGGTTGCTTATGATCGAGTAATTTCATCATCTTCTTTATTATTACTGTTTAAACTCTTAATAGGCGTTGTAATTGCAATGATTGGGATTGTGATTTTGTATCAAGCAAGGTCAAAAATTTTTTCTTATATTAGCATGAAATTTAATAATCATATTGGGGTTGAAATTATAAAGCATATTCTTTCATTGCCTATACAGTATACAGACTATGGAAATACCAGTGCTCAAATTGCTAGAATTAAGGATTTTGATAGAGTCAGAGATGCATTTGTTAATCAATATATGATTTTATTATTAGATATACCATTGACAATTATTTATCTAATTGCAATTGCCTTTATTGGAGGAGCAATTATTTGGATACCAGTTTTTACCATCATAGCTTCTTGTATAATTATTTTTATTTTTAAACCGTATTTAACATCCTATGTTAATCAAAGATCAAAAATAGCATCAAAATATCAAAGACTTCTACTGGAGACATTTTCATATTTAAAAACAATTAGGCTAGCAGGTGCGCATGAAGTTTGGTTGCAACGACTAAAAAGCCAATGTGCTGAAAATGAGCAATTGGATTACAGGTTGTCAAATTTAAATACACTAATCAGTCTGCTATATGATCTTATTATCAAATTATCTATTTTAAGTGTGTTAATTTTAGGTACGTTTATGATACTAAATAACGCAATTAGTATCGGTGGCTTATTGGCTTGTATGATTTTGATTTGGCGCATCTTTATGCCATTAAAAATGTTATTTATTTCTTTAACCAGTCTTGGACAAATGAAGCGTAGTATTAATCAAATAAAAACATTGATGCAAATCCCAAGCGAAGGCATACCAAAATCATCAGAATACCATAAGCCAGAAATAAAAGGCGATATTACATTACAAAATGCATCACTAGCTTATCCATCGCAAAATAAATTTGCATTAATGAACATTTCTGTAGATATTCAAGCTGGTGCATTGGTCGGTATTATTGGAGAAAACGGTTCCGGAAAATCTACCCTTTTAAAAGCAATTCTAAACTTATATCCACTTAAAAATGGCCAAATTTTAATTTCAGGTACAAATATAGAACAAATGAATCCATATCATTTACGCCAGAGTATCAGTTATGTATCAAAAACGACTCAACTATTTTATGGAACAATTAAACAAAATCTAACACTGGTTAATCCATTAATTACAGATGGTGAAATTGACCAAATACTCAACTTGGTTGGCCTTAAAGCAGACATAGAGGCCTTAGCTTGTGGTATTAATACAAGAATTAAAGAAAATGATGCTATATTTTCAGATAGTTTTAAACAACGCTTAGGTATAGCCCGTGCGTTAGTAAAATCATCTAGCATACTATTAATAGATGATAAACATCATGCATTTGATAAAAAAAATCAGCAGTTATTGATTAATATTCTCAAGAAACTTAAAGGTAAAGTTACAATTATTTTGATTTCTCATAATGAAGAATATTTAGCATTAGCAGATCAGGTTATGGTACTAGAAAAAGGGAATATGATTGCTTATGCCCCTCCTTTAGAAGTATTAAAGCATTACCTTAAGAGGTAGGTACAATGAAAAAGAAAAAAAATGATAAGAAGAAGGCTAGCTTCAAGCGAGAGAAACAAGCACAACTTTGGTATTTACCGAAGGATATTGTGCTTGAAGAAATCAATTCAAGACGATATTTATTAATGCTGACAGCTATGATTTCTCTAATTGTTATAATGATTGTGATTTGGGCTGCATTGACTTCAGTCGATGAAAAAACGGTTACTAAAGGTGAAATTGTACCAATTGATAAAGTAAATGTTGTTGAGCATTTAGAAGGTGGAATTATTGATAAAATTCTTGTTAAAAATAATACCTATGTCAAAAAAGGTGAGGTTATTTTAAAATTACGTTCCACCAGTTATTCAGCAAAAATAAATCAGTTATTATCACAACAAAGCTCACTTGAGTTAGATAAAGAGCGCTTACAAGCATTTATAGATAGGAAAAAACAAATTGATAATCAAGTTATAAATGAAAAAAACAAATCTTATGTAGATCATGAAAATCAGATATTAATGATTCAAGATCAGGCACGAGAAGATCAGTTAGATGTGATTAATGCCCAAATAAATGCTCAAAAAGAAGAAGTAGATCGTTTAAAAAATCAGATTGAAATTACAGCAAAAAATCTCGATTTACTTAACGAAGAAGTCAAAATGTATGAAAATTTAGCAGTTGATGGCTATGTCTCAAAAAAAGATCATCTAAAAGCATTACGAGCAAGAAACTCAGGAAATATTGAATTAAATTCGTTGAATAAGCAATTTAATCAGGCTGAACAGAAACTGCTCGAGCTTTTTCAATTAAAAGAAAGTACGATTTCAACGATCCATGAACAGGCATCTAAGCAATTAGATACCGTAAGAAGCCAATTAGATGAAATTGTTTATAAAATAAAAGACATAGAAGATCAATTAAATAGAACCGTCATTAAAGCGCCTATATCAGGTATGATTAAAGGTTTAAGCCTGCTAGAGGGAGAAGTCGTGCCATCGGGAGGACAGTTATTTAGTATCGTTCCAAGTGATTCCTTATTACAAGCAAAAGTAAAAATATTACCGCATGATATTGGCCATATTAAGCTCGGTGATTCTGTCATTGTCAAAATTACAGCGTTTGATTATGCCAGATATGGTAGTATTAAAGGTAAGTTAATTACCATTTCAGCAACTACTTTCCAAGATGAAGATAAGAATGCTTATTATGAGGGTATTATTGCACTTGATATGCAATATGTTAATCATAAAAAATATACAATAAAACCTGGGATGCTGGTTGAGGCGGATATTATTACCGGTGATAAAACAATTCTAGAGTATCTTCTAAAACCAATTCATACAACGTTAAGTTCAGCATTTTATGAGCGTTAAACGGTAGGGTTATTTTTTAGTCTTATATTTATTAATCAGAGAAATACTATATAAGACTAACCAGCGAATACATACGGCTACTAAAACGCCAATTAATGATTCTAAAAAGCGTGATAGGGCATTTAAAAATGCAGGTAACTCTGGGGATAGTAAACTAACTGCAATGACAACAGCAGCAGTTAAATTTGCCAAACGTAAGCCTTCTTCAAAATGGATAAATTTGCAAATTAATGATGTGATGAAAATGACAGGGATACATAAAATAATGTGTGCGGGGAAAAAGATAAGAAATATGCCAGCGATAGCAGCACCAATAAAAGAGCCTATTAGCCTTACAACTGCCATATGATCAGTTAGTTTTCGTGTATTTTGGATAACAACTACACCTGAAATAGCAGCCCAAAGTCCACCAATAATCGCCAATTGATGATTGGTATAACCAATGAAGCTACTGATTAAAAAGCAAACCCAAACGATTAATGCCATTTCAATTGATAAAAATAGCTTAGTTGACAATCTATTTTGATGTAGATGGATCATAAGTTACTCTCTTTTTCAACAAATTTGCTGTGTTACACTATTTAAATTTAGAAGAAAGTCTTGATAATTCAAGAGGATTAGAAAATATGCTGCAGTTAAGTGCCGCTATCAGCATGGAATAAGATTTTATTTCGTTTATGATAAAAGAAGTTTGATTAATTACGCATAGGCAAATCGTTAACTTAGGAGCTAACAGATGGCATCAAAAAAGAAGACTTCGCAAACAAAAACAATTAGCACTAAATTAAAAGGAAGGGCATTATTAAATGAACCGTTATTAAATAAAGGAACGGCGTTTTGTGAAAAGGAACGTGATTTATTTGATTTGCACGGTTTATTACCTGTTCATATTGAGTCTATGGACTCACAGGTAATGCGTGTTTGTCGCCAGTTACATGAAAAAGCCAATAATATTCAAAAAAATATCTTTTTGAATGCGTTGCATGATAGTAATGTTACCCTATTTTACAAATATGCTTCTATGCACATTGATGATGTATTACCGATTGTTTATACACCAACAGTTGGGGATGCGGTAGAAAGCTATTCATTTGAATTCAGACGACCTGCTGGAATTTATTTATCTTATGAGCATAAAGATAAATTAGATAAAACACTTGCCAAAGCAGCAAAAGAGAGAGAGATTGACTTTATTATTGTTACCGATGGCGAAGCCGTATTGGGTATTGGTGATTGGGGCATTGGTGGTATGGATATCAGCATTGGTAAATTAATGGTTTATATTATCTGCTCTGGTATTAATCCTTCTCGAGTTTTGCCGGTACAATTAGATGTCGGTACAAATAATCAAAAACTTTTAGATGATCCATTATATCTAGGTGCACATCATAAGCGAATCACAGGCAAAGACTATGATCAGTTTGTTGACTCATTTGTTAAAAGTGTTAAAAAGCATTTTCCAAACGTTTATTTACACTGGGAAGACTTTGGGCGTGACCACGCTAGAAGTATTTTGGAGAGATACCGCGATGATCTATGTACCTTTAACGATGATATGCAGGGTACAGGTATTGTTGCAACTGCAAATGTAATATCAGGCATTCAGGCAACAAAAACCAGTTACTGTGATCATGTTGTTGTTATGTTTGGTGCAGGTACAGCAGGTTGTGGCATTATGGATCAGATTTTAGATGCATTTGTTGCAAGTGGCATGAGTGAAGCACAAGCAAGAAAACGGTTTTATATTATAGATCGTGATGGTTTAGTCGTTGACGATATGAAAAATTTACCGTACTTTCAGAAACCTTACGCCAGAAAAAGAAGTGAGGTTAAAAAGTGGCAAGTAGCTAACCAAGATAATATTTCCCTATTGGAAGTCGTTGAAAATGCAAAAGCGACTATTTTAATTGGCTGTTCAACAGTTAAAGGTGCGTTTAATAAACCAATTGTTCAAACGATGGCCAAAAATATTAAACGTCCAATCATTATGCCATTATCAAATCCTAATTCCCACTGCGAAGCTGAACCTGAAGATTTGATCCAATGGACGGATGCTCAAGCAATTATTGCTGCGGGTAGCCCATTTGATCCAGTCGAATATAAAGGTAAAACTTACGTGATTTCACAAGCAAATAACGCCTTTATTTTCCCAGGATTAGGCTTAGGGGCTATTGCTGTGAAGGCAACAAAAATGTCTGATAACATGATTAGAGCTGCATCAAAGGCATTAAGTGAGTTTTCTCCTTTAAGAAAAAATAAATGTGCGCCGATCTTACCACCAATACATGATGCACCGTTGGTAAGCAAAAAAGCTGCAATTGCTGTCGCTAAAGCGGCTATTAAAGAGGGGTTATCAGCAATTAATGCAAAAGTAGCAGATGCAGAAAAATTAGTTGAAGCCGCTCAATGGCAGCCTGAATATCCTAAGCTAACTAAGAAATGATGCAAAGTTATTTGCTAGGTAGTTTTTATGAGGTGCATTGAAATTTATTGAGTTTAGCAAGTGTTTTAAGCTTATCTTCACTTAAGCGAAATACACTCCAATCGTCCATTGCAATTGCACCTAAGTTTTGGTAGAAATTAATGGCTTTTTTATTCCAATTAAGTACCCACCATTCAATACGACCACAATCCCTTTCAAGTGCTAATTGGGCTAAAAAATAGAAGATTGCTTTACCAATTCCAAACCCTCTAAAAGCAGGTTTCACATATAAGTCCTCTAAATATAAGCCAGGTTTTCCAACAAAAGTTGAAAAATTATGAAAAAATAAGGCAAAACCAATTTCATTATTACCCATACATATCAGAAGTACTTCAGCGCGTGCCACACTACCAAAAAGATGTTTTCTGAGACTCTCTTCGGTAGCGATAACTTCATGACGTAGTTTTTCAAATTCTGCTAGTTCATAAATAAAGTTTAAAATGGTTTTTATATCATTCTCAGTTGCAAATCTAATATGAAGATTGTCTAAAGCCATAAAATTACACACCCAATTTAAATGCTGAAAGTCTATAGCATACTAAATAGATAAAAATTTAAAAGTTTTAAATGCATTAATGATAAAAAATAGATAAATCTGGTAGCTACGAGTGGACTTGAACCACCGACCCCAGCATTATGAATGCTGTGCTCTAACCGACTGAGCTACGTAGCCAATGTGCGAGTATTTTACTTAATTGTACGCTTGTGTCAACTAGTAGCGCTAGATATTTTTGATTAAATGCTGATTTAGTAAATTAAATATTTAAAAATTAGATGTCCTAAAAGGACAATTAACACAAGGTTCACAACCCGTTTGACAATTTTATTGTATCCTTTAATTAGAATTTGGCTTCCTAAAATATAGCCAAATGCCGAGGCGGGTACGCCAATTAATGCAGGAGTCCAGTCAATACGATTAACAATAAGAAAATAAGCTAAAGCAGATAAATTGGAAATAAAATTGATTAAACGAGCATTTATGGATGCATCTACATAGTCCATATAGAGGAAAAAAACAAAGCCTAACAGCAAAAAAGTACCTGTACCAGGGCCAAAAAAGCCATCATACCCTCCGATAACAAAGCTAACAATAATACATCGATTAATTGCTTGCATATCACTTAAATTATGATGGCTTTTAAGCTGAAAAATTCGTGATTTAAATGTATTAATAATTAAAATACAGGGAATTAAAATAAGCAATAAATAGACCATGGCCTCAGCACTTAGCAGTCGACTTAGAAATGCACCAGAGATAGCGCCTAACAGTCCTGTGATAACACCATATTTCATTAATGACAAATCAATTTTATTATGGCGTAGAAAGCGATAAATTGCAGTTGTTCCACCAAGTGTCACGGTAAATTTATTAGTACCAAGTACCAGTGCTTCAGGCACACCAATTAAAAGGAAGGTTGGGATGGTAATAAAGCCTCCACCGCCGCCAATTGCATCAATAAAGCCTGCAAAGGCAACTAATATAATCTCTACTATTATATGCTCAATACTCATAAAGAATCTTACGATATAAAATGATTATTTTAATTTTGCAAGTGATAGAATAAGCCACTTTACCCACAAAAAACTAAAAATACCGATATAAGCACCAAAGATGATATCAGATAAATAGTGTTCACAGACAATTAATCGCGTTAAGCAGACTAAAATAGCAAGGAGAATTGCAGCGGTCATTAAGGATGATTTTCTCGTGGTATAGGCCAACGAAATAAGCCCTGCAAAGTTAGCTAAAGCATGGCCTGAGGGGGTTGAATTTAGAGAGTGTTTTGTAGAAAAGAGATGAAAACCATAAAGATTATGGTTAAATAACATGTCGGGGCGATAGCGTGCTAGGGTATATTTTAAGATAGCACCTATAGCTAAAGCGAGAAATATACTTAATGCAGCTATTAACCAAGGTAGCTTTTTTTCTTTAGGCTGGTTGCCACAATATAACCAAGCACAGTAAATAAATATGATGACCATAATCAACGCCCAATGATTAGGCGAGAGTATGTTATCAATGAGTTTACTGTAGTGATATAGCCAACTAGTTATTGGAACATTATCGTGGAAAAAATAGGCAATACTTTGATCAAAGTAGTAATAACTAAGCCAGTAAACTATGCCAAGTAATATAAGACAGATAATTGAGCTTTTTAATGGCATCGATGTTTTAGCCATGTATAATCCTTAACAAGGTTATTGTTAAATAACCAACAATCATATATTGAATATTAGCTAAAATAAAGGCATTTAGGTGATTTGAAAACATGGTGGGATTTGATCTTTCATTAGATACTGCGACGGGTTGGGTAAATAATATCATACATAAGCCATCTCAAAATTATAATCAAAGACCAGATAAAAGTGACTTATCATTGTTAGTTATTCACTGCATTAGTTTGCCTGAAGGATCGTTTGTTGGTAATGAGATTATTGACTTTTTTCAGAACCAATTAGATATCAGTAAACATCAAAGCTTCCAAGCATTGAAAGATGTTAAAGTGTCGGCTCATTTTTTAATTAGACGAAGTGGGGAAGTTATCCAATTTGTTTCTATTTATGACAGAGCTTGGCATGCGGGTGTTTCTTCTTTTCAAGGTAGAGGTAATTGTAATGATTATTCAATTGGTATTGAGTTGGAAGGTGCAGATTATTTACCTTATGAACCATTGCAATATGCTGCATTGATTAAGCTTACAAATTTACTGATAAATCATACTATAATTAATAAGAATAGAATCGTTGCACATAGTGAGATTGCGCCGAAGCGTAAAACCGATCCTGGAAAGTATTTTGATTGGGGTTATTATTTAGGGTGTCTATGATAAAGCAGTTAGCGTATATAATTGTATTGTTTATTTGTATTGTAGGCTATAGGACAACCTATGCGATCAATGTGATTACGCTGGCGCCAAATATCACACGTTTAATTCAAAGTATTATCGAGAAAGCGCATCAAGATGGGGTTAAATCATCAGTAAATATTATCGCAACTGTACATTATGTTGGCGAGCCTAAAGCACTTCGTCAGATCCCATCAATTGGAGACGCATACCGTATTCAATTGGAAAAAATTATTTTATTAAAACCTGATTTAGTCATTGCTTGGCAAGGTGGCACAAGGCAGTCAGAAATTGAAAAAATGAGATCCTTCAAAATTCATGTTGTTGAGGTTAATGCAACTTCATTGGCTTCAGTTGTTACGTTAATTATTAAGTTGGGTAATTTAATTGGGTTGAAAGCACAAGCAGATCAAATGGCAAAAGAATTTTATGAGAAACTTAAGCAATTACAACCTTTAAAGCCATCTAATAAAGCTGTTTTTGTCCAATTATCAGAATATCCGTTATATACTATTGGTGGTAAAGGGTTTATGGATGAGATTATATCTTTTTGTGGGGGTGAAAATATTTATCAGGCGATTGAAAAAGAGGCGTTTGAAGTATCCTTTGAATCAGTGATATTAAAAAATCCTGATATAATCTTAGTTACTCAAAATTTAGTTAATGGCTCTACTCGGCCTTTAACTTCAACAATTTGGCAACAATACCCTGATATCTCAGCAGTGAAAAATAAACGCATTTATGCCATTAATTCAAATAATGTATCACAAGCAACCTTAGATTTATTAGCTGGAGTTCAAGCTGTTTGTAAAGTGATTAATGAATAATTAATTAACTAGTTTTATAGAAATTAAGCTAAACTAAAGAACAATAGGATTTAAGGATAAACCAATAAAGAGGTTTGATAATGAAAGCTAAAACAGTATGGAAGGTGATTTTTCTCTCTGGTATTGGCGGTATGTTAGAATTTTATGATTTTGTTATTTTTGCTATTTTTGCATACCAATTGGGTATTGTGTTTTTCCCGGCAGACTCCACTAGCCTATCAACCGTTTATGCATTTGGGATTTTTGCAGCAGGTTACTTAGCGCGGCCTATAGGTGGCATTATTTTTGGTCATTTCGGTGACCGTTATGGCAGAAAAACAACCTTTGCTGTCTCAATTAGTTTAATGGCAATATCCACCTTACTAATGGGGTTAATACCAGGGTATCACATTTGGGGAGTAACGGCAGTTATCTTGTTTTTGCTGCTGCGAATCATACAAGGGTTAGCCATAGGTGGCGAAATTCCTGGAGCCATTACTTTTGTCTATGAGCACGTTAAAAGTTCAGCCCGTATTGGGATTGGTATTTTATTTTTCTTTATTAACTGTGGTATTTTATTAGCAAGTATTGTTTATACGCTAATTTATCACCTTTTACCTTTAGAGATTGCAAATAGCTATGGCTGGCGTATTGCGTTTATTTTTGGCAGTGTATTAGCAATTATCGGTTATTATTTACGTAAGCGTTTAGATGAAACGCCAGAATTTGTTCAATTTGAAAACAGGTTAAGGCCTGCGATTCCTGTGGTTAAATTATTTAAAGAGCATGCGCCATCGGTGTTAGCGGGCAGCTGTTTAATGGTACTAATGGCAACGGTTATTAGTATGGTATTATTATATCTTGTACCTTATTTAGAGAATCTTGGAACCTATAGTGTTGCTGAGATATCTCGCTTGCATTTATTTGGATTAATTGTCTTACCTATTTTTATTATTTTTTGGAATTATATTGCTGAAAAAGGTGTGGCACAAACTAAATTATATACCTGGATTGTAATCTGTTTTATCGTATTGCTGATTCCTTTGTTCTATGAAGTTGCCTATCATCGTTATGAGTGGATTTCCTATTGTATATTAATTATCTTAAGTGCTGGTATTGCAGGTTTATCACCTGTAATTTTAGCAGAGAACTTTCCAGTTTCTGTTCGTTATAGCGGCGTTGCTTTTGGTTATAATATTGCCTATGCCGTTTTTGGTGGCTTAACGCCGTTGATTGCTAGCTGGATGTATTATGAAAATATCTCACATATTGCACCTGCATGGCTACTAGTTATTGCCAGTATTATCGGCTTATTTGGGCTAGCATTAGGCTTTCGTTATCAAAAGTTACAAATGAAGGTAGCAACATAAAATTTAGAGCTGCTGAATACCATTATCTGTTGCAATTAAGAGTGTATCTGCAGTGCGATGGGCAAATAAGCCGCAGGTTACAACACCGGTAAGTTGTGTTAAGACTGCTTCAGTCATCCTTGGGTCGCTAATATCTAAATTATGGATATCAAGAATTAGGTTACCATTATCAGTGATAAAATTTTCACGTAAAACAGGTTGCCCACCCAGTTGAGTAATTGCTCTTGCAACTAAACCTCTAGCCATTGGAATGACTTCAATTGGTAAAGGAAAGCCTCCCAATAGGTCAACGTACTTCGATTGGTCTATAATACAGATAAATTCTTTAGCGGCGGTAGCTAGTATTTTTTCTCTAGTTAATGCACCACCTCCGCCTTTAATAAGCATTTTTTGATGATTACACTCATCAGCGCCATCAATATATAAATCTACGGCGTTAACGCTATTTAGGTCTGAGACATAAAAGCCAAGAGCTTTAAGCTTTTTTGTTGTATCTTCAGAGCTTGATACAACTTGATCAACCTTGTGTTTAATTGACGCTAGGGCTTCGATAAAATAGCCAACAGTTGATCCAGTGCCAACACCGATTGTCATATCTGGTTTAATAAATTCAATCGCCGCTTCAGCAGCTAGCTTTTTAAGAGAATTTACTTGTTGCATTAGATTACATCCTTTGATTAATCATCTATGACTAGCTATGATAGCATTCTTATAAATAATAGTGTTAGGCATTATTCAAGTTGATTTAAAAATTGGATTACTTTTTGACTTAGTGTTGCAAAATCAGGGTTAAAAGCAATTCTTCTTAAGTTTTTTATTTTTAATTTATTTTTAGGGTTAATAGCACCAAAAATCATCGGATAGGGCTTAGTATTATGGTAATAGCTACCTTCAATGCCATAGTGCGGATCATTGATGTCAATATGCATGCCAAGATGAGAAAAATCAACGACTTGTGCTGAAAAATCTCGGCTATTAATGATTTTGATTTGATTATTATCTGATTGAAAGTCATCTAGAGCAGTATAAACTCTGCAATAATTTAATACGTTATCTTGTCGTCTAAAAAATTCAAGCCCAGCTTGATAAGCGGTCGTTTCGTCTTCAGTTGATACAACCATGAATATGGGTTGTTTTAGTGGTGCTTTTAATAGCTCTTTGGCTTTTTTAATGTGTTTTACAACTTCAGCTGCTGCCTGCATTGGAAACTCATTATAGCTAAATATATCCGTCCCGCAGAGTGATTTAACATGAGTGAATGGTTTAACAGGAATAATTTTACTAATTGGACTAATCAAGGGCGGTAGTGATGAGATCCAGGGGCTAGTTAAACCAAAAGCAGGTGCAAATAGCGTAATACTTTGAATAATATCAGGATGTTTTAGAGCAGATAAGGTTGATAGCAGTCCGCCATAGGAATGGCCAATTAGGTGAATGCGCTTATAGTCTAATGCTGCTTGCATAATAAGGTGATCCAGTTGATCGATCCAGTTTAAATATGGAATATCTAACAGATTATTTGGCGCTGTACCATGGCCGAGTAATAATGGCGCGAAGCAATTAAAGCCTTGTTGATTTAATTCTAGTGCTAATGAACGCATTGCATAAGCAGATGAAGAAAAACCATGGGTTAATATTACTAGCGGCTTTTGATGATCACCTTGAAGAAAAAAAGGGCTATTATCACTATGTGCCGTTTGCTCAACATGGTGACGTGTTAATAAAATATAGTCACTTAAACTAAGTGATTTGACTTGGTTTATATGGTGTTGATACGTATTCATAGTTAAGTCAAGCAAAAGTTATTATTGTTAGTTAGTATAATATAACCATAGCAGTTAAATTTTAATTGGTAATATTTAAGTGGTGTAAATTAATAGCATATATTGTAATTAAATTATAGTGTATTGACTTGTATTTGATCCATTTGAGCTTGTTTTTGACTAGTAAAATTAGCGTAGGTATGAAAGTGTTGTGGTGTTTCAGAGGCTTTAAAAGAAGGTTTTGACCTAAGAACGAGCCCTAAATTTTGGCGCTCATGATTTAATTGGCCAGAAACAGCAACATAACAATGAGCTAATTTATCGCTATTACGAGAGCCCCAACGTTTGTGACTTATAACGCGTTCTAGTTGGTTGAGTTTATTTTTTAGGTCGTTACCATCTAAACCAATATCTGGCATCAAATTGATTTCATTCATTACTACTTTAATTGCTTTTGCCTTGTTTTCACTCCAGTAGCCAATACTGCCTCCATTTCTTGCTTTCATATCATCAATTGCAGCTTGTCCAATATTAACAAGTGCATTTCTTATACCTTGTAGTTGAATATTATCATTTATAATATTGTCATAAACTGGGTTGGTTGTAGCAATACTTACTTTTTCAGCATCTATATTGGTTGCATAGTCTAATGTAACTCCTTTACCTGTTGCATTATCTAAATTATGAGAGTTTGGATATCTTCGTACACCAGCAGAATCATGACCATGAATGTGAACAAGTGTTTTTCCATCAACTGTGTTTAAAGATTGTAAAAAATTACCATTGCCACTATCTCTATTCCAAATTAATTGATATTCCATAGATCGCATTGGGATATTTCTTATCGAATTATCTTGTACTTTGGCGTTAAAGCTTTCATTAATTGCAAGCACTTTATCTTCTATGTGTGTGTGTGCTTGGGTGCTATGCTGCATTTGTTGAATAATGCCATTATTTAATGGCGCATGTGTTGCAATAACTGGGTTATCATTAGGGTCAAATTTAAGTGATACTAGTTTTAACTTAGCTAAATAATTATCTAACATTTGCCCAAGTAGCGGTTGTTGAATATCTTGATCAATTAAAGTTTGTCTAAAATTGGTTAAAGATTTAGCTTGGTCTTGATAAGCATCACGGTATAAATTATGTGTTATTTGGTCATAGTGACCATTTCTCATATGCTGAAGGTTACTGATAAATTCATGATCATGATTAGAATAAATAATTTCATAATCAACATTATTTTCTGTCATTTTATTCATCAGATAAAGTGTCATTGCATCATTTTGACCACGATCAGCAAGGACATCACCAATATAACATAGTGATCTATCGCCTATAGCGACTGGATCAAACTGTAGTTGATCAATTAATGCAATAAAAGCACCAACATTATTTTGATCATAGGCTTGCTTTAATTGCGCATAATGAGTGTTAAGGTTTGTAATTATACCTTCATCTTTTAAACCAATTAGCATTTTTAAGGTATTAGCATGAAGGTCACCAAAATATGTTGTCGTAGGCATTGTGCAACTCCTCCTGATTTAACTTTTAATAATCAGATTTAGTATAATCAGAAAAATTGGTGAAGCTCAAGTGCTTATTGAAATAAATATTTAGAATTTTACAGCATAAATCAATTACAAAACAATAAGTTAATTATTGAATGATTGATACATTAATGATTGATTATTTTTTATCGATTATAGAGATATTTCATTTTTAATGTTAGCGTTTGATGTGGAATCTTTCTCACTAAATAAACTGTTTGGTATTTTATATTCGCTATCAATTTTTGGTGTAATAATTTGAGTCCATTGAGCTTGATTGCTAAAGTAATAGATACTTTGAATGTTTTGAGTTTTAAGCTGACTTTGTTGGTTGATATCCGCTTCTAAAATAATATCTTGATATGTATATTTTTCACCTGTCTTAGCATTTTTTTTAGCTTCGTCAAAGCTATCATAAGCGTTAAGAAAATGAGTACGAGTTTTTTCATTTTCTATCTTGTTAAGTTGATTAAATGTTTGAGTAGCAATTTGAAAACTATTCGTTTTATTTAAAAGAGCAGGTAATGTGCCTCTATATTCATTTATTGGGCATTGAAATACAAAAAATGTCATGTGAATTTACTCCATTATGTTCAGAATCACAAATAAAAGTATTAACTGAAATCACACTACACGACAGTAACGCTGTAACCCATTGATTTTTCATTGTTATCATTCATTCTTATAATCGCCAAAAAACAAAAAAGAGCGATATCATGAAACACATCAATGAATTACAACAGTCACT
>JAKJJU010000026.1 GCA_021713295.1 Thiotrichales bacterium 19S3-11
TTAGTGAAAAACTATTTAAGCGAGGCCAGCAGTTGCAAATATTAACAAAAATAACACTTCAAATATTTGATGTTGGGATAGATAGAGCTATGAATCAATGGTTATAGGAGATATGTCGTGTACAAAGTAAAAATTTAATTTATATCTTACAAAAAGCACAGGAAAATGGGTTTGATATTGTTATTTTAACTGCTAGACCAAAACCAATTGAGGGTGGTCTTGAGCGATTAAAAGTTGGCACATATTCTACTGAGAAAATCTGTAATGAACTAGTTAACCGTAATATTATAATTCAGGCGATACATCGCAAGCCAGCAGGTATAAAAGGGACTAAAATGCAAGAAATCCTAGGAAACTATCCAGATGACGCAATGGGTTATTTAATCGATGATCAAACAAAACAGATAGATAGTGTTCATGCTTTAGGTAATTCAAACCTTAAAGGCTTTGATATTAATTGCGCCCATAATTTGCAAGCACTAATGAAACTTATTACAGGGGATGAAGTAGGCTTTAATAATCTATATGATTATCAGAGAGAGCAATTGATAAAGGATTTTCCAGAAGGTATAGGTGATAAAGAGCAGAGGTTATTAGATAAAATTTATGGAGATATAATATGGAATTATCAAGTATATGCTAGTAGCAATTATTCACCAGAATTAAATTTAACAAAACAATATCATGAAAGTATTAAGTATTTAATGAGAAAATGGCCTGATATTCAACAGGCGGATATAAAAGTAGCTTCTAAACTGGCATTTGGCGTTGAAGATATTTATAGTGTTTCAACGAATACAGTCATTTCAAGTCAGCTGAAAAATTATATGATTCAGTATGATGTAATTGCTAAATTAAAAGATATACTTCGAAACACAGAAATTAAATGTATACCTGAGACTCTAAACCCTAATGAGCATTTACCACACGATAGAATTAGTATTTTTAGACATAATTTTTTTACTAGTGAAAAAAATGTGAATGCACAGCTAAAAAATGAAGTTATGGCAGTCTTAAAGCGGTATGATTCTAATTCTAATAATTTAAAGTTTAAAGTTAGTACATTTATGAATAATCCATCAAAACTATTTTATTATAATAGAAACGAAACTTCTATTTCCTGTGGTGGAAGTTTATCAAATAGCCAATAATAAAGTTACTGATTAAATTTTTTAGTTAACAATGCATAGTAAAATCCATCAGATATCTTAGGAAAAACCTGATAACCATAGGTTGTTTTTTGACCTGGTAAATTAACGGATATGTCATTAACTATTGCAGAGTTTCCATTTTTGCTTTCTAGAAATTGTTTGATTTGATCATCATTTTCTCGTTTGAGTAATGAACAAGTCATATAGAGCAGTTGACCGCCTGGTTTTAATAGCGGCCATAATTTATTTAATAGTTTTGCTTGTAATGAGCAAGTAATACTAATATCAGTTTCAGTGCGTACAAGCTTGATATCTGGATGACGGCGAATAACACCTGTGGCAGAGCAGGGTGCATCTAATAAAATCGTGTCAAATAGTTGATTATTCCACCACGTGTCTGTTTGTGTAGCGTCGGCACATATAATTTTAATAGCCTTTGGATTTAACTGTAATCGTGATAGATTTTCTTCTAAACGAGTTAAACGTTTAGCATCATTATCAAGTGTAACTAAATTAATGTTTTTAAAAGATTCTAATAAATGTAGTGATTTACCACCAGGAGCTGCACAGGCATCGAGCACATTGCTATTGGGTTTGATTGAAACTAGGTGGCTTGCGTATTGCGCTGATAAATCTTGAACACTAAAGTAGCCTTCGCTATAAAAAGGAAGAGAGTGTATTTTTATGCTTTGATTGATGCAAATACAGTTTGGAATGAGATCAATGTCTGTATAGTTAATGCCTTCATTTTCAAGATAACTGATGTAGGTGTTTTTAGAAATTTTTGTCTGATTGATTCGCAAATAAACGTTTGCATCATTCAGTAATAAGTTTGCTATATATGAAGCTTGATTGTTATAGTCAGATTTAAGACTTTCTTTTAACCAATATGGTAAGCTTAATAATTCAACTTGAGTTGATTGAGTTTTATTTTCTAATAAATTGCGTTGATGTTTTCTTAGAACGGCATTAATTAATTTTTTTGCCCAGCTAAGTTTAAGTGTATGAGCTGCATTAACAGTTTCAGATATAACTGCATAATCTGGTTGATTTGTATGTTCGAGTTGTACAAAGCCAATAATGATTAATACTTTAATCATTGCTTTAGTTTTTTTTGCATCAATATATCTTGGTAAAATAGATAAATAATAGTGATAGTATTTGGCTGTATCAAAACAGACTCGCCAGATAAAACTTCTATCTGCATTTGATAGCTGGTATGGTTCAACCAGTTTATCAAATTGTGCCAGTGTGGTTTTATTTTCGACTAGCCTAAATATAATTTCAGCGGCTATTTTTCGGCTATTAACTTTTTGGAGTTTAGTTGGCATGCTTATTTAGAAGATTTAGATGTTATTAATTCACGCATAATGGTTGCAACAAGTTTTGGATTGCCAGTAATTAAATTGCCGCTTTTCAGATAGTTTTCTCCACCATTAAGTTCTGAAACCATAGCGCCTGCTTCTCGCGCAATAAGGCTGCCGGCAGCAATATCCCATTCATTGGCATTTAAAGACCAACAAATATCTAAATAACCTGCAGCAACATAGGCTAAATCTAGCGCTAATGAGCCACTATATCTAAAACCTGCTACTTTGTTATTCAAATCCTTTAATGCCAAATGCATATTAGTATCATAAGGCTTGTTAGGAGATGCGCCAACAAGTGTACCGTTTAGGCCTTTTCTATTTGAAGTGCGAATTCTGCGGTCATTTAGTTTTGAACCGCTGCCTCTAATAGCAGTAAATAGTTGATCACTATTTGGGTTGTAAATAACACCAAGTTCTACTTTATTTCTATGCTTCAACGCAATAGATACACAATAGTGAGGCAGGCCGTGTAAATAATTTGTTGTGCCGTCAATAGGATCAATAATCCATGTATAATCCGCATCAGGGTTACCGATAAGTCCAGATTCTTCTGATAAAATAGCATGGTCAGGGTATGCTTTTTGTAAGTGATAGAAAATTTCTTTTTCAGCCAGTAAGTCAACTTCTGAAACAAAGTCATTAGATGATTTTTCTTTATAAGCAATATCCGATAGTTTTTCTGCTTTGCGTATCATTACTTCGCCAGCTTTTCTAGCAGCTCTAACAGCGATCGTTAGCATAGGGTCTATTAACTGATTCATAATATCTTAAAACCTAGTTTGTTTTTATTCTTATCGTGACTAAATGAATGTGATAGCATGATACACTAATTTAAATCAATACAATACCTAAAAAACGAAAAAAGATGTTAGAGAAAATACGAATTATTTTAGTTGAGCCATCACATATGGGGAATATTGGTTCAACTGCAAGAGCAATGATGAATATGGGGTTAACATCGTTATATTTAGTTAACCCAAAACAAATGCCAGATGTTGAAAGTCATCAATTAGCTTCAGGGGCAAGTAGTGTATTAAGCAGTGCAAAAGTTAAGCAATCTTTAACGGATGCTTTAGACGGTGTTGGACTTGTGATAGGGACAAGTGCTAGAGCAAGAAAATTATCGCTACCAGTTATTGATGTTAGGGAGGCTGCAAAGGATGCTTGTTATTACCTAAGTACAACTAGTCATACTGAAGATGAGGTGGCAATTATTTTTGGGCGAGAGCGAACGGGGTTGTACAATGATGAGTTATTAATGTGTCATAAGCAGTTGTATATCCCAACAAATGAAGCGTATAACTCTTTAAATCTTGCACAAGCGGTACAGATTATTGCTTATGAAATGCGTATGGCAATGTTGAATATTTCCAATGAGCAAGATTTACCAAAACTGCCTTATATTAAAAAAGCTACCCAAAGACAGTATGAAGGATTTTACGAACATTTATCTCAGGTATTAGTTGCTTCTGATTTTTTAGATCCAAATAATCCAGGTTTGGTGATGGAGCGTATGAAACGAATTTTTCAAAGAACCCAATTAGAAGAGTCTGAAATTCATTTATTAAGAGGAATTTTAAAACAAATTTTAATTCAAATTAATAGCTAGAAAAGTATTGACCTTATATGGGCTTGTGATTATTGTTTTTGATTGGGCTCAATTGATAAGTAAGTTTCAGATTGCTATGTTGTTAATTTGAACTATACTGACTCATAGTAGTTTGAGCTTTATGAAATGAAAAAGGAGATTGTTTAGTTATGAAGCAAAGAGCTCGTAAAGTGATTAATCATATAATTTTTGGTGGCATCTTATATTTCTTATTTACAACATTAGCTTTAGCAAATGATGTTGGCGGTGAGGATATGCCTTGGTTGAAGCCATTACAACAAATTACCAATGCTATTTCCGGACCGGTAGCAAAATTAGTTGGCGTTATTGCCATTGTGCTTGCTGGTCTTGGTATTGCTTTTGGAGAAAGCGGTAGTGGTGTAAGAAGATTGTTCCAAGTCGTTATGGGGCTTGCAATTGCATTTACTGCTGCAAGTATTGTTGCCTCGTGGACTGGAGGTGCCTCGGGAGTCGTATTCTAATGGCTACGCCAGGCTTTGCAGTAAAAATTCATAGTGCATTGACAGCACCAATGCTTACCGCAGGTGTCCCTAGGCAGTTTTTTATTTTGAATATGACATTTTTGGCTGCTATTACATTGGGGATGCAATCACCTTACGCATTACCAGTATGTATAATATTGCATTTTGCAGCAGTAATGATGGCTAAAAAGGATCCAGAGTTTTTTCAAGTTATGGTACGGCATGTAAGACAAAAAAGTTATTATGGCATTTAATTTATGTTGAATTTATTTGAATTTAGGAAGAAATCAGATCGTTTAACAGATTTGCTACCTTGGGCAGCACTTGTTGCACCCGGAGTAGTATTAAATAAAGATGGGTCGTTTCAACAAAGTTTAATGTTTCGTGGCCCTGACTTAGAATCTTCCACAGAACCTCAGTTGGTATCAGCTACAGCAAGGTTAAATAATGCACTAAAGCGTTTGGGCTCAGGCTGGGGGCTGTATATTGAAGCAAGGCGAAGACATGCTGTGGGGTATCCTAAAAGCGCTCATTTTTCTGATCCTATTAGTTGGTTGATTGATGTAGAACGGCGTGATTTATTTGAACGTGAAGGTGAAAATTATGAAAGTGACTATTATCTAACATTTCAATATTTGCCGCCGCAAGAAGCAATTTCTAAGGTGTCTAATGTTTTTGTTAAAAAGAATAAGGTAGAAGATAAAAGTTCTCTAACTTCATATAAAAAACTACTGTCTTATTTTGTCAAGACGGTAAATCAACTTTTTGATATATCAAAAGATTTTATGTATGATGTGCGTTTTTTATCTGATGAAGAAACTTTGTCATATCTGCATAATTGTGTTTCTGATAAAGAGCATAATGTCAATGTGCCTGATACACCGATGTATTTGGATGGAATATTAGCGGATACACCATTAGTTGCAGGTTTAGAGCCAAAGCTAGGAAAGTATCACATAAGAACGGTTTCTATACTAGGTTTTCCAACGACCTCTGTTCCAGCAATGCTTGATGCTTTAAATTATTTGCCGATGAGTTATAGATGGGTTACCCGTTTTTTACCACTGGATAAAGTTGATGCTGAAAAAATACTTACGAAATATAGACGTCAGTGGTTTGCTAAGCGTAAAGGGGTTATGACCTTATTAAAGGAAACACTCTCAAAAAGTGAAAGTGCAATGGTTGATAGTGCAGCTATGCAAAAATCAATTGATGCAGATGAAGCAGCACAAGAGCTCGCTGATGATTTTGTAAGTTTTGGTTATTATACAGCAACTATAACGGTATGGGATGAGGACAAAGAAACAGTCTATGAAAAACAGCGCGAGATTGAGCGAGTAATTAATGGACTAGGTTTTGTTACTGTAGCTGAAACCGTTAATGCGGTTGAAGCTTGGCTTTCATCTTTACCGGGACAACCGAATGCAAATGTTAGAATGCCATTAATGCATAGTTTGAACTTATCGCATTTATTACCATTTTCAGCAGTTTGGGCCGGTCCTATTGAAAATGAGCATTTGAAAGCACCGCCACTTTTGTATGCGAGAACTGCAGGAAATACGCCTTTTAGATTATCTAATTACATAGGTGATGTTGGTCACCAGATGATACTAGGGCCAACAGGTGCTGGTAAATCAGTACTTTTGAATGTGATGGGCGCTCAATTTCTTCGTTATAAAAATGCTCAAGTATTTGTATTTGATAAAGGAGGCAGCTTTTATGCACTTACTTCTGGAGTTGGAGGTCAATATTATGAAGTTGGTGATGTTGGAAAAGGTGGCTTAGTTTTTCAACCGCTTGCTTATATTGATGATATGAAGGAAAGAATTTGGGCTGCTGAATGGGTTATAGGGCTTTTGATCAATGAAAATATTACGATAACACCAGAAATCAGAGAAACTGTATGGAGTGCGTTGAATGCATTAGCTGAAGTCCCTAAAGAACAGAGAACTCTAACAGGTTTAAAATCATTTACTCAAGATTCTCACTTAAGACTTGCACTTGAAACCTATACTTTAGGTGGCCCATATGGGGAAGTTTTGGATTGTGATGAAGAGCATTTTGAAAAGGGTAATTGGCAGTGTTTTGAAATGGAGCGATTAATGGCAACCCCAAATATTATCGCTCCAGTTTTAGCTTATATTTTTCATGTTTTGGAGAAACGGTTTAAAGGACAGCCAACGTTAATGATATTGGATGAAGCATGGTTGTTTTTAGATCATCCGATATTCGCTAATAAAATAAGGGAGTGGTTGAAAACATTAAGAAAGCAAAATGTAGCGGTTGTCTTTGCAACTCAATCAGTAGATGATGCATTAAATTCACCATTGGTGTCGGCTTTAAATGAGTCATGTCCATCAAGAATATTTTTACCAAATGATCGAGCAATGGAGCCAAGTGTTGCTGAAGGCTATGAGACTTTAGGCTTAAATTCAAGGCAAATTCAAATATTAGCTCATGCAATTCCAAAGCGTCAGTATTATTTTCAGTCATACAAAGGAAATTGTTTATTTGATTTGGGGCTTGGCCCTGTGGCCTTGGCTTTTTGTGCTGCTTCTCGTCCAGAGGATAAAAAAATAGTCTCTCAAATTCGCGAAAAATCTCAAGCAAATTATCAAGAGTATTTGCGGTCATATTTACATACAAAAGGGCTTGATTGGGCGTATGAGGTAATTTTAGAGCATTTCTTAGGAGGTACTGATGCAGCCAACTAACTTTCCATTTGGTAAAGAGCTGCGTCCATACCGTTATGGAGAAATTGAAACGCCATTTTTAACAAAAACACAAATGTACGATATACCTATTGGGTATTGCCGTCATAAAGCATATTTCTGGCGTAAAGTTTTTTTTATCAATTTAAGTGTTTCAATTTTACTGATACTATTTTTTATTATGGTCATCAGTGTTAGGCCATTTAATATTGTTGTTGTTTCAGTGACCCCCCAAGGCCATGTGCGTAATGTTGCAAATTTAAAGCTTAATCAGAGATATGATATTGAGTTATATAGAGAATATATTAATTCTAGTATGCTAAGTGTGCTAAAAGAAATCTCACAGCAACCGATTAGTAAAGAAGCAGCTTTGCAGATGAATCTTATTTTTACCCAAAAGGCAAAAAACTCATTAGAAGCTTTCTTGGAGCAAAATAATGTTCGCAATTTGTTTATAAGTGGCTGCCAATTTAAGACACAGTCAAATATTAATTGCTTAGTTATATTAAATAACAATTCAAATGAAAGATATCAAGCAATTTTGAATTGGCAAGAAGTTGTACCAGAAGAGCAACAAATTAAGCTTAATCCACTAGGATTAAATATAAAAAGCATCATACTTAAACCGATTGAGCAACTAAACGAGAAAGGTAATAATCCAAATGGACTTAAAGAAAAATAAGAGCGAGACTGATGATCTAAATCCAGATCAAAAGTATGCTAATGCTTATCTTGAATGGGAAGAGCGTATTGGTTCAGCTCGTATACAAGCAAAAAATTGGCGCCTAGCTTGCTTGGTTTCGATGTTTGTTGTTGTATTGTTGTTAATTTGCATTATTATGGCTATTTCTTCACAAGAACGTTATGTTTACGTTGCAGAAGTTAAACCGGGTGAATATGTCGCAAATGTTAAAAGAGTAACGGAAACAGTAACTCCGACAACTGCACAACAAAAAGCTTTAATTGGTAATTTTATTCATAAAATAATGTCAATTCCATTAGACCCTGTTGTATTAAGGCGAAACTGGATTGATGCTTATCAGTTAGTTGAAGGCCAGGCAATTGGACAACTAAATAGATTAAAACAAAAACAAAGACCTTTTCAAAATATTGGTAAAGTAGTTCAAGTAGCAACAATTGAGTCTATTACACAGGTAAGTGATTTTAGCTATGATGTTACTTGGGCAACTAAGACGATTGACCGTACAGGAAGAACTTTAGCGATTACATTATATTCTGGTGTATTTACTTTATTTAAAGGTGCTAAGCCAGAATCGTTATCGCAACTAATTATTAATCCAACCTATATGCGTATTGGATATTTCTCATTTAATGAAAAAGGATCAAGTCAATGAAGAAAGTTATTTATATATTACCAATGATTGCAACATTAAGTGGTTGCGCCTCATTTGGAGGTTCAGATCAAGGTGATGGTTATGTAAAAGCTAAAAATGTTGGATTAGTACAAACAAAGGTAATTAGAGAATATGTTCCTGTGCCTGTACCAGGTCAGTTAATGCCTGTACCGTCTAAAGTTGCTCCAGCAGATGCTCAATTAGCTAAAAAAGGTGGAAATGTATTTTTAAGTAAAGAAAAAGCCGTTGAATACGCTAATAAGCATGCACAAGTTTATCCAAATCAGAGTGATTTTTTTAATGCGATGATGACCTATAATTATATGCCAGGTGCTGTTTATACAATTTATACCTCACCATTAAAAATTACGGATATTGTTATGGAACCGGGTGAAAAATTAATTTCACAAGCTGCCGGTGATACATTACGTTGGCAAATTGCGCAAACCTATAGTGGTGAAGGTAAGAATGTTCAACAACACATACTCGTCAAGCCATCAAAAGTGGATTTAGATAATACCTTGTTAATTACGACAAATAAAAGAACTTATCATTTGGTTTTAAAGTCCACAGATGGTGAGGCCTACATGGTATCAGTCAACTGGCAATATCCAAAGAATACAGTTTTTACCTATAGTGGTGATGCAACAAATGCTTTAGCTTCGGATCCTGGTTATAATATGGATTTATCTGACTTAAATTTTAACTATAAAGTCAGTATGTACGAAGGGAAAAATATTCCAGCATGGTATCCAAAACGAGTATTTAACAATGGTTCGCATACGTTTATTGAATTTTCAAAACAGTTTAATGCCCAATCAGGTATGCCTGTATTAGTTATCAAAGGCGATGATGGCTCTGACCAAACTATGGTTAATTGGCGTTTACGTGGTAATTACATGGTGATTGATTCAGTTGTAAGGCATGCATTTTTACAAACAGGCGTTGATACAACACATAAAACCATGGTTGAAATATCCCAAGGTAATAGCTAAACATTAATTTGAGATGATTTCTTATGAGTAAAGAAAATAAAGAGTTTAATTTAAATGCAAAGCCACCTAAGGCGATTGAATTAAATAAAAAGTTGATTATGGTTATCGGTGGCATAATTGCGCTATTGGTATTGTTGATGGTGGTTTTTTCTACAGGTTCAAATCAATCAGATAGTCAAAGATCGTCAGATAAATTAACACAAATGTCACCTCAGGGAGCAGATGTTAATCAAATTAATAATGTAGATTATGCAGATAGTAGTGAAATAAATAAATTATTAGGCGTTGGTGAAAAGACAAAAATAATTGAAAAAGTGCCAGATGGTCTAGATCAAAAATATAACACATTACAAAGGCAGTTGATGCAGACACAGCAAGAACTTGCAAAAATTCAGGCGCAGCAAAAAAACCAACCACCAAAACAGCAACCTTTATCACCAATGGATCGCGAAGCTGGCTCATCTTCTATATTTTTTCCAGGCGGTGCGCCAAGACCTATTTCTCAGCAACAAAAGAAAGAACAAGATGATAAAACGACTCAAGTCTCTGATAAAGATAATTCACCCCAAGCACAAAACCTGCGCTTTATGCAAGGTAAGGTTGATAAAGATGTAACCAATCAAAATACGATCCAAACACCAATTTCTAAGTATACAATTTTTGCAGGTAGTGTTATTCCTGCTATTCTACAGACAAAACTAGTTTCTAATCTTCCAGGAACTATCGTTGCTCGAGTCAATCAGAATGTTTATGACACAGCAACAGGACAATATTTATTAATCCCTAAAGGTAGTACCTTAATTGGCCTTTATAATTCAAGTGTTACTTATGGTCAGTATCAGCTTCAAGCTAAATTTATCCGTCTTATCCGTCCAGATGGCTCATCAATTGTATTGCCAAATCAAGTTGGTGTTGATGATATGGGCGTTTCTGGCTTAGAAGATGAAGTTGATAATCACTGGATGCAGTTAATTGGTGCTGCTGCATTAGCAACGGTATTTAACATTCCAGCAGTAATAGCACAAAATCAGCAACAAAGTAATACACAAAGTTGTAGTTATGATAGTAGTGGTAATTACACCTGTAATTCTAATTTGGGTTCAACTGCAGTTAACTCGGCATTCCAAAGTATTGGTCAGACAGCAACAGAAATTGGAGGCAAGCTTGTTGACCGTAGTATGAATATTCAACCGACGATTATTATTAATGCAGGTAAAACATTTGCAGTAATGGTGACAAAAGATCTGATTTTGCCTCCTTATCATCTTTCACCGATTGGTCAGTAAAGGGTAGTATATGAAGCGTTTGATTTCTGGTGTTATACTGATTGGTTTATTGATGATCAATCTAGTTGTACCTACTTATGCTTTGTATACGCCATCGACTGATAACAATGGTTATGATTCAAATGATAATACCAACCAAAATAGTTCTACAAATGGCAATAACCAAACTAGCGGTTTACAGTCGCAGATGGATAAAAAAACAAAAGAAGCACTAAAAACATTTAAAAATTTCAAATTTGATAATCAAGCGAAACAAGACTTTTTTGATACCGTAGGTAAAGATCCATCAAGTGCTGAGTTTGAATCAGCTGGTTTTGGTGGTGATGTATATTCGGATCAGAGTAAGTTCAAAATAAAAGACTCGGAAGACTCTAATGTATTAGGGAGGTAAGTCCAATCATGGCAGATGCAGCACAGTTATTAGGCCCTAAACTATTTAACTCAATTGAATTGGTTTTCATCAATAAGGTTAATGCAGCAATAGAAATTGTTAAAGGGTATTCAATTACGATATTATTTGCAATTGCCGCATTAGAGTTAGCTCTGTTTGCAATAGCTTGGGTGATTAAGCAAGATGAATCACTAGGGATGCTTGCAGTTAAAGTGCTTAAAATTGCTATGATTTTTTTATTTATCACAATGTTTCCTTATTTATTACAGCAATTGATTGATGGGTTTACACTGATTGCATTTAAAGTCTCTGGCGATGAAGCTAAAGCTTATGTCTTCAGTGCTGGTAATGTCTGGAAAATTGGCTTTAAAGGTGGTATTTCAATGCTAAAACTAGCTGTTGAATACGGGACCTATAATTTTGGAATGTCATTTATTTATTTATTTTTAGGTTTTGGAACGTTAATAATATTTGCTTTGATCGGAGCGCAAATTATTTTATTAGTGAGTGTATTTTATGCGATGGCATTAGCTGCCTTATTATTAATGCCACTAGGCGCATTAAAGCCATTTGAAGATTTGCTTCATCGTGTTATACAAGGTGTGTTTAAAGCAAGCGTTCGGGTCTTTGGGCTGATTTTAGTGTTAGGTGTTGGGTATACAGTATGGAGTAATAGCCAGTTAAAGTTGACTAGTGTTTCAGCGACAACCGGACTTGAAAAACCATTGGCATTATTTTTTAGTTCTTTAGTTATTTTGGTTTTAGCTTATAAATTACCAGGGTTGTTAGCTGAGGCAGTGGGTAAAATAAGAAGTAATCTTTTTGAGAGTATACATGGGCAGCCTTCAGTTAGTGTATCTGCACCTCAAGTTGGGGGGTATCAATCAACAGCAGTTGTTACTTCTTCAGTAGGAGGAGGTTCAATGCAAGGTACTCAAGGGGGTTCATTTGCTGCTTCAGGTCAAGGTTTAGCAGCAGCAAGTACAATAACTTCAACGCAAACACCATCAGGTGCAACTAGTGCGGCAGCGAATGTAAATGTTAGTGCTTCTGGCGCAGGTTCAGCAAGTGCTAAAGGTGCTAAAATAGGTGATGCAGCTTCGATAAGAAGTAGTATTTCTGATGATACATTGAGAAAGTTAAAAGCGACTGTGAAGCAGGCAATGAATGAAAAACCATCGGGTTAATGAAGCGCGTACCAAATTATTTTGGCTTATTATGATTGTTGTAATTAGTTGTTTAGTATTTTTTTGGCTTATTATTAGTATGCTAAAAGCATATAAAATACAGCTTAGATATCAAGGAACAATGAGTATGCCAGCGGGTATTTATCTTCAGTATCCATCAAATTCATATCGTGTTGGTGATGATGTCATTTTTGTTCCAAGCAATACGGTTGAGAATTTAATTGTTAAGCGTGGTTGGTTATCAGAAAAAGAGCCTTTGTTAAAAGAGATTATAGCTGCCAAAGGAGACTTTGTTTGTATTAAAAATGGTTATTTATGGCTTAATGAAGAGAGACTAGTACCAGTTTTAAAGGAAGATAGAAAAAAAAGAGCACTTCCTGAGATAAAGATGTGCCGAAAATTAAAATCTGATGAATTTTGGATGATGGGTATCAGTAGTCCATATTCATTTGATAGTCGTTATTTTGGTATTGTGAAAAAACAAAATATATTAGGCAAGGTAATTAAATTATGAAGTCAGAAGAAATTATATCAGATCGTAAGTTAACTATGCTTGAAACAGCCTTTGGTAAAGAAATCTTAGAATATTTAAATGATGATAAAACAATTGAGGTGATGTTAAACCCTGATGGGCGTATTCATTATGAACGTCATGGAGAAGGTAAAATTGCTACGGATTTATATTTAACCCCGCAACAAAGTTCAAATATAGTAAAATTAGTTGCCTCATATAAAAATGGTGTTGCAGATGAACGGAACCCTGAGGTTGCAACTGACTTACCATTTGGAGGGGCGCGTTTTCAAGGATGGTTGCCGCCAGTAGTTGAACAAGCTTGTTTTTCTATCAGAAGGCGAGCAAGCGCAATTTTTACATTGGAGGCTTATGTAAAGCAAGGTGCATTAACACAACAGCAAAGTGAATTTTTGAAAAAAGCCGTTTTAGGACGTAAAAACATTATCATTGTTGGCGGTACTGGCTCGGGTAAAACGACATTTGCAAATGCACTGTTAGATATTTTAGCAGGTTCAAATGATCGAGTTTTAGTGTTAGAGGACTTACCTGAGCTTCAAGTAAAGGTCGCTGATTTGGTAACTATGACGACATCACACTCAGTATCAATGCATGATTTAGTGCGTGGTGCGCTAAGAATGCGCCCTGATCGTATCATAATCGGTGAGGTACGTGATGGCTCTGCGCTAGATTTATTAAAGGCTTGGAATACTGGACACCCAGGCGGTTTATGTACATTACATGCCAATAGTGTTGAAAGTACACCTTATCGCTTGGAAGATTTAATTCAAGAAGCTGTTGTTACAGTGCCGAGAAGTTTAATTTTACAGGCAGTTGATCTAATTGTGTTTATTCAAAGGGATCGCGAAGCTGGTATACGTAAGATTACAGATGTCGTTGAACTGTATGGTTATGATGGCCAAAGTTACCAATTAAACTCGGTTATTTCCTAATGCAGTTTGCTTGAAATTATCACGTAGCAGAAACTGTAATCGTTTTTCACAACGAATTTTAAATTATAGATTGTTTGTTCTTGGCCTACCTTGATAGTTCGCCGCGTAAATTTTGTTGCATTTTATCTTCAATTTCATGTTGTGAAAAATTTTGTCCAAACAGGTAAAATAATTTAGTTAATGCTGCCTCATCAGTCATATCATAGCCTGAAATCACCCCTGCTTTTTTAAGCCCTTGACCTGAAGCGTAATTAGTCATGTTAACAGGGCCCATAGCACATTGAGTGCAGTTAACAATCACCATTCCTGATGCTCTTATCTCTCTTAGTGTTGATAGCAAATTTTCATCAGAAGGTGCATTGCCACTGCCATAGGTTTTTAAAATTAAACCTTGCAAGCCAGAGTTACTAAGGTGTGATAAAATACTACAGTCAAAACCAGGATAAATCGCTAATACTGCAACTTTTGATATTGATAGCATCTGAATGCACAATTTTTCGTCTGAAGGTTTCAGTATTCGATTTTTGTAAATTGCAATATCTACAGCAACTTTACCTAAGGCTAAGTAGTTCGGAGAGTAAAAAGCGTCAATTGAGGAGGCGCTGCGTTTGGTGGTTCGATTCCCTCGAAATAGTTGTTTATTAAAATAAATACAAACCTCTGGAATTTGATAGTTTCCTGCTAAAATCAAGCTTTCAAGAATATTGTTAACAGCATCTGTTCTTAATTCGCAAATAGGGATTTGTGCTCCTGTACAAATAACAGGCTTATTTAAATTTTTAAGTATAAATGATAATGCTGAGGCAGTATAAGCCAATGTGTCTGTGCCATGAAGAATAACAAAGCCATCATAGTCATCATAATGATTAATAATATCTTTTGCGATAATTAGCCAGTTTTCAGGTGTGATATTTGATGAGTCAATGAGGTTGGAGTATTCACAAATATCAAATGCAGGTAAAGATTCATGATGATAAATAGGTAAGGTAGTTAATAATTCGGTTAGATATCCAGGTGCTGTCTGATAACCTGATTCTGATGGGAGCATACCAATTGTCCCGCCGGTATAAGCGATATAAACTTTTTTTTTGTGCATTACATGGAGTCAAATAGTTGCATTTAAGGTAATTAGAGTTTTTAGCATGCTTTATAACTTTTGTCAAAGAGCTCCATGTTCATAATCATAGACTTAACTAAAAAGAAAACTGATAAAGCCACCAGCTTCAAAAGTATTATTATCAGGTTCTACATAACCGTTATCAACTTCAGACTCTTTAATATTCCAGTAACGAATATAAGGACCAATACCGATTTGAACACTATGCGAAACATCATAAGAAATCTCAAGTTTTCCATTAAGGCCATAGCCATTTGTTTGTTTGTTTGAAATTGTACCGCCAAAAGATGCCGGCAGATGGCTGTATTGGTAACCAACAATCAGATAATCATATTCAAAAACACCACGGTATGTCCATTTTTTATGTCGAAAGATTAGATCAATACCAATTGGCCAATAAAAATAGTTTGACTCTCTTAGATAGCCAAAGTGACCAGTAGTTGTTTCATTGCCACTGGAATCATTATTTAGATAGCGATAGCCAACACCCGTATAGGGGGTCATTGTCACGTTATGATTTACTACAAATGAATAGCCAACTGAAGGTGCAATATTAATTAGCCAGCTGTTATCATTATCATTATCGCCTGTATTAGTAGAGCTATAACTACCAAAATTGTAAGCTCCTCTAACAAACAACCTAAAAGAAAGCTTATGAGTAAACGGAATTTTTGTTTCAGAGCTTAATCCAATTAGCGGTCCTTTAATTTCCATTATGCCTGGTTCTTCATAGCGATAGTAGCCAAACTCAGGTAATAGACTAATTGATGGTTTGCTTTGTCGATTTGATTGTTCATTAGCATAAGCAAACTGATTACTTGTTAATGCTAAACTTATGCATAAATACATAAAAGGTGCTAACTTAAAATTCATGATTAAATCTTCTCCAGTATTTAGTAAACTTTCTGTTAAAAGTCAGTTTTTCCCTTGTAATATAGGATAATCCATATTAATGTATGGCAGAGTCTATTTTAATGTAACTTGGAGAGCATGAAAATGAAAGTAATGACTAAATTATTAACTGCAACTTTAGTTTCAAGCGCAGTTTTGGCTAGTTCTGCAATCGCTGATACAACAATGAAAGTAGGTGTTGTTGATGCTGCAAAAGTATATCAGGCTGTGCCACAAGGCCAGGCAACAGCTAATCAAGTTCGTGATGGATTAAAGCCAGAAGTACAAGCACTAACAAAAGAGCAACAATCATTAGCTGATCAAGCAAAGCAACTTGAGAAAGATCGCCCTAGTTTATCAGAAAGTGATTATAATACAAAACAAGCTGCCCTAAACGCTAAAATGCAAGCCTTTCAGCAAAAGTATATGCAGATTCGTCAAGAAGATACACAGAAAAGCCAACAGTTAGCACAAAATTTTGAAAAACAATTTACTCAATCTGTTTCTGAGTTAGGTAAAAAAGATGGTTATGATTTAATTCTAGTCAAACAAGCAGTGCCATACTATAAAGGTTCATTTGATGTTACAGATGAAGTGGTTAAAGAAATGAAAGCTGATGCATCAAAATCTTAAATATAAAAATTTTTAGTGGAGGGCTAATAGCAAATATAAACCCATTTTAAGAGCTTGGTCACTAAAAGGATTCATAAGTTTAAAGATATAAAGGATATATTATTTATGGCTATTTCCTATAATTTATCTGAGCTAGCAATTCAATTAGGGGGCACTTTAAAAGGTGACCCTAATGCGACAGTTAAAGGTATTGCAACGCTAAAAGGAGCTAAAAAAGGTTATCTATCATTTTTAGCAAATCCAAAATATATTAATGATCTGAAAAGTACTGAAGCAACGGCTGTTCTAGTCACATCAGATGCTGCTGAACTATGTCCTGTTGATGCCATTGTATTAAAGGATCCATATTTTGCTTTTGCAAAAGTAGCGGAATTATTTGACAAGTCACCAAGACAATTGCCTGGAATTGATGCTACTGCAAAAATTGATGAAACAGCGACAGTTGACCCTTCAGCAGCTATTGGACCTAATGTTGTTATTGGCGCGCATACAGTAATTCGTGAAAATGTTCAAATTTGGGCAAATACAGTAATTTCAGATCATTGTTATATTAGCGCCAATGTAATTATTCATCCTAATGTTACGATATGTCATGATGTTACTATTGGCTCAAATAGTAGAGTTCATCCTGGAGCAATCATTGGAAGTGATGGCTTTGGAAATGCAAAAGATGAATCAGGAACTTGGGTTAAAGTGCCTCAATTAGGGGGGGTTACCATTGGAGAGAATGTTGAAATTGGAGCAAATGCAACGATTGATCGTGGTACTATTGATGATACATTAATTCATGATGGCGTTAAAATTGATAACTTGGTTCAAATAGCGCATAACGTACAAATAGGAAAAAATACGGCAATGGCAGCGCAAGCAGGTGTTGCAGGTAGCACAAAAGTTGGTGCTGATTGTCTTATTGGCGGTGCTGCTGGTATTACAGGACATATAGAAATTGTAGATCACGTAATGGTAGCTGCAAAAGCAGGTGTTAGTAAATCACTGACAGAGCCCGGAGCCTATGCATCTGGTACGCCTGCTAAGCCTTATCATCAATGGCGTAAAAATATTGCTCGCATTAATCGCTTAGATAAAGCCTATGCCAAAATTAAAGAACTTGAACAGAAATTAAATAGATTAGAGAAAAACAGCTAATACTATTTTCAATAAAATTGATTATCGGGAAAATTACTAGATGGAAAGTCAAACGAATACTTCAAAAGACATTTATGAGATTTTAAATTTATTGCCTCACAGATATCCTTTTTTACTGATTGATCGCGTGCTTGAAGTTGATGTTGATCATGTTAAAGCCATTAAAAATGTAACAGCAAATGAACCTCACTTTACTGGACATTTTCCAGATAACCCAGTAATGCCAGGCGTTTTGATTGTTGAAGCAATGGCGCAGGCGACAGCTTTAGTAGCACATGCTAGAATAGAAGCAAATATGCTTGAGGGTGATGAAAATAAGATTTTCTTTTTGGTTGGAATTGATAAGGTAAGAGTAAAACGTCCTGTTATTCCAGGCGATCAGTTGGTGATTACAGCTGAGTTAATCAAACAGAAAAGCAGTATTTTCTTCTGTAAGGCAGAAGTGAGAGTGGATGGTCAGTTAGTTGCATCAGCTGACTTGATGGCAGCATACCGGGATAAGGCATTGTGATAGACCCAAGCGCGGTGATATATGAAGGTGCAAAGATTGCATCAGATGTTGAAATTGGCCCTTTTAGTGTCATAGGGCCTAATGTGACAATTGGATCAGGTAGTAAAATTGGTCCTCATGTGGTTATTCAAAATACGACAACGATTGGCAAGAATAACCAAATTTTCCAATTTGCATCAGTTGGCGCAAATCCAATTGATCACACCTATAAGGGAGAGGAAACTCGCCTTGAAATTGGTGATGGTAATATCATTCGTGAATGTGCAACCATACATGGTGGAACTTCAAAGGAAAACAATGTTACAATCATTGGGAATCAGAATTTAATTATGAACTATGTTCATATTGGTCATGATTGTGAAATTGGAAATCGAGTAACCTTAGTTGGATTTTCAGGGATTGCAGGTCATGTACGAATCAGAGATTTTGCTACTGTTGGTGTGTATTGTGGCATTCACCAATTTGTTGAAATTGGGGAGTATAGTTTTATTGCGCAAGGGTCTTTAATTGGTCATAATGTATTACCATACTTAATGATTATTCCAGGCAAAGATAAGCCATCAACTCCATTTGGTTTAAATACCGAAGGCTTAAAGAGAAATGGGTTCTCTAAGGAGACAATTGCTAAATTAAAACATGCCTATAAAGTTGTTTATAGACAAGGGCTTCGATTAGAAGAAGCTGCAGTAGCATTGAAAGAATTAGAAGCGGACTGCCCTGAAATTAAAATTATGCGTCAAATGCTTGAAAATACAGAAAGAGGTATTGTGCGTTAATGCGTATTGTTCTAGTTGCAGGAGAATTATCAGGTGATCAATTAGCTCAAGGATTAGTAGCCAAACTAAAACAAACGTATCCAAATGCAATTATTGAGGGTATTGGTGGACCTTTAATGATTGAAGAGGGGTTAACTAGCCTTTATCCTATAGATTATCTTTCAGTTATGGGCTTTGTTGAAGTTATTAAGCAGTTGAATAAAATTTTAAAAGCACGTTTTGGGCTATTAAGGCATTTTAAAAAACACCCACCTGATATTTATATTGGTATTGATGCACCTGACTTTAATTTACCAATTGAAAAAAAATTAAGAAAGCGCGGTATTAAAACAATACATTATGTTAGTCCATCTGTATGGGCTTGGCGTGAAGGTCGAGTAAAGGGGATAAAAAAAGCAACGGATTCAGTTTTGGCAATCTTACCCTTTGAAGTTGACTTTTATCATAAATATAATCATAGAGTTATTTTTGTTGGTCATCCATTAGCGAATGAAATTCCTATCAATGTAGAAAGTACTACTGAAATACGAGCTCAATTGCAACTTGATTCGAATAAGCTGACCGTTGCTATTTTACCTGGTAGCCGGCATCAAGAAGTTGCTTTTTTATTGCCTGTATTTATGGAGGTTATAAGAAGGTTAAAGAAAAAATATCATCACTGTCAGTTTGTAATACCATTAGCTAAAGCATCTTTAGGAGTGCATTTTGAACATTACGAAGCTGAATTTGATAAGCTTAATATTCATTTAATTGAGGGAAAGTCGCATCAAGCACTAAAAGCATCTGATATAGTATTATTAGCATCAGGTACAGCAGCACTAGAAGCAATGCTATATAAAAAGCCAATGGTCATGGCCTATAAACTGTCACCAATTACATTTTTATTTGCACGTATGCTTGTTAAAATTCGAATGTTTTCATTGCCAAATATTTTAGCAGGTAAAATGATTATTCCGGAATTAATTCAACATGATGCTACAGCGCCCAAACTAGCAGAAGAAATGATACAGTTGATCGAAGATAAATCCAAGCAAGAAAAGCTTATCCAAACCTTTAGTGAATTACATCAAAGACTACAAAAGGACTCTGATACGCTGGCTTTAGAAGAAGTGAACTATTTATTGGGTAGGCCATAAACTGTTCTTAATGGCGAATACTTCGATTTAAAATAACACCAATAATAGTTAATAGAATTAATGAACCAACACCAAATCCTAAAATATACATAACGGGATAACCACCATAAGCTTTTTCTAAGTCAAAAATAACCTGCCGTAAAAGTAAGGTTGCCAAAATAGTTGGAATGACTAAGCGAATTAAGCAATTAAATAGCCCAGTTAGATTAAGATTAGATTGTTTTTTGAGATTATAACGTAGTCGTTCTGCATCGTAGCACCAGCCAATTACGATGGATTCTAATAAGGCAACAATTAAGACACCATAGCCACCAATGAAGTGATCAACGATATCAAGTATGTAAAGTCCGTTGTTGCCACTGTAAATTAGGCTTACAATAAATGTTAAAATGACTGCGACAAGAAGAATACTACGTCTTTTTATTTTTTGCGTGCCATCCATAATTGCAGCTAAAATTGCTTCGAATAAGGAAACAATTGAAGTAAATGCTAAGGCAAATAAAGCTAAATAAAATATGATAGAGAAAAAACGTTCACCAAAGGGTAGTAATGATAAAGCTTTTGGAAATACAACAAAGGCAAGTCCAATACCACCTTTAACTGCTTGATCAATTGGTGTTTGTGTTACGGTTGAATAATATCCAAGTACCGAATAAATAATTACACCGCCAATAAATGCAATCAGTGTATCACCAATAATAACAAAGATAGCCATTCTTTTGACATTAACTTGCTTTTGTAAAATTGCACCATAGGCAAACATCACACCAAAGCCAATAGATAACGTAAATAGTACTTGGCTTGCAGCATCAAACCATAGATCTAAAGAGTATAAAGATTGCCAGTGGGGTTGCAAAAATAATTTTAAGCCGCTCCAAGCTCCATCGAGTAATAGCGAATTGATTAATAGCACAATTAATAAGATAAATGGAATAGGCGTAATCCATTTAGCAACACGTGCAATACCTGAGGTGCCTCTATAAACAGCAATACAAAGTAACACTAGTGTAGCAATAACACCCAATGAAATAGTCATATTTAAATGTGTAACTTTTGAAATATGGGTAGTTAGGCCAAGGAAGTCATTATAAAAATAGCCTTCAGCATTTACTTTCCATGGGATAGATGATGAATTAATAGCATAATGAATCACCCAGCTTGTAATAACTAAGTAATAGGTTAAAACACCAAATGATATTAAAACAGCTAGCCAGCCTACTAATTTAAACTTAGAGCGGATGCCAATTGAGCCCAGTGCTCTAGGTGCTCCAAAACGAGTAATTTGTCCTAAACCAATTTCCATAATTAAAAGCGGTAAGCCTAAAATTAAAAGACAAATAAAATAAGCAACAAAAAAAGCGCCACCACCGTGCTCATAGGCTAAATAAGGGAAGCGCCAAACATTGCCTAAGCCAGCTGCAGAGCCAATTGCAGCAAGAACAAAAATCCAGCCTGATTTGAAATTATCGCGTGTCATTAAAAATCATCCGTTTTAAAAATTTAATTTACAGAGGCAATATACCATAAATCAATGAAAAGGCTAAGTAATGACTAGATTAAAGTAGTAATAGCTTATCCAGAGTTTGTGTTAAAATTCAAGCTATAAAAAATGATGCATTAATGATAAGGAAGTAATTTACGATGAAAGTTTTTATAGCCGAGAAACCATCACAAGGAAGAGATATTGCTTCTGTGTTGGGTTGTAATCAGCGCTATGATGGTTACTTATCAAATGCAGATACAATTGTCACTTGGGGATTTGGGCATTTATTACAACCAGCTGACCCTGTTAGCTATGATGAAAAATATAAACGTTGGGATATGAAAGATTTACCAATTATTCCTGAGCGTTGGAAGCTAGCACCTAATCCTAAAAGTAAAGCACAACTTAAAATTGTTAATAGCTGTATCAAATTAGCAACTGAGATAATTATCGCTACTGATGCCGATAGAGAGGGTGAATTAATTGCAAGACTGATCATTTCTAAATCAGGTTATAAAGGCATAATTAAAAGATTATGGTTATCAGCATTAGATGATGCTTCAATTAAGACGGCGTTATCTAGATTAAAAGATGGCAGTGAGACTGAACCGCTATTTTGGGCGGGTTTAGGACGACAAAGAGCTGATTGGATTTGTGGTCTAAGTTATACAAGAGCAGCAACTTTAATTTTAGGTAGTGGTGTTAATTTATTTTCAATTGGTAGAGTGCAAACGCCAACTGTACGGTTGGTTGTTGAAAGAGATTTGGAGATTGAAAATTTTAAATCCAAGCCATTTTATACTGTTACAGCAAATGTTATTCAAGGTCAATTAATGTCAGAGTTTGACTGGGTCATTCCAGAGTATGCTAAAGGTGATGATGATAGTCGATGTCTAGATAGAAAATTTGCTAAGGCTGTTATTGATAAATGTCAAAATAAATCGGGTATTATTCAATCATTAGAGAAAAAGAAGAAAGCTAGAAAAGCGCCTTTAGCTCTATCATTATCAGAGTTACAAAAGCTTGCAAATACTAAATATGGTTTAAGTGCACAAGATACGCTAAATTGTGCACAAGCATTGTATGAGAAATACAAAGCTACGACATATCCCAGAACGGATTGCGGCTATTTAAATATGGAACAACACAATGATGCTAAGACAATTTTTAATAGCTTAAGTTCTATAGATAAGCAATATGATAGTTTAATAAAACAATGTGACCCTTCTTTTAAATCACGCTGTTGGAGTGATAAAAAAGTTTCAGAGTCAGCGCATCACGCTATCATTCCTACAACTAATACAAAAGTTAATATCAGTATGATGAGTATTGGAGAAAAGCAAGTTTATGATTTAATCGTTAGATACTACTTAGCTCAATTTATGGGTGATTTTATCTATGATGAAACGATTATTCATGTTGAATGCTTAGATGAAGAATTTGTCACTAAAGGAATGCTTATAATAGAGTCAGGATGGAAGCAAGCATTTACGAAAGAAGATGATGAGGATAAAGATGCTAAGTCATTACCTGCATTTAATAAAAATGATTCAGTTTTATTAGAACGATTAGAATTACATAATAAAAAAACAACACCACCTCAGCATTATACTGAAGCAACGTTGATTTCAGCTATGAAAAATTGTGGTAGACGCATGGACGATGAGGCAGCAAAATCCATTTTAACAACGGTTAAAGGAATAGGTACAGAAGCTACAAGGGCAAATATAATAGAGATTATTAAAAAACGTGAATATATTGATACCAAAGGGAAGAGCAAGAGCTTAATTTCAACCGAAAAAGCACGTGAATTAATAAAGATATTACCTGAAGAGATAACTGGAATTGAGATGACTGCTGATTGGGAGTTGGAACTTGATAAAATTGCAAAAGGTCTGTCTGATTTTAAAGATTTTATGAAGCGCATTGCCATTGCTGCTCATCAAGGTGTTCAAGCAATTGCTGATCTTAAAGGCAAGGGAAATATACCGATTAAAAACCCATGTCCAAAATGTGGGGCAGAGCTAAGGCGGATAAAGTCCACAAAGGGTAAAGGTTTTTGGTGGGGGTGCACCCAATTTAGAAATGGCTGTCGTGTGGTATTAGAAGATAAGCGTGGTAAACCGGTTTTAATGAGTGATAAAAAGCCTAATAAATAAACAATACGCTCGTTAGTTTTATTTTGTAATGCCTATGAAGTTTGCCCTATATGGCGTAAATTCTTGCCAGCATAAATATGCGACTCAATGGTTTCTAAAGAAACATTTTTAGTTTCAGGCATTACTTTAATAAAAATTAGTAAAGCAACTAATGTTAATAAGGCATATAAATAAAAGGTATGGTCAATGCCCAGATAGTCGACTAAAGCTAAAAAGCTTACGCTGACTAAAAAATTAAACCCCCAGTTAGCACAATTGGCTATAGCCATACCTTTTTCTCGTGCGGATAGTGGAAATATTTCAGCCATTAAGACATAAGGTAGTCCACCTAGACTAACAGCAAAAAAGAAGATGAATAGCACAACGGCAAATAATGCAATAATACCGCTAACATCACCAAATGAATGCGCTAGAGCGCCGCCACATATGAATAAGGCAAAAATTTGCCCAATCATGCCATAAATTAGTAGCATTCTGCGTCCAAGTACTTCAATTATCCAAATAGCAATAACAGTAGACAGTACATTAACCAAACCACAAATTATTGTAGCAATGGTGGCAGTATTATTAGCAAATAAATTTAGATTAGCATCTCTAAAAATATGGGTTGAATAATAAAAAATTGTGTTAACACCGGTAAGTTGTTGAGCAACAAATAGGCCAAATGCAAGACAGACTAATTTAAATAAATGTTTATCTTTTAATAGGGTTATAAGTGAGTTTTGTTTATGCGTAACAGCTTGATCTAAACCGTCAAGAATTTGCTTAACCTCAGAAGTGGGGTTAAGTTTTTGTATTACTGTTGTCGCTTTAGTTGTCTTTTGTTTCATATACAACCAACGTGGAGACTGAGGAAGAAAAAACATACCGATAATAAATAAGCTTGAAGGTAACACACCAAAAAGGAACATGCCACGCCAGTTATCATCGAAAAAGTGATTGACTAGAAAAGCCATTACTAAGCCAATAGTAACGGCTAGTTGAAATAAAACAACCAATGCACCACGTATTCTAGTAGGTGATATTTCAGATAAATACATTGGCACAATTGTTGCAGATATTCCAATGGAAATTCCCATAAAAAACCTGCCTATCAAAACAAAGGAGACACCTAATGAAATACTTACTAAGTAGGTAGATATTAAGAATAAGATGCCAGAAATTAAAATACTGTATTTACGTCCTAGATGGTTTGCAAATAAAGGGCTTATCATTGAGCCAAAAAGAGCACCTAAAGGTACAAATGCTACAATTAAGCCTTTTAAAAAGTCATCTGTTATGTGTAGCTCAGTTGACATAGGCGATAGAGCGCCATTGATAACGCCCGTATCAAAGCCAAATAATAAGCCTGCGATAGCAGCAACGATAGCAATCACATAAACAATTTTTTTATTTGATTCAGCCATTTAATTCCCTTATTTTTTCCTGTTTATCAATTAAGGAATACAATCATATCAAAATAAGAGGTTTCTGAGAATTTATCAAAACGTGATTTTTTTATTTTTAAGCATTTTCTTTTAGATTTTTCGAAAGATTAAATTTCTTTAAGTAGATAAGTAAAAGGCTAATAGCAGCAGGAGTAACGCCTGAGATTCTTGATGCTTGAGCAATTGTTGTCGGTTTTGCATCGATTAATTTTTGACGAACTTCATTGGATAAACCTTGAATACGATTATAATCTAAAGTTTGTGGAATATGCGTTAGCTCAAGTTCTTTTTGCTTTTCTATTTCATTAAGCTGGCGAGTAATATAACCATCATACTTAGCCTGAATTTCAATTTGTTCAGTAGCCTGAACATGCTCTATATTTGCTTCAAGTTCATCGATTTTCATTAACATTTGATAAGTAATCTCAGGACGCTTGAGTAAATCAAAAGCATTAACATCCGAGGAAATCGGATGAGGTAGAATTTTTTCTACGGCACATGCTTTTGGACTTTTAGGGCCAATCCACAATTTACGTAGGCGTTGAATTTCATTGTCAATTACGTGTTGTTTTTCTTCAAAAATATGCCAACGTTTTTGGTCAACTAAGCCTAATTTATAGCCAATTTCTGTCAATCGCAAATCTGCGTTGTCTTCACGAAGAATCAAACGGTATTCTGCACGAGAAGTAAACATGCGGTAGGGCTCAATGGTGCCATTGGTGATTAAATCATCAATAAGAACTCCCATATAGGCTTCATCACGCTTAGGGTACCAAGGAGCTTGATTTTTTGTGATTAAGGCAGCATTTAATCCAGCAATTAGTCCTTGAGCGCCAGCTTCTTCATAACCTGTTGTACCATTGATTTGGCCTGCAAAAAATAGATGATTAATATACTTGGTTTCAAGTGTAGGTTTTAGATCTCTCGGATCAAAGTAGTCATATTCAATAGCATAACCGGCACGGGTGATATGTGCTTTTTCAAATCCTCTCATTGAACGTACAATTTGTAACTGAACATCAAATGGTAGAGACGTTGATATTCCATTTGGGTAAAGCTCAGTACTATCGAGCCCTTCAGGTTCTACAAAAATTTGATGACTACTCTTATCTGCAAAACGTACGATTTTATCTTCAATAGAGGGGCAATAACGTGGGCCAACACCTTCAATAACACCGCCATACATTGCAGATCGATTAAGGTTATCACGTATAATCTGATGTGTTTTTTCATTAGTATGAGTAATATGACATGGTACTTGTTTAGGGTGTTCATGAACATGGCCTAAATAAGAAAATACAGGTGTAGGCGTATCACCTGGTTGTACTTGCATAACAGAAAAGTCTACAGTTTTAGCATCGATTCTCGGTGGTGTGCCCGTTTTTAATCGGCCAACACGAAATGGTAATGCACGTAAACGCTTAGCCAATGCATTACTTGGCGGGTCACCAGCGCGCCCACCTTGAAAGTTATTAAATCCAATATGTATTTTGCCACCTAAAAATGTACCAACTGTAAGCACAACACACTTTGCTTTAAAGGTTAACCCCATTTGAGTAATTACACCACAGACGGTATCATTTTCAACAATTAGGTCATCAACCGATTGCTGAAAAAGCGTAAGATTTTGTTGGTTTTGTAATTTATTTTGAACTGCCTGTTTATAGAGTGCTCGATCAGCTTGAGCTCGTGTTGCTCTTACTGCTGGGCCTTTTCTTGAGTTTAGTGTGCGAAATTGGATTCCTCCTACATCAATAGCGCTAGCCATAATGCCACCTAAAGCATCAATTTCTTTTACTAAGTGACCTTTACCAATACCACCTATGGCTGGGTTACATGACATCTGTCCTATGGTATCTAAATTTTGTGTTAATAGTAATGTTTTTGCGCCTATACGAGCACTAGCTGCTGCAGCTTCTGTGCCAGCATGTCCACCACCAACGACAATAACGTCATATTGTTCAGGATAAATCATTTATTTGCCTTTAAATTCAACTTATATGTTCATTATTTTTTGTATTATAAAATTCTGGCGCTATTTTATCTTAAAATGCATTAATATGCTAGAGGTTAAATTTTGATCAGGAGTTTTGAATGCAAAAGTATTATTTATATAGCGAGTGACCTTTTAGACAAATAGTTTGAGTAATGCTTTAATTGGTAGAGGTGTTTTACAGTAAAGTTTTTAAAAAAAGAGAAGGAGACTCTTTAATGAAGAAATTAATAAAAGTACTATTTATTGGAATGTTATTTTATCCAGTCGCTTTCAGTTGCACAAATGTGCCTATTATAGCAAAAGACGGAACAGTTGTTGTTGCAAGAACACTTGAGTTTGGTCCTAATCTTAAAAGTCGTATTATAAGTTCACCTGAAGGTAAGCTATTTAAAACGCAACGTTCAAATAATAAGCCAACGATGAGTTGGCAAGCAAAGTATGGCTATGTCCTAGTTGATTACTTTGGAACAGGTTATTCAGTAGATGGTTTAAATACAAAAGGTTTATCATTTGGTTATTTGTATTTGCCTGAATCAGCAGTTAAATATATGGACGTACCGAAAGGAAAAGAGAATAGTGCTGTGCCTTATACGCAGTTTGGTGATTGGATTTTGGGAAATTTTTCAAGCATTAAAGAAGTCAAAAGTGCATTAAAAAATGTTTATGTTTATGCCCAAGCACTAGATCTTGGAAGCCATAAAAATGTCTTATTTCCACTTCATGCTGTTATAACAGATAGGACAGGTGAAAGCTTGGTTGTTGAGTTTATTGATGGAAAATTAGAAGTTCATGATAGCAAACCTGGGATTTTAACTAATGCACCTCGTTATGATTGGCAGATCACAAACTTAAGAAACTATGTTAATTTATCACCTTATTTTGTTAAGCCGTTTAAATCTGACAATATTGTCTATGAGTCAACTGGCCAAGGTTCAGGCATGGTTGGCCTACCTGGGGATGCATCTCCAGTTTCTCGTTTTGTGAAGATGTCTATGATGCAACAAACGGCATTGCCAGTAGCTGATGCTCAACAAGCATTAGTTTTGGCACAGCATATCATTAATAATGTTGATTTACCTTATGGTTATGTTCGAGGTGCAAAAGGTGAACCGTTAACTTACGATAACATTGATAAAACACAATGGGTTGTATTTAAAGATCTAAAAAATAATAAGTTGTATTTTAGATCTTATGAAAATCCAACGATTCAATTAGTCGATTTAAATAAACTGAATTTATCAAAAGGTGCTAAGTCTGTTAGTATTTCTATTAGTCAACCAACTCAAATTATTCCTGATGCAACCAATAAATTGAGTTGAGTTTGAATTGTTTTAACTGTAATAAGATTAAATAAATTATCTAAAAATTTATAGAATATGAAAGCTTTCTCAATGAATTATAATAAGTTGTGTAAGAGTATGACGTTTCATCAATGAAATAAAAGTTATTAATTAAATAAATATGTAATCTGATAAACTATTTATTGTTTTCAATATAAATAGGAATAAGATTTATGACTGATCAAGAGTTAGAACCTTTAGCTTATGCAGTAAGAAGTGGTGATATACTTGCTGTTGATAGTTTAATTGGTAAAGATAATGAGTATATTAATGTTAAGGATTCAAAAGGAAGTACTCCATTACATTTGGCAGTTCAATGTGATAACCCAAATATGGTGCAGTTTTTAATATTAAATGGTGCTGATTTGAATGCTCAAAATGTTCTTGGGCAAACTCCGTTGCATTTTGCAGCTATTAAATCATCACAACCTGTATTTATAAGTATGGCTCTTGAAAAAGAGGCCAATATTTATCTTAAGGATAAAAAGGGAAGAAGCCCATATAGCCTAGCTGATGAGCATAAACGTCAAGCATTAGCAAGAATACTAATTAAAAACGATAGAAAACCTAAAGCTGAACAAGTTATAAGCCCATTATTTAACGAACATATCAGTCAAAAGAAAAGAAAAGAATTACAAAGCTATAATCATAGTAATTTTTAATTTTAAATAATCTACTATAAAATCAATTTACCGTAGAATATCGGTAGTTAGCTACATATTATTATGGGAAAGTACCTTTTTAAAAATATTATTACTCATTAATATTATTAACTAAGGTGTAAAAGCTATGTATAAAGAAGTAGAAAATAAATCGTTAAGTAATTTGGATGATTTAGAGTTTATTGAAATAAATAGTGCAATTATCGAATCAATTTGGTCAAATGATTTAGAAAAACTAAAATTACTGATAGCTAAAGTTGATTCAGATGACTTAGAATTAATTATGGATGAATATACTGCAAAGAGCATGTTAGTTATAGCAGCTGGATTAGGTTATTTAGACATTGTAAAGTATTTAATAGAAGAGGTTAATGTTGATATAAATCAGGGTGATATAGCAGGTGAGTCTCCTTTGTGGGTAGCTGCTTGTAGAGGGAATTTGGCTGTAGTTAACTATCTGTTAGGGAAGAATAAGTTACTAGTTAATCAACCGAATAAATACGCAATAACACCAATAGGTGCAGCAGCTAGGAATAATCATACTCAGGTAGTAGAAAGGTTATTGCATCATGTCTCTTTGGATAAAAAAATGATAAATTCATTATATCATTCGATGAATACAAGCAGTGTATTTAAATTTTGCATGTTGTTTGATTTAGATAAGATAGAAAATATTTTTGAGTATTTTAGCTCGGAACATAAAGATATTGATCCTGAAAAACAGGAATCCATTAGATTTTTGTTAGACATTAAATGTAGATATAATCTAAATTATGAGCATATGCTATTTTTATTAAATCCAGAAAACCAAGCTCAACTAGCGCTATTAGATACATTAGAAAAGAATTCCCATCTTCAAAATTTGCCAGAGATTTGGCATGAAATTATTTCTCATGCTTATGATGATGTGATTAAACCAAGTGATTATATTAACTTGATAAATGCTTATAGGGACAGGCATAAGCATAATCAAATGGCAAGTGATGGTATAAATATAATGCAACCATTTTTTGATCAAGGTGACCAAACTAATCCTCATAGCCATGATAATGATCATTCAACAACGTAAGCTATAAGCTAATAACATTCGTTAAATTAGCATTTAAGCGACTATAATTACGGTAGTTTGATACAGAGTAAAAGAGAGGTTGTTTTATGAAGTTTGTCGCAATGGTTACAAGAACGTTAAAAGAAGGTAAAACCTATGATGATTACCGAAAAGCTTGGTTTCATACAACAGGCTTTGGAATACCAACAACAATGTATACGATAATTAACGCATTTAACCCGCGTGAAATTATTTCTATTGGTATACTAGACGGTGAATTAATCGATTTATACTCTGCTTTAGAAATAGATGTAAAAGATCGTCTGTCTAACCCATTAGATGATGTTATTGAATCAACTATTGTAAGAAATTTTGGTGTTGTTGCCGCTATTGATGATTTTTCTCCAAAGGGTGAATTAACCTATATTCCGGCTGCTGTTGATGGCAAGCCAACAGACTACAATGCCATGAGCGTTGTATTAGAGCAGATTGCAGCAGAAATTAAAAAAGCTAGCCATAAGCGAGATCAGTTAAAAAAGTCTAATAATTAAAATGATGATATTAATATATTTGATATTTTTTAATAGTTGATTTGCAGGAAAAAATATAGTTTTATAGCACAATCTAAAATATAATTGAGATAGCTTTAAAATAAAGGATGAAGTAAGGGGGGACTATGACAGATGATAACCGAGAAACCTCAAATCAATTAACTACTGATACTCTGCCAGCACCAGATGAGCTTAAATTTGAGCAAAATATAGCAGAAGATGTAAAGATTTCTATATCTGGCGTTAACCCAAATGATTATGAAATAGGACAAGAATTAGGAGGATGCCAAACTCGCACCCACGTTTTTCTTGTTAGATGTCGTTTGAATAAGAAATTATATGTATTAAAAGCTGAAAATCATGAGATAAAAAGTAACACTTCGAGTTTGAGTCCTCAAACAATTGTGACTGATGCAGCGAAAAAATTACAAGATGAGCACACCATTTGTAAGATTGCTAATGGTTCAAGTTATCATCATCAAAAACTTATTAAAGACACAAAGAGTTCTAATCATTGGGTGCTTAAGAGTCAGTTACTCTGTCAGTATCAGGGGCAAACATTATCAAAGTACCTTGAAAAAAATAAATATAAATTATCACTAGATCAGAAATATGAATTAGCAATCGCAGTACTGATTGAAATGCGAAGGTTGCATCAACTGGGAATCTACCATAGAGATGTCAAACCAGATAATTTTACCGTAGAAGTAATTAATAATCGTTTTGTTGTGCACGCGATAGATTTTGGTGATGCAAAGTTGATTGCTTCAGAAAACGAAGCAAAAAATGATAATTCGCCAATGGTCAAGACTGCTTCAGGAAAGACTATCTACATAAATACTGTTGGAACTCTTGGATATGTACCAGAGGATAAGTCACCTTTTGCAAGAGATCGATTTGCTGCATTGAAAACCTTCTTTATTGAAAATACTATGGATCAAAAGGTTGGTATAGGTCAACAGGTTGGTATAGGTCAACAGGTTGGTATAGGTCAACAGGTTGGTATAGGTCAACAGGTTGGTATAGGTCAACAAAAAGTTAATCAATGCATATTTGATGAAAAAGATATAGGCAATAGCCCAGTTTTGAAATGTATTGTAAACTTTGTCCAAGATGGAGATTTAACTGAAGATGCTAAAAATTTGACGGATGACGATATCCTATTTGATCTAATCATTGCAAGATATAAAATTAATACGCAGAAAAATAGTTTTGATGAAAATTCCAAGCAAGCTATTATAGAGCTTTATAAAAGTGGCTCATTACAAGAAATATTTAAAAACTATAATACAAGTAAAGATCAAATAGCCGCCATTCATTTATATATTGGTCTAGATAAAGCTGAAAAAGCAACCTATGACCCTAATAAATTTTCTCTGGCGCAGTATTATAAAAAGATGTTAATAGCAGAAAAAAACTCGGATAGTAGTCAAACTGAAAAATTAGATTTAAAAACTATTTTATTGCAATCTGCAAGGGTATTTTCCCATCAAAATAATCCATTTAAATTGCGTTGCTTACAACACTATCAACCAACAAGAGCTTATGCTGCAGCGAAATCATACTTTGATTCAGTTCAGAGTACATTAGGTATGGATGCTAAAGATTATACTAATAATTTAACTAATCGAAGTCTCGGTGGTGAGAGTGAGGTTAAAACATATAAGGCTTGTAAGGAGCCAACTTCACTATTTAGTATAGCAGCTAATAATTGCATAAATAAACATCCACCAATGGTATGTAAAATGAATGAGATAATAAAAATGAGTTTTGGTTGAATATTTAATGAATGCTATAATTATACTTGTGTAGTATAAAATGTTGAATAAAACATGATTAGGTTATATAGACGTTTATTTTATGTTCATAAATTATTTTTCAAGCTAGGCATCGCATGCCTACTCTTTAGTATTGCTGAAGCTAGCCCAACAACCAAAACACCAATTAAAGGTTTGGTTGATATGGGAGATATTTCATTTTATAACACGGGTACTGCACCGAATAATAATCTTGATAATATCACGCAAACTGCAGCTAATGGAATTTTTGGTGGTGTTGTAATTAACGTTACTTGGGCGCAATTACAACCAAATGATAATGATACAATTACTACAACGGTTATTGATCAGATGTTACAACTAATTGAAGATTATAATAGTAAAAATACTTCAGCACCCATCTATGCAAGATTAAGAGTTTGGGGTGGTTTTGCTGCACCTGATTGGATAAAAGAACTAAATGGAGGCAAAATTCAAATAGATGCCTGTAAACAGGGAGGGCTTATTAATGATCAGAAGGGTCAAATTGGTTTATGGTGGGAGGATAGTTATCTAAACAAATGGCAGGATTTACAAACACTATTGGCACAAAAATATGATGATGTTCAATTGATTAAAGAAGTTAGCATTACTTCATGTGCTTCAGCAACGGATGAACCATTTATTGCATGGAATGATATAACAGTGGTTGAAGAGTTAAAAAATAAATATGGTTATAGAAATAAGTTTCAAAAAAAATGTATAAGTGATGCATTGACTCATTACCGTGCATGGAAAAACACACTATTGGTTTTTCCATTTAATCCATTTTTTAAATTAAGTGCAGAAACTACTGATGAGGCTCAGGCAAACCCAAAAGATGATGGTGGTACATGCAATGTTGCAAAATCAACGCTAGATATAGAATTTACTAAAAAAATTATGCGACAGTGTGTTGATAATGGACAGTGTATTTTAAGTAATCAGAGCTTGAATGGAGGTAAAATTGATGGTGCATTACAGACGGTTTATCAGTATATTAATAAATTAATTAAGGAAAACTCAAATACGTTTGCTAATTATCAGGCGGCTTCGCCAACTGTTTTATCCGATTGGTGTTTAGCGATGAAAAAAGGCAGAAATCATCATGCACAATCTGTAGAGCTATGGCCGTCAACACCAAAATGTCCTGGATTTACAAGCCTGACATCAAAACAGTTAAAGGATTTAAGTAATTTTTTAGTAAGTAATCAAGATGGTTGTCAAGTTCCTAATCCGTGTAATAGTGATTAACTTAATTTTACAGCTCAAAACAATACTTAATAATCAAATTCATGTGCTGATAGTATCTCTGCTTATAAATTATAAGCTATAATTATATTATAAAAACATATTTGTATTATTAAGGATATATTATGTGTGAAAATGATAGAGTTAGTTTATTTAATTTAACGCGTTCCATTGCTTCTAAAAAGATGATTGCCTATAAACTTATAAGTATCATATTCATTTGTAGCTTTTTAATATCTCCATCATATGCAGAGATCGTTGATTCAACAAATCAAGTGGATAAGACGAAATCAGTATCAAATTGTAAGCTTTTAATTTCTGGGGATCCGCTAAGTAAATTTTGTCAACAGCAATTTAAAAATATTACAGCTCAAGTTGCTGGTTTATTTCCAGAGAGTAACTCTAAAATAATTACCGGACAGCGCCTTGGTGGTGTATTTGCTGTTTATCAAAATAACAAAAAATGTTATATAAGCTGTGGTTATCGAGATCTCAATTTCAAAGAGCGATTACATGCACATAGTGTTTTTGAGATTGCTTCAAACACTAAAACGTTTACAGCGGCTATTTTAGGAACAATGCATGTTCAAAAAAAATTAAATGTATTGCATACTGTTCAAGATAATCTTCCATCAGGTTTTAATTTAGGTACCGATGAGATCAATGTTACTTATCAACAATTAGCAACTTTCTCTGGTGGTTTTCCTTATTCAGATCCCCCTAATGCAGTTAATCCGGGTATAAAAACTTTTCCACAAAGTAGTTTTGAAGCTGATGTAAATAGTTTAGATCCATCTCAATTACCTTCAGTATCAGCTTATAACGTTAATCCACCTCAGTATTTACCAACAATGAATGTCTATTCAAATTCAAGTTTTGGTTTGCTTGGGCAGATTCTTGCTAACATAGAGTATCCAGGAGTAGCATTTGATGATTCATTATTAAATGCACTTTATTGTCAATATATACTTAATCCTTTGAAAATGTATGAATCAAATACGTGTATGCCATCACAAGCTCAAAATGGAAATTGTTTATCCTATAACGATGTGTGTGTTGCTCAGTCAAAATGGCAAAAATTAGATTATGTTCCAGGATTTAGAATAGATAATTCAAGTGAAACTTTTATCTCAGCAGCATTTTTCCCTTATCAACCTTGGGCACCTGCTGGTGCTATGCGATCTAGCCCTTCTGATATGTTAAAATATATGCAGATGATTCTCGGTGTTAATTCCAAGACGCCTACGTTAACTGAGGGAGCAAACCTTGGGCTAAATAGTAATAATTATTTGCCTGTTCCAGAGGGTGAAAAGCCTCGTATTAATCACCCAGCACCAAATAGTCCATCTCATCAAGGATGGGCGTGGGTAGTCTTACCAGCAAATGCAAATCATAATCCTAATACAATACAATTTAAACTAGGTGGGCATGTTGGTTTTAATAGCTTTATTGGAGTGGATAAATCATTAGGTTATGCATTGGTTATCTTAACTAATACAGGACCAGATAAATCTGGCAAAGCGAATCCTAACCCTAATAGTAATCTTCAAACCTTAGGGGTAAATATTATGATTGAAGCAAGTTCAGGTCAATAATATTTTTTTACTTATTAAAGCTCAAACGTTTGTAATAGAATTTTTTAATTATTATTCAAATATACATTGAATAACATAGAGATAATAGAATTATTTTTATGTAATATTTAAAATATTACATTTATTAGAATATCCTATATAATTTTATGCAAAATAATATAAAACGTAGGATATATAGAATGTATGACGATATCGAGAATTTTTTTGAGCAAGTAGATGATCAAAATTATGATGCTGTGGAAAAGCTACTTAAATATGGAGACGTTGATGTTAATAGCCGCGACTATAATGGTTATAGAGCGTTACATTACGCCTCAGAAGCAGGTAATGAAATGCTTATCAAATTATTATTACGCTATGGGGCAGATGTTAATGCCGAAGATGATGAAGGGGATATGGCAATATATTCTGCAGTGCTTTCAGATAAAGCTAATATAGTTAAATTATTATTGGATAATCAAGCAAAAGCAAATCAGAATAAGTCAAATAGTTTAACGCCATTACATACAGCAATAGTTCTGAAAAACTATGCTATGGTTGAATTTTTATTAGAAGCAGGTGCTCTAATTGATGCTGAAGATGAACAAGGTCAAACACCGCTTGATATTGCTAGAGCCCAAGGTGATCGGAGATTAATTAGAATGTTAGAAAGGCAACAAGCTCAAAATAAGCTAGAAGCCGAAATTAATGCTAAGTTTACAGTTGAACCTCTTGAAGAAGTTGAAGTGACTAATAATGAGCTTAACCAGAATAGTTATTTTGTAAGTTCCTCAGGCGATAAACTTGGTGAGAATGCAAAGTTTTTTGTTGGGCTTCCAGAATGTTATGAAGAAGCTGGGGTGATTCTTGATGCTTATGAGGAAAAATACGAGAGTCAACTTCATAAACTTTCAGATAAAGAAGTACAAAACTGTTTATCGGCAGCAACGTTTTTAATTTTATCTTTATATCAATTAAATGAGCAATCAGATCAGATCAATGATAAGTTTGATCAAGAAAAAGTTACTTCAATTATAACCGCATTATCTCCGTATAAACTCATAAGTATATATGAAAATTATGATGTTAATGGTGTGCATTGGCTTAAAAGTCTATCAAAGCAATTAAAAGGTGTGGATACATCAGCTAAAGCACCTTCATCATTATTGTATGATCAAGGTAATAGAAGAAGTGAGTACATTGCTCGACTAGCAAGCACGCCGGTAATACCTAATTAAATTGTATTATTTTTTAAGTGCTAGAAGTTACTTTTCGACCCTGAATTACAGGGGCTCTCTGATCAATTAACTCTGCCCATCGTATGAGATTAGGATATTCATCAATATTTAAAAACTCTTTTGCTTCATAAACTCGATTTAATGCAAGGCTGCCGTACCAAGAGAATATAGCAATATCAGCAATGGTATAATCGTCACCACTGATAAATTGGTATTTGGCTAGTTGTTGATTGATTACATCAAATTGTCGTTTAGCTTCCATAGTAAATCGATCAATACAATATTTTATTTTGATAGGAGCATATTTATAGAAGTGGCCAAAGCCACCACCTATGTATGGAGCACTACCCATCTGCCAGAATAACCAGTTTAAACATTCGGTGCGCTTATGTAATTCACTAGGAATTAAAGCATTAAATTTTTCTGCTAAATAGAATAAAATTGCTCCTGATTCAAATACTCGAATACCTGGAGTTACGCTGTTATCAACAAGTGCTGGAATTTTTGAGTTTGGGTTTATTTTTACAAAGCCACTAGAAAATTGATCACCATCACCTATATTGATTATATGTGCATCATATTCCGCATCTTTATATCCCAGTGCCAAGAGTTCCTCAAGCATAATACCAACTTTAATACCATTTGGTGTTGCAAGAGAATAGAGTTGCATTGGTTTATTTCCAGTTGGGAGTTCTTTTTCAAATCGTGCACCTGCAGTTGGTTGATTTATAGCGCCCCAAGTACCACCAAGATTGGCTTCTGATTTCCAAACTCTGGGGAGTATATAGTCGTCATCTTCCATTGTATTTATCCAGATTCATTAGTTTGCTATCTAATATATAGCATAATCCATCTGCATAGCTAGTTGTAATTTAAAGGTATAATATAAATTTGGATTTAAAGGTGGTGTTGTTTATAACTTATCTAAAGGTATAAATAGCTTGCTGATGTTTATCTATTAATCGTGTTGCGTCTTCTGCTTTAAATAGTAGTGGTACTTTAGGGGGAGCGATCTGATCATTATGATAAGCTCGCTCAAATACTTTGTTGATTAGTTTCATACGCCTAACAAATGACCCATCTTTGCTAAAGGATGGTTTGGCTTCGATTTTTTCAAAGAGGTTGAACAGCTCATTTTTATATGTATCAATATCAGGCGGATATTCGTTATCTTTTAAAAATTTTTCTACTTCAGAAGTATGATGCCTATTCCAATGTAAATGTGTAATCCTACCAAATTTAGATCCTTTGACATAATCACTTAGCAAGGCATTTGCAACTATAATAGGATCAAGCTCGGCACTAATCATTTCTGCATGTGCTTGAGGTATATTAAGTAGTTTAGCTATATAGTTATTTGTTTCATTTAAATCTTCATCTGATAGAAAATGACTAGATGCCGCGCTATTTTTAGCAACTATAAATATTCCACTTTCAATACAATCAGCTATATTACTAAAAAATACCTTTTTGTGTTCATATCTCTGTGGGTGCTTCGTTTGTTTTCGTAAGGTGAAATGCCTCCTGTAAATTAATCAAATGTGATATATTGATTATCGGAGGAAATATCATGAGTAAAAAACAGTATAGTGCCAACGTTAAATTTAGGGTGGCTTTGGATGCTTGTAAAGGCGAGTTAA
>JAKJJU010000027.1 GCA_021713295.1 Thiotrichales bacterium 19S3-11
TGAGCATTATAATCATAAAAGGCCTCATCAAGCATTGGGAAACTATGTTCCATATGAGGTATATAAAGGTCTTAATAAATTACCTATGAAAAAGGTATGATATGTAGGACTGTAAGGGGGCATTTCACTCTTCTAGGATTTAATTCTTATGCTAATAATTTAGACGAGCAAAACTCAACTATTTGTTTATCTGTTGGGTTATATGCATCTATCATTGATTTAGATGATATTACATTATCCAACTATAATGGGATTAGTGGTAATCGCAATACAGAGTATCATGATAATGATCAATTTACTGTTAAATCAAGTGGACCAGTTAGAATTTTTGTCTCAGGAGATGCTATGAAGCATAAAATAACCAATACTGTATTACCAACTGATTTTAAACTGGAAAATGGCTTAAACTACTTTGACACCCAAGCAAATCAAGCTCATTTAGGCGAGCACACTGTTAATGTCAAAGCAATAACAACAGAGATATCTAATTCACCAGCTGGTCAGTATAAGGGTACTGTTGTTGTTACCATAACCCCCCAAATAGAAAAATATTTAAGCAACTATAACTGTACATTACGTCAAGCTTCCTACCCTGTTAATTCCAGTTATGCAACCATTGCCTTTGAGGATTTGTATCCAAGAGCTGGTGATGCTGATTATAACGATATGGTTGTTAATCTAAGAATTGATGAATATTATAATAAGGAAAATCAATTACAGGCAATTGATATGGAGTTTATACCCATTGCAAGAGGTGCTGGATATGATCACAAGCTTAAACTAGACTTAGATGGCAGTATTCTAAACTCTAATAATATCACAACTAACACCAATGCCCCATTTATTGGAGATGCAAATATTACTGTTAACTATAACAATTTAATTTCTGGGCAATCATATAGTCAAACCTATGATAAATCAGATGATATAACACTTTTTAACAGCACTAAAAGCACCCTAACATCATTTGCTAATGTTTATGATAATCAAAACTGGATATACCCTAAGTTTACAACCTCAGTGCATATTGAGCTTTTATCACCTGAGTTAAATATCAGAGGAGATAGATCATCACCAGATTTAACACAGTACCGCCCATATTTGACAGTTAAAAACACTGGCTATGATATTGATTTATTTACGCAGAACTCTCAAGATAATATGATTGATCAAAATGGCTACCCCTTTGGTATTGTAGTACCTTACTCTTGGCAATGGCCACTAGAGAAATCAAATATCAATCAAGCTTACCCTTACTTTGCTGAATATAGAAGCTGGTTGAATAACCAAATACCTGAGATTTCTGAGCAAGCAATGAATTGGTATTTATACCCTGATACAAATTATGTATATGAAAAATAATTATGAATAAACGTTTAACTTACCAATCCAAACTAAAATTAAAAACCACACTAGCACTTAGATCTCCTATCTATAGCGAAGTTTTATCCATGAGATTTTCTGATATAAAAAATATAATCAATCAACCCAACACATCAAATAATTCATTAGACCTAAATCAGATAGCATCTATTGAGCAGCATGATATAAGAGCACAATTAATTAATATTAACCATTCGACAGCTGGTAATGCGCTAGATAAATTATGCTCTGAAATTATTATAAATCACTTATCTGATGAGCTTATGCTGGATGAATCATTGGCATCTATCAGAAAAAAGCGAGCGCTTAATATTGCAGCTAAATCATTTAAAAAAGGATTAATAAGACTTAGAGAAATTGGCCAGTTTAACTATGGCTCTAGATCCTTTCTTGAAAAATTATATTTAACGCTTAATCAAGCAGAGTTAAATAATACAGTAAAGCAAATAAGCTTCTTAATTATTGCTGAGTTAGTCAGACCAAGCACTTTTTTCTATACGTTATTAGGCGCTCTAAAAAAACTAAAATTAAATGATTTAGAATCTATAAAGCAAATTTTTAATCACTATGAAAAACTACTTTATTTTCAAACTGACAATGAGCAATATGGCACTGCTGAATTAGAATTTTCTACTGATACTATTTCGCTAACACAAGAAGCAAATCAAATTATTCAAAGCATTCAAAATCAAGCTTCTAGAAACCATATATCTATAGCTATTAAGCAGCGTTATGAGCATTTATTAAAAATTGCTCATTTAATTATAAAAATCCAAAAACCACTAAAGTTAAATTCACTTAATGAGTTATCACAAAAGGATATTGCTAGACAAACAGGGTTATCAGAGTCTACCATTTCAAGATTACTTAACCATACTTATGTCAAGCTTCAAGATAGTAACAAAACAATAAAACTAAAATCACTAACTGAAAAATCAGTCATCCCTAACACTAATATTACACAAACATTATTAAAAAACTTAATCACTCAATTAACTAAAGATGAACCTCACAATGCACCTTATTCAGATATCAAAATTACAAAATATATCAATCGACAATTTAATATAAAACTATCTCGAAGAGTCATTACAAAGTACCGCAATCAACTTAAAATTGGCAATACACATACAAGAAAACGCTACTATTTATTAAAAGCATTTTTTAACTAAGCTATATCAATATTATATTTTTTCATTAAACGCCATATGGTCATGCGACTAACATTTAGCTTTTTTGCTGCTTGCGATTGATTAAAATGTACCATTTCTAGTATTGAAAGTAAGCTTTTTCTATCAATCGATGAAGTCACATGTTGTACTAACTCACTCTTTGTTGGTAACAGCTGCTTAAAATGTTCCGTCGTTAATTTCTGTTGTTCATCAAAATGAAAATACAAACGCTCTACAAAATTTTTAAGTTCACGGACGTTACCTGGCCAATGATAACCTAAAATAGATTGTTCAAATGACTTATCAATAAAGGCTGAACTATTACTTGAAATATTATGATAAAAATAATTAAATAGCCCAACCCCATCGCTTTGACGTTCCCGTAATGCTGGCACATCAATTGGAATTACATTGATTCGATAATACAGATCTGATCTGAAAGTACCTTTATCAACCATTGCTTCTAAATCTCTATTGGTTGCAAAAATCATTTTTGCATTAAATTTGTAGACTTTAGTCGAGCCAAGTGGCGTATATTCTTTTTCCTGAAGCATTCTTAAAAGCTTTGGTTGTAATTCTAATGGAATCTCTCCAATTTCATCAAAAAATATACTACCTTCTTTAGCAGCTTCTAATATGCCTTGATTATCTGAGTCCGCACCTGTAAATGCACCTTTTTTAAAACCAAACAATTGAGATTCAAATAAATCATGATGTATATTTGCACAATTAATAGATAAAAATTCGCGATCTTTACGATTGCTTTCAGCATGAATTGCTCTAGCAATTAGCTCTTTTCCTGTACCCGTTTCACCTCTTAAAATAATACTTGATTCAGTTTTTGCTGCTTTTTTAATTAGTGTAAAAAGTTTTTTCATCTGATTAGATTTACCATATAGATTATGAAAAACATCATCATTTAAAACTGTTTCACTACTTTTATCCAATAACATACTTATCTGCGCTAATAGGTCATCATTACGCCAAGGCTTAGATAAAAAAAGATCAATATGGTTAGCATTAAAAGCATTCGTAATATCAGAAAAATCACTATACGCACTTAAAATAATTAATGGAATATGAGCCGTTTTATTAGATTTCTTTAGCTGAAACGCAAGTTCAGTACCTTTCATATTTGGCATTCTCTGATCTGATATGATTAAAGCTGGCGTCGTCTTTGATTGCTTTAAGTTTTCAATGACCTCACTAGCTGATGAAAAAGCATTCACTTGAAAACCATTTGATTTTAAAAATCGTCTAAGTGAAGCTAATACTAATTGCTCATCATCAATCAAATAAATTTCCTGACTCATAATTGATTCCTTATTGGAAATAACACAGAAACTTTACTACCCTTATCAACTTCTGAATATACTCTAATTTTACCACTATAAAGTTTACAGATTTGATAGCAACTATAAAGACCAATGCCTTTTTTTAGTAATGGATCTGTTGTATAAAATGGATTAAAGATGTTTTCAATAATATTATCTGAAATACCTGGGCCATTATCTATAAATTGCACAACAACACAACCTAAACGCTTTATTATGTTTATTTTAACGTTAACTCTATTAGAACTATGCTGATCACAATTAGATATAATTTGTATAAATAATTGAATAATATCCCGCTGGGAAGCATGAATATATATTTCTTTTTCATCATAGTTTTTTTCTATTTGAACAGAGTTTTTGAACTTGCATTTTGCTATATTAATTGCCATTGAAATACATTCTTTTATAGGCACAAGTATCAAATGGTCATTCTTAAAAATAGATAAAGAATTAATAATTGATGAAATACGTTTTGATGCTTCTAATAAATCTTCTGAAACCTCTTCTAAATCATCTTTTGCTAAATTAACTTTTAAAAGCTCTGCATTTGACTGAATACTTGCTAGAGGATTGTTGATTTCATGCAAAATTCCTGTAAAAACTTCTCCAAACGTCTCCATTTTTTTTGCTTGAATTAGCTTATTTTGCAATACTCTAAAACGCTCATGAGTTTTAAGTAATTCATTAAACTGATCATTTAGTTTATTAGATAAATGGTATAATGACCTTACCTTATCTTCTAATACAGCCTCAGCTTCCTTACGCGCCTTTTTTTCACGCTTATAAGCCGCTTGTAAAATTTCTACTTGTTCTTCTAATTTATTCATTTTCTGATGTATAAATTTCAATTAAACATGATTGAGCGCCTGAATGCATACATTGTATGTGATTTAATGATATAGGCTGGCTGTATTGCTTTGATGCTCCCTTAATTAGCCCAATAGCTAGATAGCATAATTTTCTCTGCGATGAATATTCCATTAATATTGTTTGATCTTCTTTCTGTTGCGTTTTAATCGTTGGAAGCTTTGTCTCTTGCCATAGTTTATTTACTTCAACATGAATAATATCATTAACTGAAAAAATAAAGTCATTAAAACTGTCAAACTCATTCATAATAGTTTTATGAAACTCATATAATTCGGGAAATAAAAATTCACCAAAACCTTCTAAAAGCACTTCAGGCTTAATATGCTTTTCATTACATATAATCTCAATATAGTTAGCTATTTCTTGGTCAGGGTACGATTTACTTGCTGTATAGACACCCTCAGATTGAGGCGTTGATTGTTTAATTAAGTAATCCCAATATGCCAAACCAAATGACTCTTCTATATAATCATTTAATGCTGTAAAAATCAATCCTTTCAATATAGTTTCCTTATGATATCAATTATCTAAAATATGCTGAATTTCTGCAATAAAATCCCTGTTTCCCCATGGCTTTTTAATAACTGCATTAACTTCATATTGCAATTGATCACTCTCTAATTCATATGCTGTTAATATCACTTTTTTAATCTGTTTTTCTGATTGTTCTTTAAGAAAATTGATAATATCTTCTCCTGAACCATCTGGAAGCTGGTTATCAATAATGATTAAATCAACACTATTCAAGTCTAAATGATGATATAATTCATTACAGCAATTATAAGTAATTGTTTTATAACCTGAGCTTATAAGTAATTTTGAAACAATTTTTAATATTAATGGATTATCCTCTACCACTACTATTGTTTTAGGCAATTTAGTTACATCCTTTTTTTATTCAATTTTAGCAAAAAAATAGAATAAGATAAAAGCTGTGTAGAGTTAATTTCAACCTGTCTCTGCGATATAATGATATTTAATGACATTATAATAAATAGTTTTATCCCTATGAAAACAAGTGCTTCGATCATTAAACAACTTTTTGACATAACAAATGATAATCATTCATCATTGAATGAAAAAATACAGCAAGTGTTACTTATTGGTATTAACCGCTTTAAACTTGATATTGCAATATTCGCACATATTAATCAAAAGACAAATAGCTATAGAGTTGAAAATTGCATCGCGCCAAAAGATATTCCTATTCATATAGGGGATATTTTTCAACTAAATAATACTTATTGCAGTATTACATATGCATCTGAGAACCCTATTGCAATTGAGCATGTAAATAAAAATGACCAATTTAAGCATCACCCAGCTTATCAAGCATTTAAACTTGAGTCATATTTAGGTATTCCCATAAAGACTGCAAATCAGAAATATGGTACTTTAAACTTTTCTAGTCATAGCCCTTACCCTCGAAATTTTATAGATGCTGATATTGATGTATTAAGACTAATGGCAATGTGGATTGAAAACCAATTAATTAATAAAAGCACTATTATTTAAATAACTTGTGTTTTTCTAACAAATTCGCTAAAATTTAGCGTCATTTAAAAAGAATGTATGGTGCTTTGAAAATGAATCAAAGTGGCGATACAAAGTATAATTTTAAGGAATTTAAAAATGAATTTAGATATTCAACCAAAATATGAAGAAGTAACAATTACTTGCAGCTGTGGCAATTCATTTAAAACACGTTCAACTCGTTGTGAAGACTTTCATATTGAAGTTTGTGATCAATGCCATCCGTTCTATACCGGCAAACAAAAAATCGTTGATACTGCTGGTCGTGTTGATAGCTTTAAGAAACGTTTTGGCGCATTTGGCCGTAAGAAAAAAGACTCTGAATAAATATATAAATAATCATCAAAAATAGTTTAAAAAAGGGCGCGCCTATTTATGATAGGGGTGCCCTTTTAGTATACACATTGCTCTATAAATTTGTTCCGTAATCATAATACGCACTAATGGATGAGGGAATGTCATCTTAGAGAGTGAAATACTTTCATTGGCTTTACTTTTAATTGACTGCTCAATGCCATCAGGCCCACCAATAATAATAGCAATACGCTGACCTAGTAGTTTCCAATGTTCTAAGCGTTGGGCTAGTGATTCTGTTGAATGTAGCTTTCCTTGAGCGTCTAATACAACCATATAATCTGAGTCACTTAACTCTCGTAGAATAATTTGACCTTCTTGATTCAGCCAAGTTGTAATATTGCCTGTTTTGGTACGTTTTGCAATTGGGCACTCACATAGTTGAAAATCAATATCACTTTGTAGGCGTTTTTTATATTCATTAAAACCTGCCTCAACCCAGCTAGGCATTTTTTGCCCCAAAGCAATTAATTTAATTTTCATGCGCTTTGATTTCTTGTAAAAATAAGATGATGAGGCTTTGATAGCTCTTCATTAAACTGATAGCCCTCATAATTAAAATCAATTAATTTATCGGTATGATTAATTTCTTGATCAATGATAAAACGTGTCATTAAACCACGTGCACGCTTTGCGAAAATACCTATTATTTTATACTTCCCTTGCCGATATTCTTTAAAATCTACATCAACCCAATCGCCATTAACTAATTTTTTATCAAATGCACTGGAATATTCTTTCGAGGCTAAATTAACAACAACATTAGTCTGTTCTTTTGCCAATAATTCGTTTAAATAATTGGTTAATTTTAAGCGCCAGAATTGATAAAGGCTTTGACCGTTAACATCTAACTTTGAGCCCATCTCTAAACGATAGGGTTGAATTAAATCAAATGGCTTTAGTAAACCATACAAACCTGAAATCATCAATAAATGGTCATTAGCAAATTTTGCATTTTCCTCAGATAATGTCGCCGCATCAAGGCCACGATAGACATCACCGCTAAAGGTAAATAACGCTTGTTTAGCTGTGTTTTCTGAAAAGTCTTTTTTAAACTTGGCATACTTATCATAGACTTCCACTGCTAATTTATCACTAATCGACATTAATGATGCAATTTGATGCGGCTCGTATTGCTGTAGTAATTCAACCAGTTGATAAATTTCCGTTTCAAACTTCGGAGGTTGTGAAATATCAACAGGGGCTTTATCTTTGAAGTTTTGTGATTTTGCCGGAGAAATTAAACTTAACATAGAATTTTCCTATTAAATTTTTAAAATAAAATTTAATAGATTATACGTGGTAATAGAATAAACTGGAAATATTTTTAAAATTATCCCAATGAATGGTCATTGTTATAGCCAGTGGATGGAGCAGACCCACTGAAGAAAGTTGGAGCCTCATTTCTTCGGTTCAATGATTTAGAAAATTTTCCTAAAGATTCATTTTCAGTTAAACGTTCAAGTAATTCAGCTTTACTTTCTACTTTAGATAAATCACATGCTTCAACAAAGCCCTTTAAAATTTGTTCATTTAAATCTGTCATAATTCACCTACCTCCGACTTAACGCTTCAACTGCATTTGCAAAATTAACATAATCAAAGCGTGGATGATTAATCGCTTGGCGGTATTTACAAATTTCAGCTTCAAGCCCACTTTTAATAATGGCATTAATTGAACGAAATATTGCATAATCACGAACATTATCGCCAATTAAATCTACCTCAAGCGTTGCTAAAATTTTATGTTTATCAAGCTTTACTAACTCAAGAAACAAACTACCATCAACTTCAAGCCAACGTTGATAATCAACCAAATTATCAATCTTGCCTAGTTGATTCGCATCAGAAAGCTGCTTAATACTTAATGCAAGCTGTACCGGTGAAGTTGAATTTTCAAGCATAACTTTCATATCAACATCAATTGTTACTTGTGCATTTTCAAGAATTAACATAGCCTCTTTCTCTGGCGATTCAAACTGCAATTCCGTCTCTTGATCCATTGTTGCTTCACCTAAATTTTGATTATTATCATGATTAAGTTCTAAATGACTTAACACCATTATTAAGGATAACTCAAAATTAGCAAATCGGACAGCACAGAATTATTGCAACTGCTTTTTTAAATAATTCTTTATCAAACATAGAGTTATGACTGCAATGCGTTTAGCATTGTAACAAGCAAGAAAATTTCTATTCAACAACTTGTTTTAAAAGGAAAATCCTCAACTTATCCAAACAGATGTTTTATTCATTTTGTTACTATTAATCGCTTATCTAAATATATTACAACACTTTTTTTAGTCTTTTTAAACTATATCTAATTATTTGATAATGGTCATCAAAAAATTGATCTCTTAATGCATAGAGTTCATCAAAACTTATCCACATAACATCTTTTGCATCATCTGCTGCATGCACCTTAGGTAATTTTTCTTGCGCCAAATCAAAGACACCTAAATGAGTAATCACTCGCCCTAAAACAGAACGCTCCGGATGATCAAAATACTCAATAAAGTTAATTTCTTTTTGACTTAATTTTAACTGTGTTTCTTCTGCTAACTCTCTTAGAATGCCAGAAGTAATGCGCTCATCAACCTCTAAAAAACCACCTGGTAATGCATATTGATCTTTTCCTGGCAACCCACCACGCTTAATTAAAAGTATATGCTCGCAGCAAATGACTAATGAATCTAGCGTATTAAAAATAACAGGGTACGGCACACCACGCCAGCTTTCTTTATAAGCACTAACATAGATATATTCTTCTTTTAATAATTGATAGCTCGCTGTTTGTTCAAATTTTAATAAAAAGCTATAAGCACCGTCAATTGCATAGCCTGCTTGGCCTTTAATTAAATAGCCTTTAGTTAACTTGCCTTCAATAAAATAATCATTTCTAAACTCTGTTGCATTCAATTGCTTGAAATTATCAACTTCTTGATACTGCCAATTTGGAAATAATGCCAAATAATAACTCGAACTATCTTTATTATGCCCAACTAATACTACCTTATCATTGGTATTAATGTGTCGATTTACTGCTATTTTAACATCATCAATCCAAGCTTGTTCATCATAATAATAATCATCGACTGGCTCTAATAAAATACGTTCTATATCAATACCTGTACTTTGAAGATCAGCTAAAATCATCTGCTTTCGTTCTTTAAAAGAAAATGGGTTTCTAATACTACGAGCTCGATTAGAAGAGCCAACTAATAAAATAAGCTTCTGACACTGTGTTAACGCATGATTAATAACATGTAAGTGCCCTGTATGTAAAGGTTGAAATCGGCCTATAAATACACCAAAAGAATATTTCATTATTAATGCTTAACTCATCTAGTTATTTTAAAATGCCAATTATGCCCAGTAACAGGGATTAATGTAAATGATATTTTTTATTTATCTTTTTTATTAGAAACTACTTTCACGAATAAAAAATGCCGCAATGCGTTTGCTCATGTAAGATAAAAAAGACTCTCGATCAACACCAATAAACACTTGCCCTCTTTGAATTTGATCTAAATGATAGTTTTCACTTTGTGGAGAAACTAAGTCAAACTGTACATTATAATGGCTAATCTCTGGTATAAATTCATTTTTCTGTGATGCTCTAACTGCTATTTCGCCACCTAACGTTGAAGCATGCAAACCAGATAAATAGACACTTTGATTAATTTGATTATTCTCTTTTGCACTATTAGGATCAGTTAATCTTAATGACTTAATTTGTTGATAAGCAATTCGATTAAGCCTAACATCAAGTGCTGGCATATCAATATTATCTGGAACAAACCGACCAACTAAGCCATCAGATAGCTGATATTTATAGTTTTCACTAACATAAGCATCAATAACATAATCTTTGGTATCAATAACTTCAGCTAGTAACTGCTTATTTTTTACCCAACGTTTTAATGCAACATTATCTAATATACCAACAACTTGGCCATTAAAAGGTGCTTTAATTACTAATCGTTGACGTCGCTCATTATACGCTTGTAACTGTGTTTTTTGATGGTTAAGCTGGCTTAGAAATACCTTCTGTAATTCAAGCTCTTCTTGGTCTCCAGCAATACGCTTTAACTGCCAGTTGATCTGATCTATTCTGTATTTAGTTTTTTCAATATGAAAGTCTAATTTTGGTGAATTTAAAATGATTAATGGTTGATCTTTTTTAACTAACTCACCCCGTTTCACTAATACGTTCTCAATATAGGCAGGCTCAGGCGAATAAAGTCGTTGCTCTTTATAGCTAAAGGTTGCTGGCATCGCAATTTCACTGCGCCATGGAATGGCTAAAAGCCCTATCACAAATAATAAGATAAGTATACTTACCGCTAGATTTCTATTCAATTTAACATGACTCCTCAATTGCCACCAAACTTTTAACTCTCTTATAATAGGTATCAAAATAAAATAGATGATCTCAATAACAAATAATATAATGCCTAATACCTTGAAAAATAGATAATAAACTAATATTGCAATCCCAATAAAAAGGAAAAATCGATAGATCCAAGTCAACCAAGCATATAACGCTAATAATCGCATTTTAAGTTTAGAAAATTTCTCAGGAGGTGCAAACTTAAAACCAAAAATTTTCTCTCTTAACCACCATTTATTTAATGCAAATCCCCGTGTTTGTAGATTTCTCATACTTAGTAGGTCAGATAGCACATGATAGCCATCAAATCTTAAAAAAGGACTTATATTTAGTACGATTGTTGCAATTAAACTATACGTACATAAGAAAAAGGCAATACTCTTAATAACACCAGGTGGGGCTAGAATCCAAACCCATAAAGCAAAAATTGCAACATAAATTTCCATCTGCACGCCTGCAATTGAAATACGAATGCGCTCTTTTGCACTTTTAATTCGCCAGCTTTCACCCGTATCAGTATATAGCATCGGGAACATAACCAAAAAGGCAACACCCATTGTTGGAACTCGTAGACCATAGCGCTTACAACTGTAAGCATGCCCTAGCTCATGAAAGACCTTAGCAATAATTAATGCTATACCAAAAACAATTAAATAACTAATTGAGAACATATCAAAAAAAGTTGCTGTAAAACTACTCCATTGTTTTGAAATAACAATCACGCCTAATATAGCCAATGCCAACATAAAGAAAAAAAATGTTTTTCTAAAGATAAACGCCACATAGGGGTAAGTTGTTGTAATAAAGTGATCTGGCCAAGCAAGTGGCACCCTAAAAAATAAATAATTTTTTGCAAGCCAGAGAAAAGTGTTCATTTTTTTCTTTTCTTCTTGGGCTTTAAAAATTTGCTGCAACCTTGGATAACCTTGCTCAATTAAACACTGTTCGGATAAAAAGGTTACCATTGAACTAATTTGTTGCTCATCAACATCAATAAGTGAATACTTTTCAAGTCTAGAGATTAATTCTGCTGGGGAAATTTCTCCCCAATGCTTTAAAATTTCATGGGATTGCCAATCAACATGGAAAAAACGATTATTTAACTGATCAAATATAACATACGTCGTACTACCACCATAATCTACACCGCCATATTCAATCGTTATATCATCCCTTAATTTAGGTAATACCTCAGGTAATAAACTTTCAACACCAGGAAATGGTGGTGGTGCTGGAGCTTGAACTGATGCACCCATAAGCAATTACCACCCAATATTTTGTCTTAACACAGTAATTGGTCGCCTAAAGAGATAGAAAAATAAAGTCACTTTACCGCCAACTAATTTCGCACTCCCTTGACTTCCAATTTCAGGCAAGGTTTCATCTGTTGTAAAATCTGCTACAACTCGGTAGGCTAAAACTTGCTGTGGTGTCATTTTAGCATTAAAACTAACATAACGTATTCTTGCATCAATTGCATGAAGTGGCTTAGCATTTAAAAATAGTACAACGTCGTCATCTGATTTAAAGCCAAGCGCATCAGAAACTGGCAACCAAACTTCCAACTCTACCTCACCTTTTCTGGCAACCTCCATCACTTTTTCACCAGTGACAACTGGTTTACCAATCCAATCATTAATTTCATCAATAATTGCAATCCCCGTCTCAGGAGATTTAATGATAGATTCATTGAGTAATTTTTCTGTGTATTCAACTTCAAGTTGTTTCTCTGCCATTTCAGCTTTAAGTATGTTAATTTCTGCTCGGTTTTTTATATCTTTAAAACCTGTCTGAACCGCTTTTAAATATTTCGCTTTTGTTGTTAGGAGCTCTTTTTCAGCTAGCTCATTGGCATTTTTAAGGTCTCTATCATCAATCCTAAATAACGCTGTACCCTTTTCAATCATCTGATTGGGTTTAATATCAAATGATTCAATAACACCATCCATCGGCGATGTAATTACTAAAGGTTCTTTTGCAACGACAGTCGCTGGTGCAATAGTACTCTGTGAAACTGGGAAAAACATCAAAAGAATAACTGCAATAACAACACTCCATGTATAACGCTTCTTCCACCTAAACCAATGCCCACTAAACTTAGACTTTTGACATAACGCTTGCCAGTAATAATTTAATGCTCTAACTAACCATTCAATGCGCTTTTCTTCTTCTTCCTCAGGTAATTTTTCTACAGAAAAAACACAACCGCCATCCACTTCTCCATAGTCTGTTTTAAAGGGACAGACTAACAAGTGTTTTGAAACATGCTCAGGCCAACCTTCTTGTAGCGTTTCTGGAACATCTTCAATTGATACCGTCCAGATGGCTTTTTGATTGTTTTTATTTTTCTTAATAACATGTTTTATAATGGATGAAACCCATTGTGCAAACGGACTGTATTTATCAACTTGACTAATTCTAGATATTGCTTTTGGTGTAATTCTAAATGTACCACGGCTACGCCAAACTACCGCCTTATCATAAGCAAACATCTCTCTTGCATTATGGACAATAAAAAAGGCAAGTTCATCAATAGACTGAGTTTGCCTTGCATTATGCTCTAATGAAATTAACGTTGCTAAAGCTTCTGACATACTATCTCAAATCCATTATTTTTGATTAAACGTAGCAACACCGCTCATACCAGCTAAAATTCCATCTGGCATTTGCTTTAGCTGCCCATATATAACAACTGATTGACTTGCTGGGTCGACACGACCTGCTATTTTTACTACACTTGCATCTAGCGGTTGACTCACTTCTTGTAGTTTTAATGAAAAGTTTATCCCTTTTTTAAGCCAATTTAACCAAACAGATGGAACAAACATCTGCACTTCAACGTCTTTTATGCTTACAATACTAAGTAGCGGATCATCAATTTTAACGTTTTCATTTTCATTGGCATGCTTTGCGATAACTTCACCATCATAAGGTGCTACAATTGTGCATTTACTCAGTTGATATTCTAGTGATTCTACTTCGGCTTTTGCTTTTTCATACTCTGTTTTTGATTTCTCAAATTCAACTTTACTGATTGATTTAAGTTGATCTAATTCCTTATTACTGTCATAGGCTGTCTCAGTTGCATGCAGTTCAGCTTGAGCTTGCTTGATATCAATTTCAACATTACGGCAATCAAACATTAAAAGTTTGTCACCTTTTTTAAAGCTTTCCCCAGGTGTATAGTAAATATGTTCAATCGTTGCATTTACACCACTGGATATATCTGCTTCGTGTACGGGAATGATAATCGCATAAACTTGCCCTTCCTTTAGGGAACTTTGCCGCTTATCCGGCTGTATACTATAAGCTGAATTTTTTATCGCTGGCGCTACCGTAGGGCTAGAGACAACCGGATAATTATTACTCTCTGGTGATGCTGTCATTTGTGATAAACTTACATCACTTGAATCCATAGCAAAGCTTAATGAAGAAAGCATCATTAACCCTGGAATAATTAAATTCTGTAATAACATACCACAGCCCTTAAACGTCATTATAAAATCAGACTAACATGCCACTGTCACCCACACCTAACTTAGTCCTCTATCTTCTTTATGTTATTTTTCTATACTAATAACAATATAGTCTGTTATTATTGCGTGCTTTGATCACTATCTGGGTTTGTTTTATTTGGCGCATCTGATGCTGAAGATGCTGTATCACCCGATGTAGAGTTCATCACTGGTTTATCTGGTGCATCTAAAGCATTCTCAGGCTCTTCTGAAAAATTCAATGTTTCAAGAAAGTCTAGTTCGGCAGCAATATCATCCTGCTCATCCAGTGTCATTGAATCCATCTGTTGCATTTGTCCCTGGCTAGCTACTGCCTCACCCGGCATTAACTCAGCATAACGATTTGCTACTACTTCATTAAATTTACCACTACTTTGATCATCTAACATTTTTTGAACCATTTTCTGTAACTCATCAAGTGGCATATGTGCTACGCGTGCAGGCATCATATCTACACCCACTGCCTGATAAACTCTAGCTAATGCCTCATGAGCTCTTGCAAAAGCAACTTGTTGATCAAACGCTGCAACCATTGCTTCTACACCTCGACGAATCGTTGTTTGCTCATTACCTTGGTTTGCTTTTTCAAGTTTAATTGCATAGTCAAATAACTGATTGGTTACATCATATTCTTGATGTGCATAACCATAATCCTCTCGTTGTAATAAATACGCCTTCAAAGCAATCCTTACTTGCGAAAGTACAGCCATTGTCACAGCTGCTTGCTTTAATTGCTCAAATTCATAATTACTATAGGCAAGATTTACAGCATAAGGACCATTCAACACTGCTTGCATTAGATCCCATGTAACTGCAACATTACCGCCAGACCAAGTGTTATAACGCATAAACTGATCATTGGTATAGTTATAACCAAACGAGTACTCAACACCTGGCAACATACTTAAGACGGCTTCGCGAATTCCCTTCTCCGCAATTTTAATCTGGTAAGATGCTTCTCTTAACTCTGGCCGATCAACTAATGCAACCATATCCATCTGCATTAATGATGCCGTAATATCTGGTAAGTTATCTGCTGACTTATCAGGTTCAGATAATTTAAAATCTTTACCTGGTCTAACATTCATTAAGCGCGCTAAGTTCTCTTTTGCGTCAGATAGCTGTATTTGTAATTGTGTCATTCGTCTTAATGATTTAATCAATACTTGTTGATAACCAAGCTCTATTAAAGAAGGACTGGCTCGCTTTTCTGTTGCTTTTTTAGAGCGAACCAGAGCTTCTGAAACTTTATCTTTAAATGCAATAACATCTTCATACATCTTCTGGGCAGTCCAAGCTTTCCAATAGGCAGCTGTTGTTTCTTGAACAAGTTGCTGCGTTATTTTACGTCGCTGCTCCTCAGCAATTAATACTCGATTAGCCTGTTGTTGCGCTCTTGTATAACTTAACCCTAAATCAAGTAAATTCCACTGGAGACCAACTGACCCATTCACCACCTCTCTAGGATTAAAGCTTTGCTCATTATTAATAGGCTGACCATTATTATCAACTAATTGCTGAATCTCATTATTATTACGGTAGCTATAGCTTAACGATGAATTTGCCGAAGGTAGCATTTCCATTAATGCTAACTTATAGTTGCCCATTTCCAGCATAACTTGAGATTGCTGTATTCTTCGATCTAAATTATATTTTAATGCACGTGATATTGCTTCCGCTAAGCTAACTGTATGGTTAACTTCCACTTGTCCTTTTAATGCATCATCTAGGTTATAATAACTATTCGACAGCTGCTCATCATCTTTAATTGTTTCTGGTTTGAGCGAACAACCACCAATTAAAGCAAATGAGATGCTAAGTGTTATTATTTTTATTGAGTTAATTTTCATCATATGCGCAACCCCTGTTCATCGAAGTACTAATAATAAGCATAGAACATTTTTCGGAATTGCAAAACTTTTTGAGTAAAAAATATTCAAAAAATTATATTAATATTCTAAATATTGACTATTTGCTAAGCTTTAGGTAGCGTGACGCCTACTTGGCCTTGGTATTTTCCATCTCTATCTTTATATGAAACATCACAAATCTCATCGGATTGTATAAACAGCATTTGTGCAACTCCTTCATTTGCATATATTTTTGCAGGTAGTGGCGTTGTATTTGAAAACTCTAAAGTGACATGGCCTTCCCACTCAGGCTCCAGTGGTGTTACATTAACAATAATACCACAACGAGCATAAGTTGACTTGCCTAAGCAGATTGTTAATACATCTCTAGGAATTCGAAAATATTCAACCGTTCTTGCTAATGCAAAAGAGTTTGGAGGGATAATACAAACATCACCTGTAAAATCTACAAAGCCATCGTTGGTAAAATCTTTTGGATCAACAACAGCGGAATTAATGTTTGTAAAAATCTTAAATTCATTTGAACAACGAACATCATAACCATAACTGGAAGTCCCATGCGATATGATTCTTTGCGAACCATCATAACGAACTTGTTGTGGCTCAAATGGCTCGATCATATTACATTCAGTTGCCATTTTTCGAATCCAATGATCTGATTTAATTGTCATAAATAATTACTCCTTTGAAAGTTCAACTTTAACCTCAGGCATATTGCGGTTATGATTTATTTCTTTTAGTGATAAATAAGCTGCACTTGCTAGTGCTATAGCTTGATAACACTGACTAATCTTGCTGTTTGGTTTTTCAATTACTGTAGGCTTTCCATTATCTGTATCATTCCTAATTTCGAGCGCTAGAGGGATTTTTCCTAATAATGGAACTTCAGTACTCATCGATAAACGCATGCCGCCATCATGGCCAAAGATTGGGGTTTCATAAGCACAGTTAGGACATATAAATGTCGTCATATTTTCTATAATACCAACGACAGAAATACCAACTTTACGAAACATTTCAATGGCTCTATTTGCATCCAACAACGATAAGTCCTGTGGTGTTGTTACGATCAAGCCGCCAGCTACCGGGACATCTTTAGCAATGGTTAATTGGATATCGCCTGTCCCTGGTGGCAAATCAACCAATAAGTAGTCTAAATCTGACCACTGCGTATCATTCAATAATTGGCGTAGTGCCTGGCTCACCATGGGCCCTCGCCATATCATAGCAGCATCCAAATTAACCAAATTTCCGATAGAAATCATAGAAATACCATGAGAGTTTAGTGGTTTAAATTTGCGTTCAGCTAGCATCTCAGGCGCATTGTAATTACCCATAATCTGCGGTTGGCTTGGCCCATAAATATCCGCATCCAATATGCCCACCTTAGCGCCTTGCGCTTGCAGTGATAAAGCTAAATTAGCAGTAACGGTTGATTTTCCAACACCACCTTTACCTGATGCAATTAAAATAATATTTTTTATTTTTTGATGTGATGCTTTTTTCAATTGATTCTTGTGCGACGCAACATTGCAATTTATGATAAATTCAAACTTGATTAATTTATTTTCTTGCAAAAATTGCCTATTTAATTGATCTACCCATTGAGCAATTAAATCAGCTTTTTGTTCCATTGATAAATAAAAGCCCAAACTAATGTTAATATTAATTACATCATTTTTTTCAGATAGTTGACATTGTTTGAGAAAATGCCCTAGTGGCAATGACGTAAATAATAATGGCAGCTCTTTAACTACCAACTTAATTTTTTCTAGATCCATATCTGCTAACATTACTTATTTAATCACTTTAGTTTGCGCAAATTATACTGTAATTACAAAACAAAACAAACTTCATTTCTGTTATAAAAAGATTCTGATAAACTAGTGTCAAACTATTAGCAATCGCATGATCAATAACTGAGTAAACTTAAGGACTAACTAATGGAAAATGTTGTCATTGTTGCAGCGTATCGTACACCAATTGGAAATTTTAATGGCGCATTATCAACTATTCCGGCACATAAATTAGGCGCTTCAGTCATTCAACACCTAATTCACCAAACAAAAATTGCACCTGAATTAATTGATCGAGTTATCATGGGACAAGTCTTAACTGCCGCCTGTGGACAAAACCCAGCACGTCAAGCAGCAATTGCAGCAGGCTTACCAAAAGAAACGTGTGCAATGACTCTAAATCATGTTTGTGGTTCTGGTTTGAGTGCTATCCAAATGGCGGCACAAGCAATCCGCTTGGGCGACGCTGAGGTTATTATCGCTGGTGGCCAAGAAAATATGTCTTGTGCGCCTCATGCCGTAAACGATAGTCGCAAGGGCCACAAGATGGGTAATTGGTCAATGATAGACACTATGGTAAATGATGGGCTTTGGGAAGCTTTTAACCAATACCATATGGGTACTACAGCAGAAAATATTGCTAAGGCTTATCATATCTCTAGGGAAGAACAAGATGATTTTGCAGCAAAATCACAACAAAAAGCACAACAAGCCATTGAAAGCGGACGCTTTGCTGAAGAAATTGTCCCCATCGAAATACCTCAGCGTAAAAAAGAGTCCATCATTTTTACAAAAGATGAATTTCCAAGATTTGATACAACAAAAGAATCATTAAGTACGCTTCGCCCAGCATTTGATAAACAAGGTTCAGTCACTGCAGGTAATGCTTCAGGCATTAATGATGGAGCTGCTGCTGTTCTACTAATGAGTGAATCCAAAGCCAAAGAATTAAATGTAGAGATAATGGCATATATAAAGTCTTATGCTGATGCAGGTGTTTGCCCAACTCTAATGGGTACTGGGCCAATCCCCGCAAGTACCAAATGTTTACAAAAAGCCAATTGGCATGCAAATGATCTAGATTTAATTGAAGCTAATGAAGCATTTGCCGCACAAGCTATATCCGTCAACCAAGCAATGAAATGGGATACTGCTAAAGTGAATGTTAATGGTGGTGCTATCGCGCTAGGCCACCCAATTGGAGCATCTGGTGCTAGAATTTTAGTTACACTAATACACGAGATGGAAAAAAGAGATGCAAAAAAAGGCCTAGCAACGCTATGTATTGGTGGTGGCATGGGCACAGCAATGGCCGTAGAGAGACAATAAATTTTTATTTAACAAAAGGACTAGACAATGAATGAATCAATGATAGGTAAAATAGCCGTTGTAACCGGTGGCACTCGAGGTATTGGTAAAGCAATTTGTGATGAGTTATTAAAACGTGGCGCAACTGTAATTGCTGGTTATACAAACCAAGCCAATGCAGATAAATGGTTAGACGAAAAAAAGAGCCAAGGTTTTGCTGTAAGAGTAGGAACAATGAAGGGCAACGTCGCTGATTATAATGAAATGACTGAAGCATTAAATAATATTATCGCTCAATATGGCCATATTGATATTTTAGTTAATAATGCTGGTATTACTCGAGATACAACATTTAAGAAAATGTCAGCACAAGATTGGTCAGATGTTCTTCAAACTAATCTAGGCAGTATGTTCAATGTGACTCGCCATGTTATTAATCACATGATTGAAAATAATTATGGCCGTATCGTAAATTTATCTTCAGTGAATGCACAAAAAGGCCAATTTGGACAAACCAATTATGCAGCCACTAAAGCCGGCATTCATGGATTTACCAAAGCACTAGCTCAAGAAGTTGCCGCTAAAGGCGTCACTGTCAATACCGTTTCACCTGGTTATATCGCAACGGAAATGCTTCAGGCTATGCCTGATAAAGTCCTAAATCAAATTATTTCGCAAGTTCCTGTTGGACGTTTAGGAAAACCTGAAGAAATTGCTGACTTGGTTGCTTTCCTTTCTGAAGATAAAGCTGCATTTATTACCGGCGCTGATATTTCTATTAATGGCGGTTTGCATATGCATTAAACCTAGGCAAGAGCAACCATGGTATTGATTAATACGAACTACGCACTTCTAAATGCGCTTAAAGCTGTTATTGCGAGCTTTATCGGTTATCTTATTGGTCATTTCTTGGGGGACTATTTAAATGTCACTCAAATGTATAGCTGGATTGTCGTAACTATTTTAGTCATTATGTCCAGCCAACCTAATTTAGGCGGCGCTATTGATAAAGCGGTAATGCGTTTTTTTGCTACTGCATTCACTGCTGTTATTGCAATAGCAATTATCTATTTTTTTAGTGAACAAGCATGGACTGTATTAGCTTTTAGTTTATGTTTAATTTTTATCGGCGTCTTTATTGCAAATTCAATACCCAAATACACCTATGCTGGTGTTTTGGGCTCTGTTACCGTTGCAATTACCATGTTTGGACAAAATATCAGTGTATCGTTTGCATTCTATCGAGCACTTGAAGTGCTCATTGGTATTTTTATTGCCTTACTTATAAACCGTTTTGTATTTCCAATTAGAGCTGAAAAGCAAATCGAGAAATCTTTTTCAGAAACGATTCGAGAAATAAAAAACTTACATGATTATTTAATCGAAGGCAAAAGTTATGAAACCTTGTTATCCAAATTATTTTCACATTTCAGCAAACAAATTACGCTTCTAAAAGAAATCAAATATGAAAAAGCAAAAATCCATATGGATCACTACAGCCAAATAAATCGAACCATCCGTCGTCTCTATCGTCATATTTGTATTTTACATGAGTATATTGATACTTATCCTGAAAAACGCCAAAAATTTTCTCATCATAATCATTTTTTAGCTCTGTTTGATGTTATCAAACAATTACTCAAACAACTAGAAGTAAGCTTTCTACATAAAAAAGTAATGCCAACTGATGAGCTTGATAAAGCTCAAGAGAAATTAAAAGCATTTATGGAAACACTGAATATTGAGCCTGAATATCGTCACAGCTCAACTTTAGTTTTTTCACTTCAATCAATCATTAACATGATTGAAGCTATTACCCAAGCACAGAAATCAATTTATCAATCATAAACTAAAAGGCATCATAATGGACTCTTGGAATAGCCAAACTTACAGTCAATTTCTTGAGCTTAGAACCAAACCAGCACGCGATTTAATATCTGCTATACCTTCTAATTTTCAACCAAAAACTATTTATGATCTTGGCTGCGGCCCAGGCAACAGCACTATTTTATTGCAAGAGCGCTGGCCAGAAGCTAATATTATCGGCATTGATTCTTCATTAGATATGATTAAAAAAGCACAACAATCTTATCCAAATATAAGCTTTCTTGAAGGAGATATTGCAAGCTTTTCTCCTAACAACAAAATAGACTGCTTTATTGCCAATGCATCGCTACAATGGCTCGATAATCATGAAAGTCTATTCCCAAATTTATTTAATACTTTAATACCGGGTGGTATTTTTGCCATTCAAATGCCTAATAACTTTCATAATCCAACCCATCAAGTCATCGTTAAACTTTTACAAAGGCACTCAAATTGGAACTTCATCCTAGAGCGTTTGCGTTATGGTACCTTAAACAAGCCTTTTTACAATCTAATTGATTATTATGATTTATTAACAAATGCTAGGGTAAAAAGCCTAGCTTGTTGGGAAACTGAATACTTTCAAGAAATGTCAGATTATCCTGCTATTTTTAACTGGGTTAAGGGTACTGCACTTACGCCTGTTTTATCTGCCATGAAGGCTCAAGAAAAAGCTGAGTTCGAACAAGCTTATATCAGTGCAATTACCAATGCCTACCCCAAACAAGTCAATGGCAAAATTTTACTCCCATTTAAACGCCTATTTATGGTAGGCATGAAATCAACCTAAATAATGTTCATAGCGAACTAATGATTAATCTCTCTTGCTAATGCTTGGTCGTATGCTGATTTTACTGCTTCAATCGATGCGTATTTTTGCGATTCAAATGTCGACTTTTTAGAAAAAACTGTGTAATAATCCTTACTAAATAAGGTTGTTTGACAAATATGAAGATTATCTATATTTGCTTGCAATTTATAATACTCTGCAATGGATTTAACCATTGGCATTAATTGAGTTTGATTTAACAATAACTTTCTTAACGCCGAAGCTAATGTTGGCTGATAAAGCACCGAACTCGCTTTATTTTTAAAACAATTTAATAAATTTTGTGAATAACTATTAGCTGTTACAAGCCCCACTTTCCAGTTATTTTTTTCTAAATTTGGGCAAACTGTTTGCTGACAAACTTTTTCTTTATTTATATCTGAATTAGTTACCCAAACATAGTTCAAATTATTAGATGGCGTTTGACTATAGTAAACGTCCATTTGTCTTTGCTGTTTTTTTGAAACCATAAAAGCGGCATCAACTTTACCACTTTTTACTAACATCCAACATTGCTTCCAGGGCATAATAATAATTTTTAATGAAACCCCTAACTGCTGAAATAATTTTTCATTTACCTGGACATCTTTACCTTGGACATTTCCATCTTCAATATAGTCAAATGGTGGCCATGGTTCTGCACAAGCTTTAATCGTTTGCCCTGCATCATTAGCAAAAGAATTTAAAGGAATGATTAGAAATAAAGTTAAAATCAAACCAACTTTAGTTAAAAAATGATTAATTGTTAGCATCTTAGTTTCATCAATAAATCGCTGTTTTTTAATACTGTCTATTCTAAAAAATTCGCATAGGAAAAGAAAGGTATATTAGCTAGATATGATCGTAAATTTAATCACAGCTTTTATTTGGATATAAAGAAAAACTAAGCGATTGCGCAGTGTAATTATCATTTGCATATTTATGCGCTGTATCTACTTGTACTAATGACTGAGACTCTAAAAACACCCGTAAACAGGCCTTTTGATTTGGATTATTTTCTATGGCTTTACCCTTTGATTTTGTATAAGTAAAAACAGCTTTATAATCACCTTTTAAATCAATATAGTATGAAGGTGTGAAATTGTAGCCATTGATTGAAAAAGGTAAGTCTCCATTGTAGGTAATATAAAAACGCTGAGGAATATCAACATCAAATGACATACTTTGTGTATTAAATTTCCCAAGTGTTATTGTTTTTTGAAGATAGTAATTACTCTGATAATAGTTATTTAAATGGGCAATAAATGCATTTAAAATCGTACGAAAATGCTTCTCTAGCTCCTGTGGATTATCCGGATATTGCTGATAAAGCTTGGGTGTAAAAATTTCAGCATAAACCCCAATATCTGATTTAATCATAGTAACTATTTTATCGTTATTATACTGGCTATACGCCCATAATTTCGATGCCAACAAGTCATTATAAGTCAGTTTAATATAAAGCGGAGCCTTAGCATAAGCATTACCAAAACCAATGACTAAAACTAATAAAAATGCAAACAACCAAACATAAAGTTGAGATTTTATTTTTCTATTCACAACCATTATTACCTTATATCAGACCCATATTAATAATTTTAATATAGCTAGCTATTATAAATCAACTAACATAGAGAATACCTTTATTTAAGAAATTTAATACTAATTTTTTGCTAGATTCAATAAACTTCTCACGTTCAGCAATATGCAATTGGCTTACTATTTGATTTAATGCCTCATCAATTAATTGAGCTTGCTCTTTTAGCATTAATAAAAATTTTGCCGTTAATGCATTTAGCTGAATAAACTTAACCTCATCCTGATAGTTTCTATAAATGCATAGATACGTTAGTTGTTGATCATTTACTTGTGGTTGATAACTTAAGCTGATTTGATGTACCTTATAGTGATAAGCAACCACCTCAGCAAGCGGTGATAATGCGAACTTTGCATGCTGAAGATTAATTGGTTCTACTATAGGCATTGGCGCTTGACCTTCAGCAATATCTAAAGCTAGTTCCATCCATTCGTAATGCGCTAGTTCATTTAAGTAAGGCACCTCATCAATCAAAGGTTTCACCTCAAGCAAATAACATAAAAACTCCTCTGGCATTTCATAAAACAACGGTGTTTTAGCAGGATAATTCGCATAAAAGTCTTTAATTAAAAACTGCCATCGCTCACCTTGTAGAATTTCAGATAAAATTGGAAAACAATTACTTAATATTTCATTAACACCACTGATGAAACAAGAACGATAAATTGCTAGTTGTTCATTGGAAATTTCTTTTAACTCACCTGTATTACCATAGCGAATTTGCTTTGCAAAGGTTATCTGTAACTGCTGAAAATCAATTTTCATACAATTGACATTCCTTTTGATATATCATTTGAATCTTCTTTAAATGGTTTATTTCATCTAAAAGCTCGGCTAATTCAGGAATGTCATTATCTCGCTCTAATAAAGTTGGCAAAAGTCCAAATTCGTCATAAGCTTTATTAAGCAAGTTCCATACTGGCTCTATAACCCTATCACCATGCGTATCGATAATTAAATTGGGCGATTTCTGCCAATGTCCAGCAATATGAAAATAAGCAATTTTATCTTTTGGCATCTGTGATAAAAACATCAATGGATCATAATCATGATTGACACTATTAACATAAATATTATTAATATCTAGTAACAAAAGACAGTTGGATTCCTCAAGCACTGCATTGATAAAATCTGCCTCGGTTAAATCACCTGGTAACTTTGCATAATAAGAAACATTCTCTAATGCAATTGGCCGCTCTAATATATCCTGAACCTGCTTAACACGCTTAGCGACATATGAAACAGCTTCTTCAGTAAACGGCATGGGCATTAGATCGTATAGTTGTCCATAGTCATCACTACAATAACTCAAGTGCTCACTATAAAACTGTATTTGATGCGTATCAAAAAATTGCTTTAACCGCTTAACAAATGCTATATCAATTGGAGCAATGCCCCCAATTGACAAAGATAAACCATGACAAATTACTGGATATATTTCAGTATAGCTTTGAAAATATTTACCTTTTCTTCCACCAACACCAAGCCAATTTTCAGGTGCAACTTCTAGGAAATCAACAGGCTTAGTATCAAGTTGAATTAAGCTATCTAATAACTCAGGTCTTAATCCTAAACCACAAATACCTATTTGATTATCAATGCTACTTAAAGCATGGCTCATTCGCTAGAGCCAGCACATTTACCTGAAGCACATTTTCCAGAACCGCATTTCCCTGATGAGCCACATTTGCCAGCTGCACTTTTATCTTTTGTGGCGCATTTAGCTGAATCACACTTACCTTGTCCACAATTCGACGCTGCATCACTAGCACTATTAGTACTAGATTTGACGCTCGATGATGCGCTAGAGCCACAATGATTAGTTGCAGATTTAGAGCTACCGCTATTACTATAGCCCGTATTCATTTCATTGGCTTGCATCGTATTACTTGAATCTGCTAAAGAAATATTAGCTGTTAAACTTAAAGCTAGGCCTGTTCCCATTGCAAGTAACATTTTTTTCTTCATTATCATAATCTCCATGTTATCGGTGTATATTCAATTCTAGTAGAGCAATTTATTTTGACAACATAAACTATATGTCATATCAAAATTAAATTTCAAGCATTATCATGATGTAATTAATTTTGTTGGTGTTAATGCCTTCAACCTTAAAATCTGTTCAGCAATTTCAGAAAATACAGGCGCTGCTGCCGTACCTCCGCCGTAGCTTTCACCCTTAGGGTCATCAATTACAACAACGATTACATAATTAGGATTATCAGCTGGTATAATGCCTGCAAATAGCCCCATATAAGCATCCGTTGCATAACCTCCTGGAATTGGCTTTCTTACTGTACCTGTTTTACCTGCAACCTGATAACCTTCTATTTTCGCCTTGCTTCCAGTACCTCCTGGCGCCTCAACAACGGAGGTTAACATATCTAATGTTTGTGTTGCTGCTTTAGGCTTAATTACTTGGACTGATTCCACCTGGCTCTTATCTGATATCCGAAGTAAGGTTGGACGCACTAATTTACCTCCATTAGCTAACGCCGCATACGCTCTAGCTAATTGCAAGGCTGTCGAATTCATACCATAGCCAAACGACAGAGTCGCTAAAGAAAAATCACTTACTTTTTTCATATTCATTGGTACATAACCACTACGCTCACCAATTGCCTCTAAACCACTACTTCTTCCAAAACCAAGCGTTCTTAGTAAATTTGGCAGTGTTTCTTTAGGCATTGTTAGCAACATACGTGAAATACCAACATTGCTTGATTTCATCATGACATGACGCAAATCAAGCTCTCCATAGTTTCTAAAATCTCTAACTGGTAACTTATTTAAATAGTAATAACCTGGAGAGACATCAAATACATCATCTGGCGAGTAGCCACCATATTCCACTCCAGCTAAAACACTGATCGTTTTAATCGTTGACCCTGGTTCAAATACATCTGTAATGGCTCGGTTTCTTCTAGATGCAACCTCAGAGTCTGATAGGTTATTAGGATTAAATGAGGGCTGATTCACCATCGCAAGCACTTCACCTGTATGAGCATCTAAAACAACAACACTACCCCCAATTGCATTATTCTCAATGATTGATCGCTTTAATGCTCGATAGGCAATATACTGAATTTGACGGTCAATACTTAAAGCAATATCTCCACCTGTTTGCTTATCTTTAATCGTTTTTGTTTTTTTAATTAAATTACGCTTTAAATCACGCCACATTTCATATTGACCACTATGACCATCTAGCCAATTGTTATAGACCAATTCAATGCCTTCAACGCCTTGGTTATCAATATTAGTAAAACCGACAACATGTGCAGTTACTTCTCCATCTGGATAATAACGCTGATACTCTCGCATCAAATGGATACCTGGCACTTCCATTTGCTCTATTTTTTCAGCGATATAAGGTGGAACTTTGCGCTTTAAATAAACAAACCCATAACGCCCCAAACGTTTTTTAATTCTTTCTAAGATTTCTTTTTTGTCATCTATTGAAAGGCTCAACAAATTGAATACTTCATAGGTCTTTGGATTATTTAATTCAACAAATTTTGGATCTGCCCAAATTGAATCAACGGGTGTACTAATTGCCAATGGATAACCATTTCTATCAACAATTTTCCCCCTAAATGCATGCTCATTAACTGTACGCACCATACGAGAGTTACCTTGCTGATCTAAAAATGTTTTATCTTCTGTTTGAAAATAAACAAGTCTAAATATAATACTGAATGCAGCCAAAAATAATATAATAATAATAAAAATCAGCCTTCCAACTCGCATGGCTTTATGGCTCCTTAATTAACTGAATATCCTTAACCGATGGCAAGTGCATTTTCAATGTATCTTTTGCAACTCGCTCAACTCTTGCTGGTGAGGCCAATGTACTGTGCTCTAGTAGTAACTGAGTCCACTGTATATGTAATGATTCTTTTTCTTTTACATAATTTTGATATTGGATTGTGGCTTCTCTGAATTTAAGTTTTTGGTGTAGCACGGCAAATGAGGATGCTAATACCAAAACAGACAAAATAATAACAATTAAAAATTGTAAATTAAAAAAACTTGCGCTAATAGTCTCAAACAAGCGTTTTCTAACTTCATTCCTTGAAATTTGCATCAAGCAAGCTCCATTTTATTCTCACTGACTCTCTATTTTCATTATACATTAATTATCCGCTCAGCAACTCTTAAGGTTGCACTCCTTGAACGAATATTATCTTTTAGTTCATCACTTGATGGCTTTATCTTTTTATGAATCCATTTAAAATTTGCTTTAAATACTTCAACCGGCAGGCCTCTAGGAATCTGAGCCTGATTTCCGGATATCTCTTTTTGAATAAAATGCTTAACTATACGATCCTCAAGTGAATGAAAGCTAATAACGCTTAATCGCCCTTGGTCAGATAAAATTGATTTAACATCACTTAATAATGTTTCTAAATCGCTTAATTCCTCATTAACAAATATTCTTAATGCTTGAAAAACCCTTGTTGCAGGGTGTTTATTTTTTTCATGACGTGCTTTAGGTATAATTTGACTAACCAGGTTGGCTAACTCAGTTGTTGTGTCAATTTTTTTACCATCTGCTAAATATTGTTTAATCACTCGAGCAATTTTACGTGAAAACCTCTCTTCTCCATACTGATAGAATATATCTGCTAACTGTTGCTCATCATATTGAATAAGTACACCTTTAGCGGATAGGCCCACTGTTGGATTCATTCGCATATCTAAAGGACCACATTTAAGAAAACTAAAGCCTCTTTCGGCTTGATCAATCTGTGGTGATGAAATACCTAAATCCAATAAAATTCCATTAACACAACCAAGCAAATCATAATTAGCAATAACCGACTTTACTGACTTAAACGACCCATGATAAATAATAACGCGCCTATCATTGGCATATTTTTCTTTTGCACAGTCAATTGCTTGAGGGTCCTTATCAAAAACAAATAGTCTCCCAGATTCATCTAGCAATTTAAGTATTTTATCACTGTGCCCACCTCTACCAAATGTACCGTCAACATAAATACCAGAAGCCTGTATATTTAAACCATCAATACTTTCATTTAATAAAACAGAAACATGCTTAGTCATTAAGGTGAACCTTGCGTATAAACTCACTAACGGCTTCTCTTGCCTTTGCTGGTTCATTTAAATGCTTTTCAATCATTGATGTAAAAAAACTACCAACAATAGCTGCATTAGCGCCAGCTTGACAAATCATTTTAACATGCTCAGGTTTACTAATCCCAAAACCTACAATCATTGGCTTATTGGTTAATTGACGTAATGCTTGAACATGCTCAATTGTCTGCTCTTCTAATTTTTCTTTTGCACCAGTTGGTCCATAACCACTTAGGACATAGGTAAATGCACTTGAATTATCAAATAACATCTTTGCTCTTTCTAGAGGGGTATTTGGTGCTACCAACTGCACACAGCCAACCCCATTGGCTTCTAGTTTCTTTTTATGGTCAAACGCTTCTTCATAAGGTAAATCTGCTGAAACAACACCATCAACACCGCAGTCAGCTAGTTCTTGGTAAACCTTATCCCCACGTTTAAATAAAAGATTATAATAAATTAAAAGTCCTATTGGAATTTCACGATTATAGGCTCTTATCTCTTTTAATAATGCCAGACAGCGATCAACATTCATATTAGACTTCAAACCTCGGGCCATGGAACGCTGATTAGTTGGCCCATCAGCAACTGGATCTGAAAAAGGAAAGCCCAACTCTAGAGCATCTGCACCTGCATCTATTGCCGCTTTAATCATTAATAGGCTATCATCATATGAAGGGTCACCTAACGTAAAAAATGGTACTAAACGCACCTTGTTACCATGACTAAACATTTTATCAAAACGATTCATTGTAATTTCCAAATTAAGTTTAAATAAACGCGGTAACTCAAACTAGCGAATTTGCCAATAGCTATCTAAATCCTTATCACCACGACCGGATAAATTAATAACAACGTTACTGCCTTGCGGGTAAGATTTTGCTATTTCTATTCCTAATGCAATTGCATGCGATGATTCAAACGCAGGAATGATACCTTCTTTTTTAGATAATAACTCAAACGCATCAATCGCTTGTTTATCTGTAATTCCCATATAAGTAACACGGTTTATTTCTTTTAAATAAGCATGCTCAGGACCTATGCCAGGGTAGTCAAGACCGGCAGAAATTGAATAAGGTTCTTTTATTTGCCCATCCTCATCCTGCAAAAATAATGATTGCATACCATGAAAAACACCTTCTTCCCCTTTTAACAACGTTGCTGCATGTTCTTGTGAATCAACACCATGACCTGCTGCTTCAGCCCCATAAATATCAACATTAGCATCATCTAAAAAACCTGAAAATAAACCAATGGCATTACTACCTCCACCAACACAAGCAACAATCGCATCTGGTAATTTTCCTGTAAATTTAAGTATCTGCTCTTTTGTCTCTTTACCGATGCATGTTTGAAAGTAGCGAACGATCGTTGGAAATGGATGAGGCCCTGCTGCTGTTCCAAAACAATAATAGGTATCTTCAGCATACGTAATCCAATCTCTTAGAGCTTCATTAATGGCATCTTTTAAAGTAGCACTACCATTTTCTACTGCGTGTACTTTAGCACCAAATAAACGCATACGCTCAACATTTTGTTTTTGACGCTGAACATCAACAGAGCCCATATAAATTTCCACATCAAGCCCAAGCTTTGCACCTACCATTGCCGTAGCAACACCATGCTGTCCTGCGCCAGTCTCAGCGATAATACGATTTTTCCCCAAATACTTTGCTAATAATAATTGGCCAATACAGTTATTAGTTTTATGTGCGCCCCCATGTAACAAATCTTCTCGCTTTAAATATATATTTCGATTTAACTCATTTGATAAGTTCTCTGCCAAAGTTAATGGTGTCTTTCTTCCTGCATAATTCTCTAATAAATAATTAAAGCGCTTGATAAACTGAACATCATCAATCGCGCGAATAAAACCTGCTTCAATCTCTTCTAATACTGAAACCAAACTCTCAGGCACATAACAACCACCATAATGACCAAAGCGACTATTTAATTGCATTTTCTTTACTCATCATATTTCATTTAACGCCAGTAGCAACCAGACTAGCACAATTTATGCATTAACTAAATCTTTTATGATATGCTCCATTTCTGTTGCTCTAGAACCTTTAACCAAAACATAAGTTTGTTCTTCTTTTTTTAGTGATTTCTTTAAATCAGCAATAAGCTTAGCTTTGTCATTATAATAACGCGCATTCGGTACAACATTTATCGTATTGGATAACAAGCCATAATCACCATAAAGATAAATTTCATCAATTTTATTATCAAATAACCACTGCCCCATCTTTTTGTGATATAAATTGGCATTTTCACCCAATTCACCCATATGCCCCATAACAAATATTCGCTTACCTGAAAACTGACTTAAGGTTTCAATCGCTGCTTTTACTGAAGGAACACTTGCATTATACGTATCATCAATCAATTGAATGCGCTTTGATAACGGTATTGGCATAAACCGTCCTTTAACGTGCTTCAATTGTTTAAGACCCGCTAAAACTGACGATTTTTCAACACCCAACACATAGCAAACAGCAATCGCTGCTAGTGCATTTTTTACTTGATAACGCCCCCATAATGCTAGTTCAACTGACCAAAGTTTGTTTTTTACAGAGACATCAAAACATAAATAACCATCCTTAATCAATGGCTCTGAGGCAAGAAAAACATCAGCATTTATATCGCATTGAGAAAAATAAACTTTTCTCATTTCCAGTGATTTTGCAAAGTTATTTATTCTTGCATCGTCACGATTTATAACTGCAAAGCCATCCGTATTTAAGCTTTCCAATAACGCGCCTTTTTCTTTCATAACACCTTCTAGTGAGCCAAAACCTTCTAGGTGTGCTCTATCTACATTGGTAATTAGCGCAACATCAGGTTGTATAATATCTGCTAAATATTTGATTTCTCCTAGATGATTGCTTCCCGCCTCTAATACAACATAATCATAAGAGTTCGTTAATTTGGCTATTGTTACAGGCAAACCATAATCATTATTAAAATTACCCTCTGTTACTAATGCTTTCGTTGTTTGATTTAAAATGCTGCCTAACATTTCTTTGACGGTTGTTTTTCCACAGCTACCAGTTACAGCTATAAATGGCATAGCAAACTGTTCGCGCCAGAGCTTAGCTATTTTTCCTAATGCCAACCGTGTATCTGAAACAATTAACTGTGTTATATCACAGTCAACTTTATGCGTAACCATACAAGCAATCGCACCTTTTTCTTTTGCTTGACTGACAAGTGTATGTCCATCAACTCGTTCACCTTTAACGGCAATAAATAATTCACCGGCTTTTAATGTCCTTGTATCAATTGATACGCCTTTAAATTCACAATTATCTCCAACGTATTGCGCGCCAATCTCACTGGCTAACTGCTTTAATGTTTTCATAGATTCAGTTTCTACCCTTTTTGAATTAAAAAATAAAAAGCGCCATCAATAGCCTCCACTTCAAGCAACTGATTTTTTGTTTGCTGAACAAATGCTTTGAAATCAGCTTCACTTGCAGGGTCTGTTGCCACAACTTTTAAGATTTCTCCAACTGCTAAACTTTTTAATGCTTTTTTTGCTTTTAGAATTGGCATAGGGCAGTTCAAACCTGTTGTATCCAATAACACATGATATGACTGATGCATAGTATTTCCTAAAAACGTTAACCTTCAACTAATTGCACCTAGTTTAACTTATTGAGATAGCGAATCAATAATCTCTTTTTCATCAAATACAAAAAAGTCACCATTGATTTCCTGATAGCGCTCATGACCTTTTCCTGCCAATAAAATCCAATCATCTTCATTAGCATTTGCAAATGCATACTCAATAGCATTTTTCCTATTTTCCATAAAAAGGACTGGCTTAAGTCCTTGAAATCCTTCTTTCATATCTTGAAAGATTAATTCTTGTGATTCTGATCTAGGATTATCTGATGTTGCCACAATTTTATCTGACAGTCGCTCAGCAATAGACGCCATAATAGCTCGCTTGCTAATATCTCGATCTCCGCCACAACCAAAAACACACCATAACTTTTGAGTTGCATTCATTTGAGAACGAATTGTTATAAGCGCTTTCTCCAGAGCATCAGGTGTATGTGCATAATCTAAAACAATAAATGGTTTTTTATCCGGTTTAATCATTTCCATACGCCCAGTTACTGCCTCTAGTTGCGGTAATCGCGAAGCAATTGATTTTAATGGGACTCCTCTAGCTAAATGCGCACAAACAACAGCTGCAATATTTTCTAAGTTAAAGCGACCAACTAAATTAATTTCAGTTGGAACTTGCTGTCTTTGATAGTGTAAAGCAATACGATAACCAACTTTCTTTTTCATTAGAATTTCAACATAAAGATCAGCACTCTTATCAGAAAGACTATAACTTAAAATTTTCTTATTGCTTAGTGATGCCTTTATCTTCTTGCCCCATTCATTATCATAATTTAGCACCGCACAATCATAATTATAGTCTGTAAATAATTTTAACTTTGCCCTAAAGTAACACTCTAATGTACGGTGGTAATCTAAATGATCATGGCTTAAGTTACTCCAAATAACACAACTAAACTTCAAACCTAAAAGCCTTTGCTGATCTAATGCATGGGAAGAAACTTCCATCGCTACCTGTCTTGTTTTTTTAGATAATATCGATAAATTTTGCCATAGCGCTAATGCATTATCTGTTGTTCTAGTCGCTGATTTTAAGTTTGGCCAAAGTCCATTGCCAATGGTACCAAGCACACCACAAGATTCATTTAATAGTATTGCTAACTGAGCATATAAACAGACAATTGATGTTTTGCCATTTGTTCCTGTTACACCAATCATATTCAGCTTCTCTGAAACAGAGTAAAACCAAGTCGCAAGATGGGCTAGCTCATCTTTAATGCTCGGAACAATAAAACTTGTCACTGCATAATTAGCATCACATTCACAAATAACGGCAATAGCACCTTGCTTGATTGCATCTTCAATAAACGCATGTCCATCAAAACTTGCACCCTGATAAGCAATATACACATCACCAACACCGACTTTACGGCTATCAAGCACTAAATGGCGTATCCGCTTTTGTGCGTTTGCTAATTTTAATCCATCTAACTGAAAATAATGAGCCAATTCTCCAAGTGTTCGTCCCTGCATATAATTAACTTAAACTATTTATTAATCGCCTTAATATATTCTATACTGCTCAAACGATTTTTTCCTAAATTTTTCTACAAACCAGTTTTTGGCTTTACCTTGATTACTTTTTTTAGAAATCAAATAAAGCGTACTACAAAGTGGCACACTTTCTTTTCCATAAGGCAATACAACAATCTCACCTTTTGATGCAAAATATTTGATACTAATATCTGGCATAAAACCTATTCCAAGCCCATCAACAATAGCATGTAACTTATCTTGGATAGTGGGCACACGAAGGGCAGATTTTTTAGATAACGTTATATCTGGTCTGGGTGTTATACCGGTATTGCTATTGGTTACAAATCGACAGTGTTTTATATCATTGACCGTTATAGGCCTATCTAATTGTGCCAATGGATGGTCTTTAGCTGCAACCAAATGAATATTAACATGGCCTATCTTAACAATATCCAACCCTTTAACTTCATGCCCAGGCATGCCTGCAGCACCAATCGTTAGATCCGCCTGATCATTAATAACATTATCCCATAAACCACCTAAAGCTTCTTCTCTAAGTGTTATTTCAATATCTGGTCTTATTTGATATAACTCTTTGACTTCAGGGAAACAATACTCAACGCCCAACATAGTATTAACAGCAATCGTAATTTTTGGCTCCCAACCTGCATCTGTTTCAATTACTCGTTGTTGTAGTAAGTCAACTGACTCTAAAATATCACGGCCTTTCTCTAATAAAACACGTGCAGCAGGAGTCATCTCTACTTGGCGTCCTTTCTTTTGAAATAACTGAATATTTAGGTCACCTTCAAGCTTTTGAATGGCATAAGTGATCGCAGATGGTGCTTTATATAGCGCTTCTGCGGCCGATGAAAAGCTACCTTTCTTATCAATAATGTCAAGTAACTCAAGAACTTCTAAATTAATTTTTCTACGCATAATCTTCTATTTCTATTTTTTTGAAATACCCCTTCTGATTATTATGATTTACTTTCCTAAAATAATCAATATTATTGTAATAACTAGGAACAATTTCTACGATTACTTCAAGCTTAATTTATCGTTTTAAAGGCTTAGAAGTACTGCTTCTGGGGCGGGGGAAATAGGTTATGCGGATGCCGAATTGCAACCTCTGGCATCCGACATCAACCAGATAAAAACTTTTTCAAATAGTATCGTTAACTGTTATACTTACACCTCTAAAAGATAATGATAATTTTTTATCAATTTAAAGTTAGTAATTTTTATGTGGGATAAATCTACAAAAGCAACACTCATTATTTTAATGCCACTTGTAATTAGCATTGCAATATCAATGGACATTTTCGTACCTTCCATACCTGAAATCAGTACGTATTTTGACAGCCAACCTAACATAGTACAATGGACACTCAGTATTTACATGCTTGGCGCTGGCATTGGTCAATTAATTTCAGGGCCACTGACTGACCGTTTTGGCCGACGCCCTAGTACCTTAGTAGGCCTTGTTCTATATATTTTTGGTACTTGTATTTGTTTATTTTCACCATCTATTGAAGTGTTAATTATTGGCCGTTTATTCCAATCACTTGGCTCTTGTGTTTTAGTTGTCGTTGCATATGCCATTGTAAGAGATATTTATTCGACTGAAAAAGGAGCTATTTTTTATAGTCTATTGGGTTCTATTACAATGATAGCACCAGTACTGGCACCTATTTTAGGTGGTTATTTAAGTATTATTTTTGCTTCATGGCGTGCAAGCTTTGCTTTTTTACTATTATTTGCCATTTATTCTTTTGTCTCATCTTATCTAACTATTAGCGAGACCTTAGCCCCTTATAATAAAATAACGCTAAACTTTAGAATGTTAACCACAAATTATTTTCAGGTTGTAAAAAATAAAAATTTTCTAATACACAGTGTTATCACCTTAACCAGCTTAATCGCCTTATTTTGCTTCTGCGCTATCTCACCTTTTCTTTTAATGAGCGAGCTTAACCTTGATAAAACAGCATATGGTCTGTGTTTTGGTAGTAATGCATTAACCTATATTATTGCTAGTTTATTATCAAATTATTTAAATAAACGCCTAGGCACCTCTAAACCGATTATATTAGGTATTGTATTTACAATTATTGGCAGCCTTTACATGTTGACAGCTAATTATTACAACGGATTAAGCGTTGCTAATTTCATGTTACCGATGCTAACGTTATCTTTTGGGCTTGGTTTATCGTTTGGACCAGCTACAGCCATGGCATTGGTTGATTTTTCAGAACTTGCAGGCACAGCCTCAGCACTTTTAACCGCAATTCAGTTCTTAGGTGCAGGTATTGTTGGCTCTTACATCCTACATTATAGTGTCAAAACTGCCATACCTTTTGCAATAGTAATGTTGCTTTTGTCAAGCCTATGTCTTCTGCTTTTTAGCTCAATGCTATACACAAAAAAATCACTACTCCAGCAGAATTAAAAATATTTAAATTTCAATAATAACATTTATTTATCATGAAAAACAATAACATACCGATCAAATTCGACTTCTAAAATATTTTATTAAATTAATTTGTATTTTTTATATATTATTGAAATAATTATTATGTAGTTTTACTATAAATTTAATAAATTTAATATTGATTACTATTATTAAAAGAGAGGGTAGAGCAATGAATACTAAAAACTTAAATAAACTATGCTTTGCAATACTATTAGGCATCGGTACAGCAGGTGTTTCACAAGCAGCAGTCAATAATGTGGCTGTCTCAGGACCAACAGGAGGGCAAGTTCCATTAGGGACAATTACTATTAGTGCATTCGTTGGTAGCGGTTGCGATATCTCTGTTTCTGATTTAGATTTTGGTTTATATGACCCAAATTCAGGTACTGATACTGTTGCAGTGGGTACTATAGACTATTCATGCAATGGTATAACAGATATAGGATTATTTATTACCGATGTAGGACCATATTTTATGAATAATGGTACTGATGATTTATTTTACTTTCTAGCCACAGGTAGTGATCCATTTACTAATCCAATATGGGATGATGGCAACCCTTATGTTATTTCAGGAGGGGGACTATTTCTTGGTGCCGGATCAGTTGATTATAGCGGAGCAATACCTTCAGGTCAGTTTGTTTCAAGTGGAATTTATACACACACGTTAACTCTTAATGTAGAGCTACTCTAAAATCTAGTTAATCTAAATAACATGTATAAAATATAGATATGGATTTCTATTTTTATATATCAACTAACATCTAATTATTCAATTTAGTTTCTCTGATACTTCCTTTTCATTAATCGTAGCTGTTATTGAATCTGGCGTCAGCTTTGAATCAACGTTCCAGACAAATTGAGACTTCGGTAATACATAGACCCCTTTATTAATGTAATAGGACTTATCATCTGCACCTTTTAATTCGATATCAGTAACCTTAAGAACACCATTACCATTATTAATAAGCGTAAGATTATAGTTATCTTTATCCTTTTTATATTGCCAACTAAAATCTTCTGTAAGCTTAGTTTTTGGTAAAAGAAAAACTGGCATAGAAATATTCAATAAAATTTGAATTTTAGCCGTTTCATTTTTATTCTCATGAGACGACTTATTTGCAGTTACTACACTAGGCAACTGTCTGATATACAAACGATAGCTTTCTGTCATATCCGTTAGATTTGGCTTCATGACACCGATTCTTATATACTGTGGTTTATTCGGCTCTAGAGTCACAACTGCAGGTGTCGGTAATAAATCAGATGTATTAACATATACATTCTCATTATTTTTAAGCTGCCAACGCTTGACCTGTAGCTGCACGGAAATATTGTCATTTGATTTATTAGTAACTTTGACATTAAGCACTTTTTCTGATGGCTTACCAACTAATTTTACAGGCAAAATTGAGAATGTCCCTGCTAACGCCAATGGATTCAAACAAACTAACATAACAATTAACATATAGAGGATCATTGATTTTCTCTGCACACTTCTCTCCTTTTAATATTTCTATATGACATATCACACTACAGGACAGTAATAGCTTAAGTTATTGATTTTAAATTGAACTTATGCAATTTTATAATTGCGAAAAAATAAAAAAGAACGAGTCCAATGAAAGCCATCAAACAACTACAGCTATTACTAGG
>JAKJJU010000028.1 GCA_021713295.1 Thiotrichales bacterium 19S3-11
AGAAAATGCTCCAAGGAATATGGGGATTATAAAGAAAACTGTATTGAATTTATTTCAATCAGTTAAGAGGGCCAATCCTAGAATGAGTCTAAAGCGCATAAGAAAGCTGGCAGGCTGGGATTCTGAATTTATGGATAAAATTTTAGCTGCTAAATTTTAGTGAGGTGACCCTGGCTGACAAGTTAAAAGTAAAATACACCATAGGAATAATAGTCGATTAAGCCATAATGTTGCACTGCTTCTCAAAGTGAGTTACAATGTAATATGATATCTGATTAAATTTTTATAGGGGAGTTGCATAATGCCTGACCAATCTTATGATTATAAAGAGCTATATGAGCGTTTAGTGCAATTAAATTCTATTGAAATCATCCAAGCAAATCTTATAAAGGACTATCCAGGTATACCTGATAATATATTATTTAGTCATGCAAAGAAATTATATAACTTCAAACAAAAACATCTCACCTACCTAGCAAACAACGATATTGATTCTAAACTTAAGATGTTACCTGAATTAACAAAATTAAGTGAGGACATTGACCGTAAAACAAAAATATTTGATCGTTTACAAAATGCTTATCAGGAAGCTAAAACTTATTGCAAAGAACGCATGATGAGTGAAGAAGATAGCCACAACGCTGCAAAAGAAGCAATTAGAGAACTTATTCAATCACATAAACAAGCCCCTGAAAAGAAATTATCTATCTCAGCATTCACTGATCAGTTACATGAAGTAAACATTGATAAACTAAATGCAGGCGATCATCAAATTGTAACTAAACTTAAACGTAAAGCTTGGGAGTGTGCCAAAAAGACTGGCCTTAGTCATGAGAGTCTAATGGATCTATCAAAAAAAGTTAAAGATCATCACGTTAGTCATGGTGAACACGAACATCCAAGCTATCAATCAACAAAACCTCAAAAAAAAAGCCAACAACCCTTATCATCTACACGAGTTAAACTAAGACAACACACGCATAGAACTGGTAATTATAATGCGCTTGAATTTATGAAAAAAGTTACCGCTAAAGTAAATGAAACTGTCCTCATGTATGACACATTATTAAGTACAAGGCCCCAAAAATCACCTAACATATTTAAAAGCCTACTTGATACTGTGAAAATTTTTTTTGGTATTGGGAGTAAGAAGCTAACTGCTTCAGCGCCTTCCGCGTTATTTTTCCAAGTTGGGCAACCTAAAAACCAAAACCAAAACCAACGAAGCCTTGAACGATAAATAAACATTAAAAACTTATTTCGTCCCAAAAATTTTATCACCAGCGTCACCTAAGCCTGGAATAATATAGCCATGGCTATTTAAATGATCATCGATCGCACCACAGTAAATATCAACATCGGGATGCTCTCCATGGACTGCTCGAATACCTTCAGGCGCTGCAATCAAGCACAAAACTTTTATACTTAAAGCCCCTTCTTGCTTGACAAGCTTAATTGTTTCATTCATTGAACCACCTGTTGCTAATAAAGGATCAACAATAATTGCCATACGTTCATGCATCTGATGAGCAAACTTCTTGAAATAATTTACAGGTGCTAGTGTTTTTTGATCTCGATAAAGACCAACAACACTAACCCGAGCTGTCGGTAAACATTCTAAGGCGCCATCTAACATACCAAGTCCTGCACGCAAGATAGGGACAACTGTTAGCTTCTTCCCTGATATGCGTTTAACTTTGATCTTCCCCTGCCAAGAATCAATTTCAACACTCTGAAGCGGTAATTCTTTTGTTGCCTCATAAGTTAACAAAGTTGCCAGTTCTTTAGCTGCTTCACGAAAATCTTTCGTACTAATATCTTTCTGACGCAAAAGCCCAAGCTTATGCTGCACCAGAGGATGCGTTACTTCAAGTACTTTGCCCATATTCGCCAAGTATCCCTTTTATATCTGATTCATTTGAATGATTTAAATGATAAATAAGCTGCTTTCAAATAAAGCCACATTGAGTAAATTGTTAGAACGACAGCGACATATAATAATATTTTGCCCAATAATACCCACCACCAATAATACGTTTGATCTTGATGGAACAGCAATAAAATTAAGATTGCTAACATCTGTGTTGCCGTTTTGACCTTCCCTATGTAGGAAACTTTCACAACAGCGCGCCTACCAAGTTCAGCCATCCACTCTCTTAATGCCGAGACAACTATTTCTCTTACAATAATTGCTGCAGCTGGAATAGCTACCCATGCACTCGGATAAACATTGACAATTAATACCAATGCAGCAGCCACCATCAATTTATCTGCCACAGGGTCTAGGAATGCGCCTAACTGAGTAGTTTGTTTGAAATAGCGAGCAATAAAGCCATCCAACCAATCCGTCACCGAAGCAAATAAAAATAATAAAGCAACGACCCACTGACTACCTTCAAAATCCAGATAAAAGAAGACGACAAAAACAGGTACTAAAATAATACGAATAATTGTCAATATATTCGGAATTGTCCAAATCAATTGCCTACCTTCCCACGCTTTAAAAAAACAATCTTATTTTAGAGAACTATATCATGTAATTATCTAAAACTGAACCGTTAATTATACCGTCAAAATCAAACTCCACTATGACCAAAACCACCACTTCCTCTTTGGCTTTGATCACTAAAATTCTCAACCACTTTGAAATTAGCCTGAACAACAGGGACAACAATTAACTGGGCAAAGCGCATACCTGGAGCAATTTCAATGATATCATCACTGCGATTCCAACAAGAAACCATTAGTTCACCCTGGTAATCCGAGTCAATCAAACCAACAGAATTTCCTAAGATTAAACCTTTTTTATGTCCTAACCCTGAGCGCGGTAAAATCATTGCTGCATAAAATGGATTTGCAATGTGAATGGATAATCCAGTCGGAAGTAATTCAGCCGTGTTTGGCTTTAAATTTACCACATCACGAACATTGGCTCTTAAGTCAATTCCAGCTGATCCTGCAGTAGCATAGGCTGGCATTTGCCCATCATAAATACTATGTTCGCCAATAAAACGTAATTCAATTTCAGGTACTTCAAACATAAACTTCCTCTTTATCTTTTTAGTGTTTATAGATTAACTCTAACTGACTTTATGATATAATACCTCAAGTTTAAAACAACCATAAAGTCATTATTATTTTCAAACTTTTTAACGTTGAGGAGTTTTCAAAGATTATGAGTTCTACAGAGCATTTTGACCTAATTAGTTTTGGTGGGGGTAGTGGTGGCCTTGCTTGTGCGATTGCCAGTGCTCGCCTAGGCAAACGCGTTGCCATTATTGAAGGAAAAGCATTAGGCGGCACATGCGTTAACGTTGGCTGTGTCCCCAAAAAAGCCATGTGGTATGCAGCTAACTTAGCTGAAGGTTTACATTTTGATGTAAAAGGCTATGGTTTTAACGTTGAAATTGAAGACTTCAACTGGAATAAACTTAAAAACCAGAGAGACCAATACATCAATAATATTCACCAATCTTATGACAGCACGTTAAAATCACTTGATATTACCCATATTCATGGGTGGGGGAAATTTCTCGATAATAAAACCATTGAAGTCAATAACACGCGTTATAGTGCAGATCATATTGTTGTTGCTCCTGGCGCCAAACCCCAAATTCCTACGTTCATTGAAGGCTATGAACATGGATTAACCTCCGATGACTTTTTTGCTTTAGAAACGCAGCCTAAACGAGTCGTTATTGTTGGCGGTGGCTATATCGGTGTTGAGATTGCTCAGGTATTTCATGCTTTAGGCAGCCAGACAACCTTACTTGTCAGAAAAAGCAAACCCCTAAGGCTATTTGACTCGATGATATCTGAGGTGTTAACCGAATGTATGGAAAAAACAAATTTTGATTTAAGAGTTAATACTCAGATTGAAAAAGTTATTAAAACTGACAACAACCAGTTAGAACTTATTTTAAATAATGGTGAATCAATCAATGAAGTTGATGCGTTATTCTGGTGCACTGGCCGTGTACCTAATACAGATAATCTAAATCTAAGTTCGACTGATATTCAAGTTAATGCAGATGGCACGATTAAAGCTGATGCCTACCAAAACACCAATATTTCTGGTATCTACGCAATTGGTGATATTACAGGGCAAGCACAGCTTACACCAGTTGCCATTGCTGCGGGACGTCGATTAGCTAGACGCTTATTTAACGGTGAAACCAACCTAAAATTGAATTATGACCTAATTCCTAGTGTTGTTTTTGCTCATCCGCCCATTGGCACAGTTGGACTAACTGAAGAAGAAGCAACAGAAACTTACGGTCAAGATAATATCAAGGTCTATCAATCAAGGTTTTCATCTTTATATTCTGCTATTTCAGGATTTCGTATGCCAACTGTCGTAAAATTAATTGTTACGGGCGAAAATGAAAAAATAGTAGGTTGTCACTTAATTGGTACTGGCGCTGATGAAATCTTGCAAGGTTTTGCCGTTGCGATTAATATGGGGGCTACAAAAGCTGATTTTGACAATACAATTGCCATTCATCCAACCAGTGCAGAAGAATTGGTAACATTACGCTAACAGCTATAAACATATTAAATAGGTGAATTAGAATTGATTAACCAAAGCAAATCAATTAGAAGCATTAATAACCATACACCTAAAATTGGTAGGGATGTATTCATTGATCCTTCTGCTGTAATTTCTGGTGATGTCATCCTTGATGATGATGTTTCTGTATGGCCTTGTGTAAGTATTCGTGGTGACTTAGAAAAAATCACAATTGGCAAACGCTCAAATGTACAAGATAATACCACAATACACACAACCAGACGCAATAATCAATACCCTGAAGGCTTTCCCGTCAGTATTGGTGAAGATGTAACCATCGGTCACGGCGCAATCATTCATGGGTGCGCACTTAAAGATCGTATTTTAGTTGGCATGGGTGCTATCCTATTGGATGGAGCAATAGTTCAATCAGATATTATGATTGCAGCCGGCGCATTAGTTACACCTGGCACTGAATTAGAAACTGGCTATCTCTATGTTGGTTCACCAGCAAAAAAAATACGACCTTTATCAGAAATTGAGTTACAGTTCTTAAAAATAAGTTCCGATAATTATTTAGAAACAAAAAACCAACATCTGGAGGCATCCAAATTATGGTAATCAGAAAACTGAAAAGCCTAGGTATACTACTTGTTACACTAACTGCAACCTTTCTCGCTGGCTGCGCTAGCAATCAAGCGACTAAACTTGCGCCGTTACCTAACCTATCAACGCAAAATATTCAAACCGCATGGAAAACCAATCAGGCAATTCTTCAGCCAATTGATAGCTGGGAAGTCTCCGGCGTTATTGGCATCCGCGTTAAAGATAAAGCTCAAGGAGCAAATCTTTTCTGGCGTCAGACTAATAAAAACCAATATATAATCCAAATCTATGGAACAGCTGGACTTGGTGCAATTTCAATTAAGGGGCGCCCTGATGGTAGCATTGTCTTTAAAGACTCAAACGGCAAAGAAACTTATGCAAAAAATATTCAAGATTTAATGCAAGAACGCCTAGGCTGGAGCGTTCCTGTAATTGATATGTACTACTGGGGACGTGGCTTACCTGCACCAATTGCATCAAAAGAGCTAAGCTTAAACCGCTTTGGCTTAATGTCATCTTTAGCACAATCTGGCTGGCAAATCCAATATGATAACTTTCATATGGTTCAAGGTCGATACCCACTGCCTTATAAACTTGTTATGAAACGTGGTGATCTAACTGTTAAAGTTGTTATCAAATCATGGCTAATCAATTAATCTTACCTGCCTATGCAAAAATTAATCGATTTTTGCATATTACTGGACGCCTGGCTAATGGTTACCATCAACTACAAACCTTAATGCAACTCATTGATTTAAAGGATACGTTAACCTTTGAACTAGCTTATCATGATCAGATCAACATCCACTCAACTTGCTTTATTTCATCTATTGAAGATAATTTAGTTTATAAAGCAGCGATGGCTATTAAACCATATGCCAAGTCATTTTGTGGTGTTGATATTCATATCGAAAAGCGTATTCCAATGGGGGGGGGGCTTGGTGGCGGCTCAAGTGATGCAGCAACCACTTTAATTGCTTTAAATACATTATGGCACTGTAATCTAAACCAGAAACAATTGATTGACATAGGAGCAAAGTTAGGCGCTGATATTCCTATTTTTATTTTTGGTCAAACTGCATGGACTGAAGGTATCGGCGAGAAGTTAATGCCCTTTAAGCAGGAGGAGTCATTATTATTAATCTGTTGCCCAAATATTCATATCTGTACTAAGTCACTTTTTCAACACCCAGAACTTAAACGCAACTATCTCCCCATTAAACCAGAAAATTACTGTTTTGATACAACAGAAAATGCCTTCGAAGTTATTATCAAAAACCTTCATCCACAAATTAAGACAATTATGGACGAAATAAAAGCAGAAGCACCTGTCCGTTTAACCGGCTCAGGTGGGTGTTTTTATGTGATCTGTCAAGATTTTAACCAATTAGAAAAACTTCAAAAAAAATTCGACAAACGTCTTGACACCATACCCTCTAAAGCCTTAAACTACGCCGCAGTTGCTTACGATGATCTCAGCAAACGAGGGAATCTAAAACAATGTCAATAATTGGGCTGTCGCCAAGCGGTAAGGCAACGGGTTTTGATCCCGTCATACCCAGGTTCGAATCCTGGCAGCCCAGCCAAAATATCATTACCCTTTTAAAACAACTAATAGATATGCTATATGATTGTTTGATTTTATTTTACATACTACCCCCTTTTACTCAACAACCAGTATTTAAGGTGATAAACTGTGTCTGATTTAATGATTTTCTGTGGCAGCGCCACTCCAGATTTAACCGAAGAAGTAGCTGACCTTTTAGGCATTGAAACTGGACGAGCTATCGTCGGCAAATTTAGTGATGGTGAAACACAAGTTGAAATTTTAGACAATGTTCGCGGCCGAGATGTATTTATTATACAATCAACAAGCCCACCTACCAATGACAACTTAATGGAATTAATTATCATGGTGGATGCATTAAGACGCTCATCGGCAGGACGGATCACTGCAGTCACCCCCTACTTTGGCTATGCTCGCCAAGACCGTAGAGTACGCTCAATGCGTGTCCCTATTTCCGCTCGTGTTGTTGCTGATATGCTCACTGGCGCCGGTGTTGACCGAATACTAACCGTTGATATTCACGCAGAACAAGTCCAAGGTTTTTTTGATGTTCCATTAGATAATGTTTATGGGACACCTATTTTACTAGACTATATTCGCCGCCGCCATATTAAAGATCCTGTTGTTATTTCACCGGATATCGGCGGCGTTGTTCGTGCAAGAGCAATGGCCAAAGCTTTAACTACTGATCTGGCTATTATTGATAAGCGCCGTCCTCGCGCTAATGAGTCAGAAGTCATGAACATTATTGGTGAAATTAAGGGTCGTCACTGCTTAATCATCGATGATATTATTGATACCGCTGGCACCATGTGTAAAGCGGCACAAGCACTAATCGAACATGGTGCTGCAAAAGTCTCTGCCTATTGCGTTCACCCTGTGTTATCCGGCAATGCGCTAGAGAATATTCAAAGTTCATGTTTAGATGAACTTGTTGTTACTAACTCAATTGCAGCCAGCGATAAAGCATTACAGTGTGAAAAAATAAAGGTTCTCTCACTTGCGCCTATGCTCTCAGAGGCTATTAGACGAATTAGTAATGAGGAGTCTATTAGCCTTATGTTTAGTGATTTAAAAGCGTAATGAATGGTTAACATTTCAACCTATTTCTGCTATAATCCATCTCCGCATCATTAGTCAGGGTCGCATGACAATGATGAGTAACCAACCAAAATCGAGGATATATACTATGACATATCAATTAAATGCAACTATTCGTAATGAGAAAGGTACGGGTGCGAGCCGCCGCCTTCGTCATCAAAATAAAGTACCAGCAATTATTTATGGAAAAAATAAAGAGCCTGTCTCTGTTGTTTTAGCACATAATGAAATCTTCCATGCAATTGAAGATCAAAAAATCTTTTCTTCTTTAGTTGAACTCGTTGTTGATGGCAAAAAAGAGTCAGTTCAAATCAAAGCACTACAACGCCATCCTTATAAACCAAAAGTTACACATGTTGACTTTATGCGCGTATAATCACACTACCTGCTTTGAATTATAATGATTAAACTAATCGTTGGCCTTGGCAATCCTACTGATGCGTATTTATCCACTCGTCATAATGCCGGTCAATGGTTACTAAACCGTTTATCTGATTTATTTTTTTCACCTTTAAAGCTTGAAAAAAAATTTTTTGGTGAATATGCTCGAGTTCAGGATAACCACTTCAGTGGCCACCTATTATTTCCAACCACTTATATGAACCGTAGCGGCCTCGCCGTTAGAAATGTTTGTGATTACTTTAACATCAAAGCAGATGAAGTATTAGTCATACATGATGAGCTTGATCTTCCATGCGGCAGCATCAAATTAAAACATAATGGCGGCCATGGCGGCCATAATGGTCTTAGAGACATTCAAAGCCAGCTGGGAACCGATGCTTTTCATCGCCTACGTATTGGTATTGGCCATCCAGGCAGCAAAGCACAAGTTACACCTTTTGTATTATCAGCACCTTCTAAGACAGAGCTAATACTAATTAACGATGCAATTGAGGAAGGAATCAAGCATATTGATGACATCCTTGCTGGTCGATTTGATCAAGCCAAGCAAACACTACACATCAAACCAAAAATATAGTTATTGACAAAGCACTTGGAGAAAATAACGATGGGATTTAAATGCGGCATTGTCGGCTTACCTAATGTAGGCAAATCTACTCTTTTTAATGCGCTTACCAAAGCCGGCATACAGGCTGAAAACTATCCATTTTGCACAATTGAACCTAATGTTGGCGTAGTTGCTGTACCAGATCAGCGCTTAGATGCCCTAGCTGAAATTGTTACACCACAAAAAATTCTACCAGCGACAATGGAATTTGTTGATATTGCAGGCCTTGTTGCAGGCGCATCAAAAGGTGAAGGCTTAGGAAATAAGTTTTTAGCAAACATTCGCGAAACGGATGCCATTGCTCATGTTGTCCGTTGTTTTGATAATGATGATGTTGTACATGTTGCTGGTACAGTCTCCCCATTAGATGACATTGAAATTATTAATACTGAATTGTTACTTGCCGATATTGAAAGTACTGAAAAGGCGATCCTACGCATTAGTAAGAATGCTAAAAGTGGCAATAAAGATGCAAAAGCACAAAAAGCTTTCTATGAAAAATTAAAGTCTCACCTTGAAAATGAAAAATTAGCCAGGAACCTTAGTGTTACTGATGAAGAAAGTGCCTGGTTAAAACAAATCCACCTACTAACAGCTAAGCCTACACTCTATATTGCTAATGTTAATGAGGATGGCTTTGAAAATAATCCCTACCTTGATAAAGTAACGACGCTTGCTCAAAATGAAAATGCAAATATCGTTGCGATTTGCGCAGCTATCGAGGCTGAAATTGCTGAACTAGACGACACAGAAACAGAAGAATTTTTGACTGACCTTGGCCTTGATGAGCCCGGCTTGAATCGAGTTATTCGTGCAGGCTACCAACTATTGGGTTTACAAACGTATTTTACAGCAGGCGTTAAAGAAGTGCGAGCCTGGACAATTCCAATTGGCGCTACAGCTCCGCAAGCTGCTGGTAAAATCCATACTGATTTTGAAAAAGGCTTTATTCGAGCCGAAGTAATTGGCTACTGTGATTATATCAATAATAAAGGCGAACAAGGCGCAAAAGACCAAGGAAAGTGGCGCCTCGAAGGCAAAGAATATATTGTCAAAGATGGTGATGTTATTCACTTTAGGTTTAACGTTTAATAGTTAATAGCTTAATTTTTATAATAAATAATTATTAAAATGTTTGCTATTTTCCTCAATCTCGATACAATGGTTAAATTATTAACAGAAAATTATTTTTTCTCTACGCCTAATTAGGGGATGGTTGCAAACAATTGAACACGATTAACATTAGTGATCACAGACAAAATAACTTTGATTTTCTGAGATTTAGTGCTGCATTATTAGTGATTATTACCCATGCAATTGTACTCACTGGTACAGGCATACACCCACTTAAGCTATTTAGCAGCGGCCAATTAAGAATTGCAGATATCGCTGTAGATATATTTTTTAGTATCTCTGGTTTTTTAATCACCGCTAGTTTTTTGCGCGCTTCAAATAGCACCAAATACTTGTACGCTAGAATGCTTAGAATCATACCAGCATTATTTTTTATGTTATTCATCGCAGCTTTTATCATAGGCCCAGTCATATCAAGCCTCTCTTATAGTAACTATATGCTTTCTAGAGAAACTTATATATTTCTTGGCTCTGTTTTTCTTTATCCTATGCATTAACTACCTGGCGTTAGTTTTTCAAATATTACAACGGGTCACCCCTCTGTTATAAGCGTATCATTATGGACACTTCCCTATGAGTTCACATTTTATCTTTTAATCCCAATTTTATATTTTCTAAAGCTATTAAAAAAAGAAATTGTTGTTTTTTATATATTTTAATGGTGTTTTTTATAACTACCAGCCACAACTTATGCCAAATGCGGATTTAATTTCCATCTTACCAAGTGTTGAGCTATCAAGCTTTTTTAGATTTTCCAGCATGTTTTTAGCTGGCATGATATTTTATTACTATAAAGATGTTATCATTTACCACTTTAGTTACTTTATCATCAGTATATTATTAATTATCATTAGTGCCTATTCGGGTGTTGGTTTAAAATTATTATTTCCAATACTTGGCGCTTATTGCATTTTCTACTTAGCATTTGCACCAAGTTTAAAATTCTTAAATAGCTTTGGCAAATACGGTGATTTTAGTTATGGTATCTATATTTATGGTGCTTTTATTCAACAAATTGTCATTTGGCTTTTTGATGGCAATATGAATTTTATGTTAAACATTCTTATTTGCATGCCATTAGCTATTGTTTGTGGATTTTTATCATGGCATCTTATAGAAAAAAGATTTTTATCGCTAAAAAATAAAACGCTATCAATTAAGGCACTACCATTTAGCTTAGTTAAAAGCTTAAAAACTAATAAGTTAAACTAATTCACCCATACCTATTTAGCCGGATAAACACTTAAATGCATTGTTTTATAGCAAATCAACCTTATAATATTCCATGAGATGTTAGTTTATATCTTTTATATTTACAAAAGGGGGGGAAGAAAATCTCATGAAAAAAGTCATAGCTTTATCAAGTATTACCGGTGTTTGCCTACTTACATCTATAAGCGCATTCGCAGCCAATCAACCGGCTAAATCAGGCCTTACTATTAGTGGGCAAGGGTCTTTTAATTTCACACCAAATCAAACGTTTAATGCCACTTCAAATAATACAAACGATGCTAGCAATATTAGCACATCCAATGGCGGTTTTGGTGGTGCTTTATTCCTGGGGTATAACTATGCTATCACACCAAATATAACAATTGGCACAAAAGTAGGTTATCAATATATTTATCAAGTAAATCAATTCAAAGCATCCTATAACTTACCTGGATTCAACAACGCTAATGACCAAGTTAATGTCAATAATATTCCATTGCTATTTACTGCAAATTACTACTTTAATTCAGGGTGGTTAGTTGGCATTGAAGGCGGCATAGATTTTCAAAAATGGACACTTAAACAAACAGGCGATAGTAATTATATTTATAATAACATGGGTGATCAACATAACTTTAGCTCTCAATGGAACACCGCACCTATGGCTGGCTTATCCTTTGGGTATCAATGGCAATCCAGTATTGCTTTAACAGCTAGTGCCGATTATATCTTTGGTAATAAAACTTCTGATATTACATCAGTTAACACCAATCAGCCTCTAGCACTTTACAATATTGGCCTTAATCTAAGCTATACTTTCTAACAAATATTAATTTCATTCTTCCATAAAAAAAGCCCAACTGATCGGTCAGTTAGGCTTTTGTCTTTATGTAGTTAATCAAATAAAAAATAAGCTAAATTAATCCGTTAGCGTTTCAACAGAAACAAACTGACGATTTTTTTCACCGCCTTTATGGAATTTAACGACACCATCAATTTTTGAATAAAGTGTATGGTCACGCCCTAAACCAACATTAACACCATTATGAAATTTAGTGCCACGTTGACGAACGATAATAGAACCTGCCTTAACAAATTCTCCACCAAAACGCTTAACACCTAAAAACTTAGGATTCGAATCACGACCATTACGGGTACTACCACCTGCTTTCTTATGAGCCATTATAAATCTCCTTAGGCTTGAACTGATTTAATTTTAAGTGCTGTATAATACTGACGATGACCTTGTTGCTTCATGTGATGCTTACGGCGACGAAACTTAATAATTTTAATTTTCTTCGCTCTTGCTTGTTCTATAACTTCAGCAACAACTTTAGCACCTTCAATAAATGGCGAACCAACTTTAACACCATCATCTGTCACGCACATCAACACTTGATCAAACTCAATTGTTTCACCAACGCCTTGTTCAATTTTTTCTACTTTTAACGTATTACCTTCAGCAACCTTATATTGCTTGCCACCGGTTTTAATTACTGCATACATCATGTATCTCCAAAACTTTTTTTCTATACGCTTTTAATGTCCACCATGATTAGTTTATAGTCATACAAAATCACAGGGATACAAGATTATATTGAAAATACCTCTAAAAGACAAGCTTTTTAAATGTATTAAACGGCTGAGCTATTGATACGTTAACTGGCTTATAACGGCGTAATGATCTGATAAATCAGGCGCCTCTAACATCGCAGATTTTAAAGCAATAATCTTTGTTGAAGAATTAGCTTCAGTCGGACAAACATAACCAGAGAAGCATAAAATATGATCTAGCGTTTCTCTTACTGTACTGTTATTCATTGAATCGGTAACACCATCAAAACTATAAGGTAAAGTATTTTCTGCATAAACTGCTGCTTGCTTGGCATTAAGTGCCATTAACATATACTGATACAATGGATAATCAATACTTGGCAATGTGATTTCGCCTGACTTTGAAAAACCGCTATCAGCATTAAGATCACCAGCTAAAATTAAAGGCTCATCTGCAGATAAATTTAAATTTGCAATCCACTGATTGAGCGCCCCAATTTGCACTTTCCAGCTAACAATCTGTGCATCTTTATCTTCAGATGCGTACTGAATACTCTGCATATGTACTGAAATAATGTTATAAACTTTATTTTTCTTTTTCACTGCAGCAAAAACTGCCCCCTTATTAGAGATCGCTTCCCAACCATAAGATTTTGGTAATATCAAGTACTGTGGTGGCTCTGCAAATGGATAACGGCTATAGATAATAACACCACCACTTAAAAGATTAATATGATCTAAATCCCAACTGCCTACGACCTCTGTTCTATACTTATAACCTACCTGCTTCATATTTTTATTTAATATGAAATACATAATTGGAGCTATATCTTCCTGAAAAACTACAATATCAGGCTTATACTTTTCAATTTGATATGGAATTAATCGTGCTCGTTCATAAGGATGATTCAAATTCTGAGTTAATGGTGTAATTGGAATATTTGGTAGTAAATTAACATTATATGTCATAACCTTTAAGCTTGATGCACCATAGCTTAGATTAAGGCTACTAAAAATTACCATAAATACTAGCATAAAGGATCTAACTAAATACTTACTTAAGCTATTTTCCATGTTTTCTGCTCCTTGGTTTTAACTTAGTATTTTAGTTTAGCTTATACTGTTATTTTAAAATTTGTTACCAATCACACATTAAATTATTAAATAAAATAACGGGCTTGTAAAAATAATTTTTCTCTGATTTGATATGACTAATTAACGTTATATTTTGGACTTTGACAACATGAAATACCCCATTAACTATATAATAAAAGTTTTAATCATCATTGCCTTTTTTTGTGTACTAACCGTTTCATTATTTGCTAGCGCTCCCTCTTCTATAGTACCAACTAATGCAAAAGCAAAACCAACCAAATACGGTATCAATTTAGATAAACCGATTGTTGTTGATGATAATCAATGGACTGTAACTATTAGATTGCCTGCTAATGCAACAACAGGTTATCAGTGGTATCTTAAATCATATAACAATACCTTGATTCGTCCTAAATCATACCGCTATGTCCTTAATAATGCGAAAGATACCAAACGGGTTGGGCAAGGCGGTAGTGCAGAATTTAAATTAACAGTATCTAAACGATTTAAAACCGTTCCTCAAATAACACAACTAACATTCATCTATGCTAGAGCATGGGATTTATCAGATCAGAGCACAACTGAAGTTATAACACTTTTATCTAAATAACTCTTATTTCTTTAGCGTCATTGACTTACTGATGCCATTTAACTATGTTATGATACAACTACTTTAAGCATTAAATTATTTAGTAGTTATGCCGAATAAATCTTACCTTTTCTACGACTTAGAGACGACTGGCCTTGATGTCTCTTTTGACCAAGTTGTACAATTTGCAGCAATTTTAACGGATGAAAATTTAAATGAACTAAAACGATTTAATTATCTTATCCGTTTAAATCCAGATACAATTCCTTCTGCTTTTGCACAAATCACTCATCAAATTTCGATTAATCAGGCTAATTCTCAAGGTATCAATGAATATGATGCGATGAATAAAATACATCAACTGCTCAATCGAGCTAATACCATTAATCTTGGTTACAATACATTGGGATTTGATGATGAATTTTTAAGGTTTTCCTTTTATCGTAACTTATTGGACCCATACACTCATCAATATAAAGATGGCTGCAGGCGTATGGATATCTATCCAATGACAATTATGTATTATTTGCATGATCAAAACCGCTTAAAGTGGCCAAAAAACAGCCAAGGGCATATAAGTTTTAAACTTGAACATTTAAACACTGCCAATGAGCTTGTAAAAGGTGGACGCGCACATGATGCATTAACTGATGTTGAAGTAACTGTTGCCTTAGCTAGAATTCTGAAACAAAATCAAGCCATGTGGCACTATCTTGAAAATTTATTTATCAAGCAAAATGATCAACAGCAATTAGATAAAATCGATAAAACCATTTCAATTAATGATAATCTTTATACACAAGGGCTTCTGACCAATGGTAAATTTGGAGCTAGAAATCAATACCAATCTTTAGGACTACTTCTAGGACAACATAACCATTATAAAAATCAAAATTGTTGGCTACGCCTAGACCTTGATCACTTCCCTGAGGCGGTTAATCAATTTTTGTTGAAACAAAACCACAATGAAGATAGCCAACAAATTATAATTGATGAGTTTCACGATAAACTAGCCTTACCTTATGTTAATAAAAAGTTGGGTGAAACACCGTTTTTACTTCCATTATTGGATAGATTCACAAATAAACTAACATCAAAAAAGATAGAAAACTGCGAAAAGAATATTCAATGGTTGCAAGAAAACACATCAATATTTCAACAAATAAAAGATCATTTGCTTAATTATCAATACCCAACGTTTGAACAAACTGATAGTCAAAGTGCTTTATATCTTGATGGTTTTTTAAAACCTTTTGAGAAAAATCAATGTGAGCTTTTCCATCAAAAAAATATTCGTGATAAAGCAAAGATGCTCAATAAATTTCAGGGGCATTTAAAAGCACGTGCATTACGCATTATTGGTAGGATTCAACCTGAACTATTAACGAGTGATGAACTTGAACTATTTCAAAAATATTTAGAAAGTATTACTGAATATGATGCATCACATCGACCATTTAACTTTAAAGGAAATCCTGCCAGAGGGCTAGATGACGTCTATAATGAAATAAACACCCTGAAAAGTGAAACAAACTTAGATAGTAATCAAATACAACTATTAGATGAATTAAGTGCATATCTTAATATTTAAGGAATTAACCATGGAGTTTCCCCTCAAAGTAAACTTACTTAGAATCACTACAAGCGTATTAGCGTTATCGTACCTATCTAGCTCCCTACTTATTGCAAACTCACAACCATCGTACCAAGCAGTTAAATTTAGCCAACTACCAGGCTGGCAGCAAGGTGATCAATCAAATACGATTAATGCACTAAAAGCTTCATGTAAGAAAATGCTTAGTACAAAAGCAACTTCTACTAATGACAGAACATGGAATAAAACCTGCCGTTTCATTGTAAAATTACCAAAAGATTTAACTAATCAGCAAGCTCGCTATAATTTAAGTAAATATTTCACTGCCTATGAAGTAAGCTTTAAAGGCTCAAACACTGGCCTATTTACTGGTTATTACGAACCCATTTTTAAAGGCAGCCTAACCAAAACAAACTATTATGGAGTACCTATTTATAAACGTCCCAAAGACCTTATTGTCCAAAAAAGCAAATCAGGGAAATATCAATACGGCAAAATAATTAATGGCAAATTTCAACGCTACTACTCTCGAGAAGAAATTGCTAAAAATAATTTTTTCACACAAAAAGATATTATTGCATGGGTACACAGTCGAGTTGATAGAACCTTTTTACAAATTCAAGGTTCTGGTCGCATAGAATTTGCAGATGGCTCGACTATTTTAGTTAGCTATAACGGACAAAACGGTTGGCCTTACCGCCCCATAGGCAGATATTTGGTACAACAGGGTGAACTAACGACAAAAAACGTTTCAATGCAAAGCATTCGCAAATGGTTAGATGATCACCCTTCACGCGTTAATGAAGTCTTAAATTATGACCCTTCATTTGTATTTTTTAAAGTTGTAGGCCATGGTAATCTACTCGGAGCTGAAGGCACAACCTTAACACCAGGCTATTCAATTGCTGTCGATTGGCGCTATATTGATTATGGCACTCCTATTTGGCTAAATTCGTATTATCCAACACCAAATGGCACAAAAACGCTGAATCGACTTCTAATTGCTCAAGATACAGGTGGTGCAATCCGAGGGCCAATTCGTGGTGATATTTTCTGGGGTAGTTCAGCCAATGCTCAATACACTGCCGGGCATATGAAATCTCAAGGAAAAATTTGGCTACTTCTACCTAATGATTTTGAAATATAGTCGCTGAATCAATAAAAGCGCTTTTCACCTTCAGGCCTTGTTTTAAAACGACGGTGTTGCCATAAATACTGATCAGGATATTGTCTTATGACTTTTTCAAGGTGCTGGTTATACCTTAATGCATCCTGATAGTCATCACCAGAGGCAAAATTCTCATCATACTCATCTAAAACACCAACATAACAAGAATAATCATTACTGCGTCTAAAGTGACCCATTGCCATTACTGCATTGGTTTTTTTAACAAGCCAAGAAGTTGCTATAAGTGTTGCACAGGGAATATTAAAAAATGGTACAAATATCGTCCGTTCATTGCCTAAATCCTGATCAGGCGCATACCAAAGCACTTCACCTTTCTTTAAAACTTTCAAAATTCCGCGTACATCTTTTCTTTCTACACCTTTACTATAGCGACCACGAGATGAGGACATAATATATTCAAAAAATGGATTTTTATGTTTTTGATAAACTAAATTAAGTTTCGGATAACGCATACCAACATGACGTCCAATCATCTCCATACAGGTGAAATGCCCTCCCATAATAATAATCGGTCTGCCTTGTTTGTGATAATTTTCAAATGCTTCGAAATTAACTAACTTAAATGGAATTTTCTTAAATCTCCAATTAGGCAGAAACCAAGCCATTAGTGTTTCTATCGCACTCATCCCAATAGATTCAAATGATTTCTTAGCTAATTTTTCAATTTCAATAGTGTCTTTTTCAGGAAAACACAATTTCAAATTAATTTTTGTAATTTGTTTACGTCTTTTCAAAAAAGGATAGGCTATTCTTGCCAAAGCTCTACCTAAGGCCAGAGCAACCTTATAAGGCAAAACTAAGATAACTGCTTTTGCTAAAAAAACTAAAAGCCAACTCAGCCAATAACGTGGATGATACAATGACGTTGAAAGACTAGCATTCTTACTCATAGTTGGTGCGCCATTATATTAAAGTAGCTACTATTAACCCATAAATGAACAAATATACTGACAAAATAACCGACTAAAATCACCCATGACCATTTTAAATGCCCAATAAATGTGTATTGTCCCTTTGACTGACCCATTACAGCAACACCAGCAGCAGAACCAATGGATAATAAGCTACCACCAACGCCTGCCGTTAATGTTACTAATAACCATTGACCTGATGACATAACTGGATTCATCGTTAATACCGCGTACATAACAGGAATATTATCAACAACAGCCGATAAAATACCAATCAACGTATTTGCCTGTGTTTGAACATCCATTAATGAAGGCAAAATTAACGGTGCACTTTTATAAATATATTCCGACATAACCGCTAAATATCCAAGTGTTGCTAACCCTTGAACGGCCAATAAAATACCATAAAAGAAAAGCAAGGTATCCCATTCAGCGTTAGCAATTTTTCTAAAAATCTCAAAACGGCCATACTCCGTTTGGTTATTAGGGTGAGTATGCTTAAATTCTCTTAAATAATAGCTAAAAAACATTAAATAAGATAAACCTGTCATCATTCCAACTGCAGGTGGGAGGTGTAAAAAGTTCTCAAAACTAACTGCTGTAATAATTGTTAGTAAAAATAAAATTATTGTCCGCTTAGCTCCTAACTTTAATTTAACATTCTCTTTTTCAACTTGTGGTTTCTCTTTTGAAATAAAAAAATGAAATATCATCGCCGGAATCAAGAAATTAACCGCTGCCGGTAAAAACAAAGTAAAGAAATAGCCAAAAGGGATAATATCACTTTGCCAAACCATCAATGTTGTAATATCGCCAAATGGACTAAAGGCACCACCTGCATTGGCTGCCACGACAATATTAACACAACTTAACAAAACAAAACGACGATTGTTACCACCAATGGCCATAACAACAGAGCACATAACAAGTGCTGTTGTTAAATTATCTGCAACTGGCGATAAGAAAAATGCAACAATGCCTGTTAGCCAAAAAACACCGCGATAACTAAAACCACAGTTAATTAAAAACGCCCTTAAGACCTTAAAGACATTACGTTCTTCCATAACGTTAATATAAGTCATTGCTGTCAATAAAAATAAAAATAACTCACCATATTCTAATAGCGCATGCTCAAGATTAGTTTGAACAATTTGACTTTGGTTTTTGCTTAACGCAACAACTGCGACCACAATCCATATGAGACCTGCTCCTAAAATTGCAGGCTTTGATTTCCTTAAATGAGTGACTTCTTCAAGCATAACTAATAAATAAGCTACAACAAATATAATCAGTGCGACTATAGCCCAGTTACTTGTTAAACCGTCTAGGTGCGCTTGACCTACAGGTGCAGACGCACCAAACACAGCGGTTGGAAGCGTAACGCCCAACGCTATTACTATAAAGCATACCAAGCTTTGTTTCTGTTTCATCTAATAATTATCCTAACTTTTTAACTCAAACCTAGTTTGACGATGTAATTACCTCTAATTATACTACGAGATAGTGGTGATAAATTGCAAATGGTAAATCTCAATGAATTATTTAATCCTTTTTATTGGCGGAGGCTTAGGCACGCTTTGTCGTTATTTAACCTACCAATGTTATAACCGCCTTGAAATAGTCTTTCCCCTAGGGACAATCACAGTTAATGTTCTTGGGTCATTTATTATTGGATTTCTTTCGGTATTATTAGTACAAAAACTTCATGTCCATCAATTAGTCCAAAACCTAATTTTAACTGGATTTTTAGGTGGCTTTACCACTTTTTCAACCTTTAGTCTTGATACATTAAGCTTAATGCACCAAGGTTTCTATATGCGTGCATTAATCTATATTTTGCTTTCTCTGGCCTTAGGCATTATTGCCGTCACATTTGGCTATGTATTAGCGAAGAATCTGTAACGGTTTGCGTGACATTAACACAGTTTTAGATTAAACTGCCTAACTTTTAAACATTTCTATCAAGAATAAAGCCTTTCTCCTTGATTGAATTAGATATGATATAATAAATATACTTAGGACTATAGAAACATAAAATGACCAATACAATAAAAAACTTTTTGATGCCCTTTGGCGGCAAGATGCACATCGACTTTTTATCTGGACTAACCGTAGCTTTGGCACTAATTCCTGAAGCAATTGCTTTTGCTTTAGTTGCACATGTTTCACCACTTGTTGGACTTTATGCCGCCTTTTTTATGTGTTTGATTACTGCTATTTTTGGTGGCCGTCCGGGAATGATTTCCGGAGCTACAGGCTCAATGGCAATTGTTATGGTTGCCCTAGTTAGCCAATATGGCATTAATTACTTATTTGCAACGATTATTTTAACCGGAATTATTCAAATCTTAATTGGAATATTCAAACTTGGTAAACTAATTCGCATGATGCCAAAATCAGTAATGGTAGGGTTTGTTAATGGCTTAGCAATTGTTATCTTTCTAGCTCAACTAGAACAATTTAAAACAGGACCACTTAATCATAGGGTCTGGCTAGAAGGAACAACCCTATATACGATGATCATTTTAGTCATATTAGCAATGCTAATTACGCAATACTTACCAAAGCTCACAAAATCTATACCATCAGCATTAACAGCAATCATAGTCGTAACATTAATTGCACATTTAAGTGGCTTAGATATTCGAGTAGTTAAAGATATGATGCAAGGCAGTACCTTCTCAGCAGGTTTCCCAGAATTTAGTATCCCAAGTATTCCGCTTAATTTTCATACCTTAAAAATCATTTTTCCTTATGCCATCATATTAGCAATCATTGGTCTATCTGAATCGCTAATGACATTAGCTTTAATTGACGAACAAACTAAGACACGTGGCCAAGGAAACCGTGAATGTATTGCCCAAGGCTCTGCTAATATTGTCTGCGGCTTTTTTAAAAGCATGGGTGGTTGCGCAATGATTGGTCAAAGCATGATTAACATTACTTCTGGTGGTCGTGGTCGCTTATCTGGTATTACCGCTGGTATCTTTCTAATTATTTTTATATTAGTTGCCTGGCCTTTAATTCAAATGATTCCCCTAGCAGCTTTAGTTGGTGTTATGTTCATTGTTGTTATTAAAACATTTGAATGGGCGACATTTAAGTTTATTCGAAAGATCCCATTACACGATGCAATTATTATCATTACCGTCACAATTGTTACTGTATTAAGTGATTTAGCAATTGCCGTTATCGTTGGTGTTATCATGGCTTCGCTCGTTTTTGCTTGGGAAAGTGCCAAGAACATTTATACCGAAGAAAAAATTAATCATATTAATGGGAAAAAACAAAAAGAATATATACTGCATGGCCCTTTATTTTTCGGCTCAACCACACATTTTAAAACTTTATTTAAGTATCAAAACGACCCCGATGATATCATCGTTGACTTCAAATTCTCTCGTGTTTGTGACCACTCTGCAATTGATGCAATTAATTCACTGGCTGATACCTATACCGACTTAGGGAAAAACTTACATCTTCGCCATTTAAGTTCAGAATGCCTAGAACTTCTAGGTAAAGCTAAAAGTCTTGTTGAAGTTAATGTCTTAGAAGATCCCGACTACCACATTGCATCTGATAAGCTTGGATAATAGTCTACTTATCTTTTTCAGCCTCTTTTAGCCCAGGAAACTCTTTATAAAATGAAGGTGGTAAAATATCAATTTTTAACTTCTTAGCTGCATATAAGATCAGTGGCAAAGTAACCACAGTTCCTGGAATCAGACATAATGCACCTAAACCTGCTGCTTTTAATAATTCACGAAACTTTTTATTTGCCTGCTCCATTTCATCGGCATTAGCTTTGCCTAATGCATATTTTCCATAGGTTTCTAATACAGCCTTACTATTTTCGCTTTCATCTAGAAAGATATTTTTTATCTTTAACAGGGTCGCTTTTGCTGACACTCCCATCAAGCGTATAGATTCCAAAATATTTATGTTAGATTTCATGATTCAACATCTAAAACTTGCTTTCCTATAACGTGTATTTAGCGATAATCATTTTTAAATAGCAAGTACAATCTCATTTTATAAGTAATGCTTATCAATTACATATTTATAATATATTTAACTTATTATTAAAATTCTTGGTAGAATGTCCTTAACCAAAAACACTACAAATAAAACAATAACTATAAGGGGAAAGCATTATGAAATCTATCAATCAAGCCTATATCAATGGTCAATGGGTTAACTCAAGTTCAAACAAAACCTTTGATGTTATCAACCCTTCAACTCTAGAGGTAATTGCAAAAGTTACAGACTGTAATGAACAAGATACTACCCTTGCAATTGATGCTGCATCAAAAGCATTTAAAACTTGGTCTAAAACTCCAGCTAAAGTAAGAGCACAATACCTAAAAAAAGCAGAACAATTAATGCTTGATCATGTTGATGAAATTGCAAAATTACTCAGCCTTGAAAATGGTAAGCCTTTTATGGAGGCTAAAGCAGAAGTTATTTTTTCAAGTGGCTATTTAGGTTGGTTTGCAGAACAAGCTCGAAATATTTCCTCCGAAGTTATCCCTTCACCTTACCCAAACAAACGCTTACATACAGAATACACACCCCTTGGCGTTGTTGGTGCTTTTACTCCTTGGAACTTTCCAGCAAATATGATCACACGTAAAATTGCACCAGCCTTAGCAGCAGGTTGTACTGTTGTATTAAAACCTGCACCCGATACACCTCTAACTGCATTATATTTAGCAAAAATTTTTGATTTAGCTGGTTTTCCAAAAGGCACATTTAATATATTACCAGCGTTAGATCCAAAGCCTATATCAGAAACAATGTTAGTAGATAGACGCATTAAAATGATTGGTTTTACGGGCTCAACTGCTGTTGGAAAAATGTTAATGGCTGAAAGTGCCAAACAACTAAAGCGCCTATCACTGGAGTTAGGCGGTAATGCGCCTGCTATTGTATTACCTGAAGTGGATATTGATAAGGCAATTGATCGTATAATAGCAATCAAATATTTACGTGTTGGAGGCGAGTCATGTATCTGTGCTAACCGCATCTTTGTTCATAGTCATATTTATGATGAATTTGTTGAAAAATTTACTGCTAAAGTTAAATTATTGACTGTAGGAGATGCTTTTACTGAAGGTGCACAAGTAGGACCTTTAATTAACCAAACAGCACTTAAACGCATAACCAAACTTGTCAATGATACCGTTGAGCTAGGTGCTAAAGTATTAACAGGTGGAAAACCTTATACAGATAATAAGCTTAATGGTTATTTCTATGAACCAACTGTATTAGTTGACTGTCAAGATGATTGGCCTATTGCTCAAAATGAAACGTTTGGACCAATAGCACCTATATTTAAATATGACACCATCGAAGAAGTTATCGAACGTGCGAATAATACTAATTATGGTCTAGCTAGCTATATCTTTGGTAAGAATATTAATCAAGTAAACCAAGTTACCGAAGCATTAGAGTTTGGCTTTATCGGTATTAATGATGGTGATGGTTATACCCATGAAATCCCCATAGGCGGTTTTAAAGAAAGTGGTATTGGTCGTGAGGGCGGTAAAGAAGGCATAATTGAATATATGGAAATCAAAGCTGTATTAATGAATTTGGATTAACCATCTATGGTTTGGTAGGTATAATAAATAAACTCACTAGCATAATAATACTTACCACCGATGCTAAAGTAACTAAAGAAATAAAATGGCTAATAGCATGACTAAGAATTGCACCTGTAATCGCACCAATAACAAAACCGATATAAACAATTAATGGGCTAATAATTAATTTTGCATTTTCTTTTTGGATAAATGCTTTACCAATAGCCTGCCCTAAGCTAACCAATGTACCTGATATATAAGTTTTAATAACTAAATTATTATCTTTATGTAAGGATGTATTGTGCATTCCCATAGCAAAAGAAAATATTGGTAAAAATAAATATTTTGACATACCAAAATAAACTGAAATTGCGACAAGCCATAGTGCTACTGCTTCAATAAATAATACAACTGATGTAAATCGTTTGGTTAATTTATGACGTATCACCTCTCCTAAAACAACACCAAAAACAAACCCTAGAAGTACCACAAGCATCGTTAAGATAATGACTACATCATGCTGTACTAGTGCAACCATTAACTGAGTGCTATTGCCACTCATAAATGAAACAAAGACATGCGCAACCATTAAGAAGCCAGCTGTATCGGCCCAGCCGGCAACTGCCGTGAAAATAAATTGAACGATAAGACTTGCCGTATATTGATTTTTAAACAATTTAACTCCCTTTTCCTCAGCGTCAACGGCTAATTTAAACTTGCAGCTTGATAGGAGCCTAATACTCTTAATAATGGTGTTTGCGCTTTAACCGCATTTAATGCTTCAGCGATTAATGGCTGATTTTCATTTCCCATGATATCAACCAAGAACATATAACGCCATGGCCCTTCCCGAGATGGTCTTGATTCAATTTTTGACATATTAATGTAGCGTGAAGAAAACTCTTCAAGCACCTTAACTAAAGACTGTGGTTGATGTTCAACTAAAAATGCAATGGATGTTTTATAAATTCCATGTTCATTAAAGGGCAAATTATCATTTCCTAAAACAAAAAATCTTGTAAAATTGAACTCTTCATCTTCAAAATCACTTTTGATAATCTCTAAATTATAAGTTTCTGCTGATAAATGTGATGCAATGGCACAGGCAGTGACATCCTGACTTTCTGAGATAAATTTTGCAGCTCCCGCAGTATCATAATATGGCTCAGGCTTAAGGCCATACTTTACTATATTTTCATGACATTGCGCTAATGCTTGAGGGTGCGATAAAACGGTTTTCACATCATCAATACCAACACCAGGCATTGCCAGAAGATTGTGCTCAATCCTTAAAATAACTTCAGCCTGTATCGATAGTGAATGCTTTAACAATTCATCATATGCCTGAATAACAGATCCCGCCAATGAGTTCTCAACTGGTAATATACCATGAGTTGCATGCCCCTTTGTGATCATATCAAATACTTCAGCAAAACTTTCACAAGGTAAACCCTCAACATCATTACCAAAATAATGTCTTAATGCTTCTTCAGAATAGGCGCCATGAGCACCTTGAAATGCTATTAACTTTTCTGTCATCCGTTTACCTCTAATCTTTTTTCTTTTGAACTTCTTATCAATGAAAATTTTGGAAAATATAACACCATCATTCGATCAAAGTGATCGATTAAGTTCTGACACTTTAATGTAAATGTTTTTAATGGATAATCCCAATCAACACAAATAATGGAGCAAATAAAGGCGTATAAACAATGATCCATCAGTGTCGGCTTATTTCCAAAACAAAAATCACGCCCACCTAAAAAGTCCGCAATCGCTTTTATATCATCTTGTGCCAAAACATACATATCTGTTTTATTATGACGGCCTATACCATGAGCCTGAAGGCTTTTTTCAATATTTTTTCTGACTCCTGAAAAAATTAACTTAAACGCAATCTTTGACAATCCCATTGCCTGTTGTATTTTATCAGCCCAAACACTGACTCCCACATCATCTACCCATCGTGAATAAAGAATAACCCAATATAAATGTTCTTCCATTAGACGCATAAATGCTAAAGAAGTGGCCTTTTCTGTAGTGGTAAGCTTAGCCTGCATCGGTGAGTTTGATTGTGCCTCTAATCTAGAGATAATTAAGCCACTGTCAGCAATCATGTGAACATCAATTTCAACAAATGGAATTTTACCCGTTGGAGATTTTCTCGGATCAAAAGTCTCTATCACCTGGTAAGGTATTTCCATTGCCTTTAGATAACTTTCTAACTTCATACAAAATGGGCTTAAATTTGGCATGTTATCTATCGGTGGAAACTGATACAGCTTCATCATAATTTATCCTTTTTCTGCTCTGATCTCGCTTTGAAAGCAATGACATTATCACTGTTTTTACAACGTTCAGATAAGTTATTATTATCCTTAAAAAATAAGTGCTCTGTAGAATTAACTTCTGTCTTTTCAAGATAGACATCTTTTAATAAATTACCGTTAAATACAATAACCCCATACAACCGTTCAACCCCTTCGCTACTACAGACAAATTGATAAATTCTTACCATAATACGTTTACCTGATAAGGATTTGCTCATATGCCATGACTTTAATACCACTGAATCATCTAAAAATTGTAGATTATGTTTCTGGCAATAGCTTTTTGCTACGCTAACGGTATATTCACGTCGCTTTGCACTTTTTACCCAAATCAAACCTATCATAATGACAAGTAAAATAATAATTAACGTTAAATACCACATGTATTTTTAAACTTATTTCATTATTTAGCACTGTTGTTTTGGTTATCATACCGTGTATGCTATGATATGCCAATGAAATTTAGTATGGGATACGTTGATTATATGCTGAAACACTTACGCTACTTTTATGGTTCATTTTTCGTAACTTTAATCGGGATTATTGCAGCTGTTTACTTTGTCGAACAGCCAGCCATTTTAGTGCTTTACCTAGTTGTTATTTTAGCTATTTTAGAGATTTCATTAAGCTTTGATAATGCTGTTATCAATGCTAAAGTCTTAGAACATATGCCTCCTTTATGGCAAAAATTATTTATTTGGATTGGCTTACCAATCGCCGTTTTTGGCATGCGTTTGGTATTTCCAATTGTCTTAGTAAACCTCACCACATCAATGTCATTGCTTCAAGTAATCGATGCCGCACTTAACTATCCAGATATTTACCAACATGCGCTAGAAGCAGGTTTTCCAATGATTTCCAGTTTTGGTGCTGCATTTTTACTAATGGTCTTTATTCGCTTTCTTTTATCTGAGCATGAATATAAGTGGATTAAACCAATTGAGTCATCGCCTTTAGTTGAATACTTACGTCAAATTAAAGGTGCAAGCCTTGCCATTGCGATTTTTATTGGTGTCATTTTATGTCTCATTTCCTATCTTAATGGACTAGATATCTATCGCATCATGATTGCTTACATCATTGGTATTATTGTCCATGAGTTATTACATTTAATTAATCATTTAGTTGGCAGCAATGTAACTGGTGGTGCTCTGCGCAATGGCTTAGCGGGATTTATCTATTTGGAAGTTTTAGATGCATCATTTAGCTTTGATGGCGTTATTGGAGCATTTGCAATTTCAACCAACATTATTGTTATTATGATTGGTTTAGGTATTGGCGCTATGTTTGTACGTTCATTGACTCTCTATTTAGTTGCTCATAAGACTTTAAATCGATTTTGCTATCTTGAACATGGCGCACACTATGCTATAGGTTTCTTAGCGGTTATTATGTTGATTAAAATATTTATGCACGTTCCTGAATGGCTCACTGGGCTTGTTGGTATTGGGTTTATCATTGTATCAGTAATACATTCTTACAAACAGTCTAAGGCTTAATAACCCACGTCAAAATTTAGCTTTATTTACAATTTCACCTTCATTTGATAATTAATTTTTTAGCACTTACCTAGCAGCTATCACCATTAGGAGCATAGAAATAAATATAAAATCATGCAAAAAGTAATATTTTATATTTTTTGGTATAATTATTCCTGCGAACAAAACAGGAGGAAAATTTATCATGAATTTAAAAGTATTAATGATTTCTCTATGTAGCTCATTACTAGTTTTATCAGGTATCTCTTATGCTGCTGGAGACCAGACTCAAGGCACCGATATGAAAACAATGCACAGTCAGTCTATGGGATCAGATACGGGCGCAATGCATGATCAGTCTGATATGCAAAGTAAAGCTAAAAAAGCAAAAGCAGGAAATGATAGCTGTGTTAAATCAAATGGTAAAAGCAAATCTAAAAACTGTAAACCAATGGATGAAGAATAATTCTACATCCTTGATTAGCCTTTAGTGCTTATATGATTACTCATGAGCTAACTCTTCTGAAGGATTAGTTACAGCTCCCATTTCTAGAGAACTAAATAATTTATCAGGTTCTGAATTAGTATATGGTGTGGTTGATGGTGTGATCCCAGCTTTGCGCAATTGGTAATATTGTGTAGATGCATACAGTTTATGCAAACTCATATTTAAACAATGAAAGACATCTCCTAATATTTCACCACTTGCTCTAAAGCTTTTAGCAATCTCATACTCTTGATCTGCAACTTCTGATGGAGTGGCATTTTTGCATCGCAAGTTTAAACCATGTAAAATCGCTTTACAGCTGTGCTCGCTAATAGGAACACCTCCCCGATCTAACATTTGGTTAACTGCAAGAATAGTTTCAGGATTATTATCCTTAATATCGCCAACAAGAGGCTTTACTATTTCAGCAAGCCAAGCTCTTCTTGAGTCTTTATATCGATAGTTATCATCATACATCTTTATGTTAAATTGAGGTAACACCGCATGCCTAGTTAATTCTTTGAAATAATTTATAGTATCAGCTGTAATTGCCATTAAAACTGTTAATCGCTTATACTGTAATTCTTTTAAATCATGCGTGCTATAATATACTGATCTATTATGTAAAGCTTCAGCTGGTATATTTTCACTAGTTCTTCGATGCCATGATTTTTCTTCAAACATAATTGCAACCCCCATATAGATTGATAATTTGAGAAAATGCTATCATGCAATAAGATATTGTAAATAAAAAAGTAAACTTAACACCAATAATAAACTTTAAAATATGATATTTGTCAAATACAATGCAATATATTTAACTTTAAATATATCTCTATATTTAACAAGCTATGCTTTTACATTGATTACCCACATAGCACAACTCATCTGGCATCAAATTACAAATTCAGGGTTATGAAATAAATGAATATTGGTCTAATATTGAAATTCTATCAATGATTCTATAAATAGAACCTATAAAAAGTAGTTGTAATGGCTTTAAAAATTTGGTGCGGAAGGAGAGACTCGAACTCTCACGGGGGTTACCCGCTGGAACCTAAATCCAGTGCGTCTACCAATTTCGCCACTTCCGCGTTTTTGGGGTGATCGATGGGACTTGAACCCACGACAACCGGAATCACAATCCGGGGCTCTACCAACTGAGCTACGACCACCATCGTATCTTTAGATGGCACGCCCGGCAGGATTCGAACCTGCTACCCTCGGCTTAGAAGGCCGATGCTCTATCCAGATGAGCTACGGGCGCATCGATTTGCTGCCGTTAAGCCTTATATAAAGACTTTAACTTTTCTAATTGGTCGGAGCAGAGGGATTTGAACCCCCGACCCTCTGTACCCAAAACAGATGCGCTACCAAGCTGCGCTATGCTCCGCCAACGAAGCGTAATCTTACGCGCTCTGGTTACGCTTGTCAATAAGCTTAAGGTGCATTTTTAAAAGATTTTTTTTGCGCTTCTAATAATTCGATTATTTTTTGATTCTGATTGATTACTCGTTGATTCTGAAGAATCATTAACTGATTTTGACGTGCTTGAACTGCCTCAAGGAATAACCTTACCTGTCCAATATCCAGTTTTTTATCTTGTAGTTTACTTTCTAAGTCTTCTAATCCATGTTTAAATTTTTTTAAAGCCGTTGCCACTGTCTCATTAGATGTTAAGCCCATTAGCTGTTGCTGTACACTCGGTTCAAGTTGGTACTGCACACTTGGCTCAAACTTTGGTGGTGACGTCGGCAACTGCACGTCAGCAGCATAACTTACTGTATATGATGCCATTGCTAATATAAATGCCATTGTTTTAATTGATTTCATTGCAGTGTTCCCCTTATCTATTGATAATATTTTAATTTTAACCCATTACTTACTCTACTGTTAAATTCTCTAAAATTTGCTGTGTCTGGTTTAAACGATAGCTTTTAATCGCTTCTCTAATTTTAGGATAGTCGTTAGATAAAATACTTGCACTTAATAATGCAGCATTAATTGCACCGGCTTTACCGATTGCAAGTGTGGCAACTGGAATTCCAGCAGGCATTTGAACAATGGATAAAAGAGAATCCTGACCATTTAATGCCCTAGATTGAATTGGCACGCCTAAGATTGGCAAGTGAGTTTTCGCTGCCAACATGCCAGGCAAATGCGCGGCACCTCCTGCGCCTGCAATAATAACTTTAATGCCCAAATTTTCAGCATTTTCAGCATAATCAAATAATAAATCAGGCGTCCTGTGTGCAGAGACGACCTGCACTTTATAGCTAATTGCTAACTTTTTTAAGGTTTCCACCGTATGCTGCATTGTTTCCCAATCAGATTTAGACCCCATAACAACACCAACCAATGCTATTTCTTCACTCACATGAATTTCCTATTTTTCGAATTATAGTTATAACGGACATTATCATATAGTAGTCTTATTGCAAGCTTTTGATTAAACTAATTTGGCTACATTACAGCCACAGTATATGATATACTCTCAAACCTATTAGCTTACAAAAAAGGAATACCAACCTATGTTCACGCCAAATGTTATCTTTGCAATTGTCATTGTTATTGCCATTGCATTTCTCATTGTATTTGCCGTTAGAGTTGTACCTCAAGGCTTTGAATGCGTTGTTGAACGCTTTGGTCGATATCAAAAAACGCTAGAGCCAGGCTTAAATTTAATCATCCCGATTATGGATCGAGTCGCAAATAAGGTAAACATGAAAGAATGTGTACTAAATGTTTCTCGCCAAGAAATTATCAGCAAAGATAACGCTAGTGTAGAGGTTGATGGTGTTGCTTTCTTTCAAGTTTTAGATGCCAAACGCGCAACGTATACTATTAACAACCTTGTTTTTGCACTTGATAACTTAATTATTACTAATATTCGTACTGTTTTAGGTGCAATGGACTTAGATGAAATGTTATCAAACCGTGATGCAATTAATGCCAAATTACTACGCGTTTTAGATGAAGCAACTGACCCTTGGGGTGTAAAAATTGTTCGTGTTGAAATTCGTGATATCCAACCACCAAAAGATTTACTTGATGCCATGGCACAGCAAATGAAAGCTGAGCGTGAGAAACGTGCTGAAATCTTAAAAGCTGAGGGGATTAAACAATCTCAAATTCTAAAAGCTGAAGGTGAAAAACAATCGGCAATTCTAAGATCAGAAGGTGAAAAACGCTCACTTGAACTGAATGCCGAGGGTGAAAAAGCAGCTCAATATAGACAAGCTGAAGCTAATGAGCGTCTAGCCGAAGCTGATGCTAAAGCAACGAACTATGTCTCAAAAGCAATTAGCGAAGGTCGCCTTGAAGCGATACAATACTTTATTGCTCAAGATTATGTTAAAGCACTAGGCAATATTGCTGCAAGTGAAAACTCAAAAACCATTATGATGCCTGTTGATTCCAGTGGAATTATTGGTTCTGTCGGCGGTATTAGCGAACTTTTGAAGCAAATTAATCTACAATCTAATATAACCAATATAACAAAATAAGAAAGGATCACTCTATGATATTTTGGCATTGGCTAATCCTAGGCGGTGTATTTTTAATCATTGAACTACTATCATTTACAGCCTTTTTCTTATTCTTTGGCATTGCCTCAGTTGTTATGGCCGTTATCACATGGCTTCACCCAGGGCTTGATACGTGGAGTCAAGTTATTATTGCTGCTATCTTAGCCGTTATCAGCTGTTTAATTTGGTATAAAATTTACCGAAGCTACAAAAAAAGCAAACAAAATAAAGATGCATTGAACTTGAATGTTCGTTTAAGCCAGTATATTGGAAAAGAAGCAACACTTTTAACCGATGTTACCAATGGTTATGCAAAGGCTAAGATTGGTGATACGCAATGGCGAGTAGAAATTACAGAATCACTAAAATCTGGTGATAAAGTAGTCATTACTGCTTTTGATTCAACCACACTAAAAGCCAAATCACTTGATAAAGATATTCAAAATAACCAATAATTTCATTTAAAATTTGCTTTTTGAGCTTTTCAATTGATTAAATTTTATAAATCAGTACAATTTAGCTACATTTTAATAAGAGTAACTAAAACTAACTTAGATATCAATTTTTATAGATTAAGGCATATCCTTATGGTAGACAAATTACGCAATATTGCCATTATTGCCCATGTTGATCATGGTAAAACAACGCTAGTTGATAAATTATTACAACAATCTGGCACACTAAACACACGCAATCAGCCAGTTGAGCGCGTCATGGATTCAAATGACCTTGAAAAAGAACGTGGCATTACTATTCTAGCAAAAAATACCGCCATACAATGGGGTGACTACCATATCAATATTGTTGACACACCAGGGCATGCTGATTTCGGCGGTGAGGTTGAACGAATTCTTTCAATGGTTGACTCTGTTTTATTACTAGTTGATGCTGTAGATGGCCCTATGCCTCAAACACGCTTTGTCACAAAGAAAGCTTTTGAGCAAGGTCTTAAACCTATTGTGGTTATCAATAAAATTGATCGCCCTGGCGCACGCCCAGATTGGGTAATGGATCAAGTGTTTGATTTGTTTGACCGCCTAGGTGCAACTGATGAACAATTGGACTTTTCTGTTGTTTATACTTCAGCATTAGAAGGTTTTGCGACCATGGAGCATGAAAATATAACCGATAATATGGATGCATTATTTCAAATGATTGTTGATGAAGTGCCCAAACCTGAAGTTGACTTAGATGGCCCTTTTCAAATGCAAATTACGACATTAGATTACTCTAATTATGTTGGCACGATCGGTATTGGGCGTATTACCCGAGGTTCGGCTAAAACGAATATGCCAGTTAGTATTATCAATGCTAATGGCAATAAGCGCCAAGGTAGAATCTTACAAGTCTTTAGTCATATGGGGTTAGAACGAAAAGAAGTTCCTGAAGCCTATGCTGGTGATATCATTTGTATCACGGGTATTGAAGAGTTAAAAATTTCAGATACCTTATGCGACCCAGCTAACCCTGAAAGCTTGCCATCATTAAGTGTTGATGAACCAACAATCACCATGACATTCCAGGTAAATGACTCACCCTTTGCTGGTAAAGATGGCAAATATATCACCTCACGGCAAATTGCAGCACGTTTAGAAAAAGAGCTACTAACTAATGTTGCCTTACGCGTTGAACCAACGGACAACCCTGACAAGTTCAAAGTCTCAGGTCGAGGTGAATTACACTTATCAATTCTTTTAGAGAATATGCGTCGTCAGCAATATGAAATTGCAGTCTCACGCCCAGAAGTTATCATTAGAGAAATTGATGGCAAGCTTTGTGAACCTTATGAACATGTTACAATCGATGTTGATGACACCTATCAAGGTGCTGTAATGGAAAAGCTAGGCGAACGCCAAGGTGAGCTAAAAGATATGGTACCTGATGGTAAAGGGCGTGTTAGATTAGAATATATAATTCCATCAAGAAGCTTGATTGGTTTTCACACTGAATTTCTTACAATGACATCAGGCACAGGAATCCTCCATCATGTCTTTGATCATTATGGCTCAGCAATAAAGGGCTCTATTGAATCAAGACGCAATGGCGCTCTAATTTCAAATGGTGCAGGCAAGGCATCAGGTTTTGCACTTTTTAACCTACAAGAACGTGGCAAATTGTTTATTGACCCACAGACTGAAGTTTATGAAGGCATGATTGTTGGTATGAACTCTCGCGATAATGATTTAACGGTTAATGTTACCAAAGAAAAACAACTGACCAATGTCAGAGCTGCTGGTAAAGACGAAAACATTATTTTAACACCCCCAATTAGAATGTCATTAGAAGGTGCGTTAGAGTTTATCAATGATGATGAGTTAGTTGAAATTACACCAAATCATATTCGCCTTAGAAAAAAACACCTAAGTGAAAGTGATCGTAAGCGCCTATCTCGTAAACCAAAAAGCGAACGCTAGAATAAAGATTTTATTTATTGATATAATCATCCAATTACACTGATTAAGGAATTAGACACGACATGAGTTCCAAGCAAATCGTATTAACTGGAATTACCCCATCTGGTATCCCACATTTAGGTAATTATATTGGCGCAATTAAACCTGCCCTTGATCTAGCTAATAATCCAAATTATCAAGCAAGGTATTTTATTGCTGATTATCATTCTTTAATTAAGCTCTGGGATCCAAAGTTACGCCAAGATTATATTTATGATGTCGCGGCAACCTGGCTTGCTTGTGGACTAGACCCTAAAAAAGTAATTTTTTATCGACAAAGTGATATCCCCGAAATACTTGAATTAACTTGGATATTAACAAGTGTTGCTGCTAAAGGTCTACTCAACCGTGCGCATGCTTATAAAGCACTCGTTGCTCAAAATGAAGAAGCCAATAAACAAGATCCTGATGCCGGTATCACCATGGGGTTATTTAACTACCCCATATTAATGGCTGCAGATATTTTAGCCTTCCATACCAATCTAGTTCCAGTTGGTAAAGATCAAATTCAACATATTGAAATAGCCAGAGACATTGCAAATAGGTTAAACCATATCTATCAAAAAGAGCTATTGGTAACACCTGAAGCTTTAGTTGAAAAGAAAACGCAAACAATCCCTGGTCTTGATGGCAGAAAAATGTCAAAGAGCTATCAAAATACCATTCCAATTTTTATTGAACCTAAAAAAATGCGTAAATTAATGATGAAGATTGTTACTAATTCACAGCCGCCTGAAGAGCCTAAAGAAACAACTGACTGTACATTATTTAATTTATATCAGGCATTTGCCAGTGAAAGTGAAGCTCAGGCAATTGCTAAACGCTATGCTGAAGGTATCGGCTGGGGTGAAATGAAACAGATTCTATATGAGAAAGTTTCAACAGCATTAGCAGAGCCTTATCAATACTATCTTGAACTAATTAATGATAAAAAGACAATCGATGCTATTTTAAAAGAAGGCAGTGAACAAGCGCGTGCAATTGCAAGGCCATTATTAGATGATATTCGAAAAACAGTAGGAATCTAGGTAAAATGCATGTCATTATTGCTAATTTTAGCGATGATTCTATTGCCCTAATACAATGGGCATCTAAAAAAAACTTACCTAACCTTCATATTTTATATGTAGATACCCGCTGGTCAGCCTGTTATTGGTATAAACGATTAGAGCTAGTTCAAAACTGGACAAATAGTTTAAATATCCCACTTCATATTTTAAAACCTAAGCAGGGATTTGAAGCACTTGTCATAGCAAGGAAACAATTCCCAAGCATTCGTTTTCAATGGTGTCCTGGGCTACTTAAGGGTATTCCAATATTAAACTGGCTAGAGGAAAATGATGATGATGAAACTGCAACTATTTTACTTCCACATAGGCGCAGCATGTCTAAATCTCAAGATGTATTAGAAGAGTTTGTTTACGAAAGCGAACACTATGATGAAAGAACCTTATGGCACCCCCTTTATCAGCACTCAATTAGTGACCGTGATAGTCTAATCAAAAAGACCCCTATCCCCCTTCTAAACCATCGCTCTTTAGAGTGTCAGCCCTGTATCTTTAGCACAAACAAAGATTTAGTCAATCTAGAGGTTGAAGATATTCAAAAAGTAAAATCACTTGAAGATAAAATTCAACAGTCCATGTTTAATCCAAATGACTATGACAATGCTCAGTCCATTGACAAAGTTGTATCAACACTAAAACAATCTCCTTTAGTTGATGATGAAAATTATTATGATCAATTTGCTCAAGGCTGCGCTTGGCCATATGGCTGTGGGTTATAACTCGCTTAATCATCTAACAAGGGTCAAGTGATTTGACCTTTGTTTTACTTAAATTAAATCCTTATTTAAACTAAAGCTAAATTTTACCGAGTTAAAAATAAAATCATAATACATATATCAGGGGGGAGGTATATATGCAAAACTTTGATAATCATATAAAAACGATATTTTCTAACTATTATCAAAATAAAGAAACTTACAATGGTAGCAATAGTTATCATGGCATTTCACATGTTGCTCGTGCTGCAACGTATGCACTAGCCGTATCACAAATATTTAAAGCAATTAATCCTAAATTTGGCAATTCGGCTAAGAGTTTTGAAAACTTTCAAACATTAGTATTTATTGGAACGTTACTGCATGACTCCGGAAGACCTAAAGGTGAAGATGGTATTGACCTCTGGGATAGAGATAGTGCGATTAATACCTACCATTACTTAATACAAACAGGCTTTGGTAAAGATTTAGCAAAAGCCACAGCTGAAGCTGTTGCAAATAAGGATTTTTTTAACACTAAACATACTACTCAAACTAATGTTTATTATCGTTTAGTGACTAAACAAGGTGGTGATCAAATAGAGTTTATTGAAGATAAAAAGGCTAAAGCATCCTCATTAACAACTGATCTAATTCATTGTATCCAATTTGGTGACTGCATGGATATAATGCGCGCACGGGATTACTTTGATGCTAAATATACAAGTTTATATCAATTATTTATTGATCCAAGCGCCACAAATAAAATTAATCAAACGCTTAAAACTCACCTACAAATCATCTTAGATGACGTGATTGGTGATGCTCTTAAATTAGTTAATTTACATGGCTTTTTAAGAAGTAACCACGATTCTAAAAAACAAATACAACATGCCAGTAGTGATATATTAACTCAAATTAATCAAGAGTTAAATGAAACTAAAATACTCCATCAATTGCTAAATAATTCTGGATTTTCAATTACCGAATACATCAATAACCGAGAAATATTACACAAAAATCAATCTGAAATACAGCAATCATTAGAAGATGGGTTAATTGTACTTAGAGGAATTAGTGGCAATACTAACACTGAAATAGATAACGTATTAAAACCCGATGGAAATATGAACCGCTCTGTTGCTGTTTTAGTTCATCCAAGGGTGCCTGCTTTTTCGGACTATGGATTTATGATATCGTTTAACAATCAAAATGAACTAGGCAAACGTGTTACTAATTTTCACAACCGTGATACAGATACCGGTTTTGCCAATAAAGATCACCACACCCAAAATACCAAACAAGTAGACCTTACTCATCAGAATCATAAACGTAATAAAGCAAAGTCACTATTTGGGCTATCCGTTGGACTACCACACACAGAAGCTGTCATGACAATAAATCAACAAGACATTAAAGCAGTTTATTATTGCCTTGATCCAAATATACAGCATCACCATAGCCCAAATAAGATTTTTTCCATGGAAGGCAAAGAGCATAAACATATTTACAAAATGGGGCCTATACCAAGTACATTTTTAGCTAAATTACAAGCAATTCATCTTAAGCAAGCATTCTCATCTAAGACAGAAAAAAATCTCAATATATTTGAATATTCTTGGATAAATGCAACCATGAAACCAATGCAATTTTCAAATGACGCGATTATAGAACTATGGCGTGGTCATATAAATGATCCTACAGATTCCTTTAGTTTTAGATCCATTCATAAAATAGAGCAATTACTAAAAAAATACGGTACAAATTATGATGAAAACCTTAAAGATTCAATTAGTCAGTTAATAAAAGATAAAACCAATGTTATGGCACAAAACTTAATGAAACGTACTAATCTAATAGAATTACTCACTGCAACAGTTGAACTAACTAACACTTCTACTAAAGAGCAGTCAAATCAAGCAATTCAATCATTATTAACTCATATCAATTCTAATGGTCAATTAAAAGCTCATTTTATTGATACCCTTAATCAGGGTATTGAAACAATCAGCGAAGATAAAAGCTGGCTATTACCGATGTATTTCAATTTAGCAAATGAATTACTTAATGATAAGTTAACGATTACCCCCAAACACTATCCATTTAATTATTTAAGAAATCTTTCTATCAGCGAATTTATATTTAGAGAAAAATATGGGCTATTTGAGGATAATATCAATAAAAAAGCACTGCTAAATGCATTATCTGTTAATGCATTTCTTAATAAAAATCTTAATGACACTAACGATAAAAAATCTTTGTACACGACATATCTCCTATAACCATTGATTCATAGCTCTATCTATCCCAACATCAAATATTTGAAGTGTTATTTTTGTTAATATTTGCAACTGCTGGCCTCGCTTAAATAGTTTTTCACTAA
>JAKJJU010000029.1 GCA_021713295.1 Thiotrichales bacterium 19S3-11
GTCACCTGGCTACTTTGTAAGTAGTGTAGGCGTAGATGAAGACGTAATCAGAAACTATGTGTTACATCAGGGTATGGAGGATTCAGGTCAGATCGAACTCGATCTGTAATTGCATGACAAAGTTATGTAGCAGCTTTGCTGCTTAAGTACCACGGGCATGCCCGTGGGTATCTATATGAATTTTTAATAGTGATATACAAAAAAGTTGGTTTATGATGCTATTTGATGTATTCTAATTATGTTTGATTATTATACGTTCTGTTATTTTGGAGGTTGCGATGAAGTTGGTACTAAATCCGAACAAAACAAAAAGAGGCACTCAAGTCAGTCGTAGTGTCAGAAATAAATTTGTGCCTGATGACTCTTACTCTCTAAAAGAGCAGTATTTTCGCTCAAGTAAGGGTAAAGAGACCAAAGTTTATAAGGTTGAAAGTGATGGTCGAACGATAGGTATTATTCCAACTGATAAATTTTATTATTTTTTTGATTATGATCATTGTTGTGTGGATGGAGAGTTAGATACAAAAAAAATTAATGGTTGGTTTGAAGAAGCTCATGGAGCTCGTTCAAGTGGAATTAGCGGAGAGCACCCTTTTACACCACCAGGTGGTGATTGGAATGTGGATTTTATGGCTCCTTCAGGTAGTGTCTTGTTAACAACATTTATGGATGACCCTAGTATGCTCGATGTGCGCTCATTTGGGCAATGGTCAAGAAAAGGGAGGGATGTTAGACAAGTAATTTATTCGAGTGATGTAGTTGTAGCGCCACAAGATAGAGTTGTATCAACTGAACATAGAAATAAAAAGACGGATCGTGATGAACGTTATAGTACCACTAGAGGGTCAACGAAGTTTGCTAATTCAGCAAAATTAGTTGGGGGTTCAATTGATCATCCAGATCAAATTATGAATATCTCACTTGGCTCTATGAAAACGACGGATGATCAAACGATCAAGCATATTTATGATCAGGTGCAGCGTTCTAGAAAGCTTGGGTTTGTTTATGCTAGGAATAGGAAAGTTAAAGACGTGACGTTACAAGACTTAATGTCAAGTATGCATGACTTAGATTTAAATCAAAAATTAATGGTATTTTCATGTCGAGGATACGATAGTGGTGATGAAGCATTATGGAGATATAGCTTTAATGAAGGCCCTAAACTAACAGAATTATTTGATGTTGAGATAGAGGGAGTTTTGGAAACTGACCAAGTGCATCATGCAATTGTTGTAGGTAGTGGCGTTAATGAAAGGCAGCGACTAACATCTAGATTATTTCATGCATATAAAAAGGAACTTCTTGGTGAGTTTAAAACATTAACTGAAAATTCAAAAGTTGATATAAACTATAAACTTCGTGGTAAATCGTTACTTCATTATGCTGTGGATGATAATAAGCTAGCTTATGCAGGTGCTTTATTAACAAATGATGCTTTGGAAGTAGATGCTTTAAATTCATCTGGAAATAATGCGTTATCAGAAGCTTGTGGATATAGTCAATCAAGTACAAAATATGAAATGATTGAATTGCTTTTAAAAGCAGGAAGTTATGAACTGATATCTAGAAATGGCGATAAAAAAGTAAGCCTATTACTCACAGCAATTGAACGTCAAGATGAGAGGTTGTTTGACTTAGCAATTAAATATACCCCAATTGAGCTGTTAGAAGAAAGAGACTATATGGATCGTACAGCATTAATATTGGCTTGTGAAAAAACAAATCAAAAAATGGTTGATGCTCTTATTTCCAAAGGAGCTGATCCTAATGTGAAGGGTGGATTTGGAGTATCACCACTTAAAGGGACGTTAAGAGATCAAAGCGGTAAGATGCAACTTTCACTCATTCGATACTTACAGACAGATTTAAATCAGGAAATTGGTACGCTTAGAGAGACGGTTTTACATTTAGCAATTAAAAATAATCAACAAGCTTTGATTGATGAATTATTAACGGAACATAGAGATAGAGTTGATCTAAATAAAGCGCGCCTATTTGGTATTACACCTCTCGCTGAAGCAGCAGTACTTAATAACATAAATGTAATGGCAGATTTGCTTACTCTTGGTGTAGATATTAACCACAGAAGTGATGATTATTTTGGCGTTACAGCATTAATAAATGCATGTATGAAAAAACAAGATGAGGCAATTATTTGGTTGTTAGATCATGGTGCAATAACTTCTTATAAGACTACGGATAAAGAACCAAAAACAGCTTTGGACTTTTACCGTGAAGCAGGGGGTGATAATCCTGAAATACTAAGCCGTTTAGTTGTTAAGCCAAAGCCAATTAATTTAGCTGTAGTTTCAAGTTCACAACCACAGATTTTATTTGATGGCCAATATAGTCCGAGAGGCCCTTCAGATGAAGTTACTATTAATTCTTGAATAAAAGCTTAATAGAAATAATTGGGTAGAAGAAAGCCTTGATCGTAATAGCCACCTTGAAAGTCACTTAATTTATCACCGATATTTAAGATGATTTGGTAGCCTTGGCCAATGATATCTTTACGGATAGCAGCTTTATAATCAGAAAATGATAACTCTGTTGTATTTGGTTTTAAGAATAATTTTTCATATGTGTGATAGCCACAGTGTGCTAAGTTAGTTTTAGTAATTTCAAGTGAAGAGAGTTCTCTAGCTGTGATGATAAAAATCGAAACATCACAAGCAAGTAAAAAGTCATATAAATGTTTGACGGCAGTGATAGCTGGAAGTGAGGAGATGCCATTAGAGTAGGCCCAAACCTCAGGGGAGTTGACAAAATTGTTATCTGCTAAAATATTGGCATTACTTAGCATGGTTTCATCAATATCAAAAATTGCTGCAAGCTTATGAGATTGAAGTCTGTAATGAGTTTTTGTAGATATAATCTCAGATGTGTAATCCATGGCCTTGTCGGTAATGAATTTGATTTCTTTATCATAGCGTCCTGAGCGGTAATACTGTTTTAAATTAGCAGGTGATTTTTCTGTCAGCTGATTAGATAGTTTAGTGAGGTTCTCATGGTATGAAATATTAATTGGTTGTCTTAAATAACGTTTAATCACCTTAATTCTTCTTATACTTTTTCTAATTTGTCTTTTAAAATGCTATTGATTTGCTGTGGGTTAGCTTTACCTTTTGAGGCTTTCATTACTTGGCCTACGAAATAGCCAAATAATTTTGTTTTACCACTTTTATATTGTTCCAACTGTTGTGGACTATTGGTAATAATTTCATCAACCATATGCTCTAGTGCTGAGGTATCCGTAATTTGTTTTAAGCCTTTTGATTCAATAATTTTATCGGCTGTATCGCCACTATCCCACATCATTTCGAATACTTCTTTAGCAATGCGCCCAGAAATTGTATTATCGATGATTCGATTAATAAGTTGAGCGAGTTTTGTCGCTTCAACTTTGGTCTCTCGAATTGTAATATTTTCTTTATTGAGCATGGCAGCTAGATCGCCCATTACCCAGTTGGCAGATAGCTTGGCATCTGAAGTTTGTGCAACTACATTTTCAAAATAATCAGAAAGTGCACGTGATGAAACCAAAACGCTTGCATCATAAGCACTTAGCGCATAATCTTCCATTAAGCGTTGACGCTTTTGTTCTGGTAATTCAGGCATGGTGGCCAATACATCATTAATGAACGCCTGATCAAAAACAGCAGGTAATAAATCAGGGTCTGGAAAATAGCGATAATCATGTGCATCTTCTTTATTGCGCATTGAGCGAGTTTCATTTTTAGCGGCATCGTATAAGCGGGTTTCTTGAATAACATGGCCACCACTTTCAATTAATGCTATTTGGCGTTCAACTTCATAGCCAATTGCGCGTTCGACGAAGCGAAATGAGTTAACATTTTTAATCTCAGCACGAGTGCCAAATTCAGTTTGACCTTTTGGGCGCACTGATACATTTACATCACAGCGAAATGAGCCTTCCTGCATATTTCCATCAGAAATATCAAGATAACGTACCAATGTGTGTAATGTTTTTAAATAAGTTATTGCTTCTTTAGCTGAACGAAGATCAGGTTCAGAGACAATTTCTAGTAGTGGAACACCGGCTCTGTTTAGATCAATACCACTTTGGCCATGGAAGTCTTCATGTAAGGACTTGCCTGCATCCTCTTCAAGATGGGCGCGGGTTATGCCAATTCGTTTCGTCGTACCATCATCAAGGATAATATCTAAATGACCTACACCAATAATGGGTTTTTCATACTGACTAATTTGATAGCCTTTGGGTAAATCTGGATAAAAGTAATTTTTTCTGGCAAATACAGAATGCTTGGCAATTTTTGCATCAATCGCAAGGCCAAACTTCACAGCCATGCTTACGGCTTGTTTGTTTAAAACAGGTAAAACACCAGGAAGTGCGATATCAATAGCACAGGCTTGTGTGTTTGGGTCAGCACCATAGCGAGTAGCTGCCCCTGAAAATAATTTAGATTTAGTTGATAGTTGTGTGTGAACCTCTAGTCCAATTACAGTTTCCCATTGATTTAAATCCATCTTAATAACTCTCTTCTAATGCTGGTGTTTGTTTATGATAGTCGGTATTTAATTGAAACTGATGTGCTGCATTTAACAGTTGATCCTCTTTAAATGCATTGCCAATTAACTGTATACCAACGGGCAGGTTATTGCAAAAACCAGCTGGGATCGACATTGCAGGTAAACCAGCCAAATTAACAGGAATTGTATAAATATCTGATAAGTACATACTCACAGGGTCACTGGATTTTTCACCTAAGTTAAAAGCAGTACTTGGTGTTGTTGGTGCTAAGATGATATCAACGTCTTTAAAAGCACTTTGAAAATCTTCGCTGATTAAACGACGTATTTTTTGTGCTTTGGCATAATATGCATCATAGTATCCAGATGAAAGTGCATAAGTACCAACCATTATTCTGCGTTTGACTTCATCACCAAAAGCCTCAGAACGTGAGCGTTTATACATATCAATTAAGTCTATAGGGTTTTCACTACGATACCCATATCGTACACCATCATAGCGCGCTAGATTAGATGAGCACTCTGAAGGTGCAATGATGTAGTAAGCAGGTAGTGCTAATTGACTATGCGCTAAGGAAACTTCCTTAATACTCGCTCCTAGCTTTTTATATACATCAATAGCATCTTCAATTATTTTTTGCATCTCACTATTGAGCTGGTCACTAAAATATTCCTTTGGCAGGCCAATTTTCATGCCATTTAAGGGCTTTTCGAGTGATAAAGTATAATCTTCAACTGGCTTGTTAACAGAAGTTGAGTCGCGTTGATCAAAACCAGCCATAACGTTTAATAAATAGGCTAAATCTTCAGCTGACTTAGCCATAGGTCCGCCTTGATCTAATGAAGAAGCAAATGCAATCATACCATAACGAGAAACACGGCCATAGGTTGGTTTTAAACCGGATATACCGCAAAGTGCAGCGGGCTGTCGTATTGAGCCACCTGTGTCTGTGCCTGTTGCAATAGGAGAAAATCCAGCAGCAATTGCAGCAGCAGAGCCACCAGATGAACCGCCAGGGGCAGTATTAAGATTCCAAGGGTTTTTTACAGCACCGTAATAACTGTTTTCATTTGATGATCCCATGGCAAACTCATCCATATTTGCTTTACCTAATAGCACAGCGCCAGCAGCATTACATTTTTCAACAATAGTTGCATTATATGGTGAGATAAATGAATCTAGCATTTTTGAACCAGCTGATGTCTTAATGCCCTTTGTGCAGAAAATATCTTTTTGAATAATAGGGATGCCAGTCAGCTGTGTTTGCTTTCCTTGAGTAATTAGTTGGTCTGCTATTTCAGCAGATTGTAATGCAAATGATGCCGTTTCAGTAATGATTGCATTTATGGTTGGGTTAAGCTTATTAATTCGATCTAAAAAATGTCTAGTTAACTCAACACTAGATATTTCTTTATTATCTAGCTTTTGTCTTAGACTTTTTACCGATAGGGTATGCATATTAAACTCCGTTTTATTCAATTACTTTAGGTACTAAATATAATCCTGCTTCTTTTGAAGGTGCAATTTCTTGGAATGCTTCTCGTTGGTTAATTTCACTGACTTCATCTTCGCGCATCAGCTGAAAAACATCAAATGGGTGTGCCATTGGTTGTACTTGGTCAGTATCTTGAGTATTCATTGTGTCAATTAGACTAAGTATGTTGCTTAATTCATCGGTTAATTTTTCAGCTTCAGCATCACTAAACTCTAAGCGTGAAAGATTTGCGACATGTTGTACAGTTTTAATATCTATAGACATGGATATCACCTTTATCAATATAATGGATTTACAAATTTATCGAGCATATTGTACATGGTTTAGGAGCAATGACCAAATTTCTACGGTAGAAATGATGAAAAAATTAGCAAATTTTAATATGAGCTTGATCAAGTTGAATTAATGATAATTTAGCTAGCGTCTTTAGGCATTTTTTAATGTTGAAAGGATTCTCATTTAATAATTTGGATAACCATAGGATGTTTAATCGGAATTTGCGATACTTAAGAACCTCGATGGCAACATTGTATGTAAGATCATCATATATTCTGCTTAAAATGCCGAGTTGCTTGTTATTTAGTGAGATATAATGGTGGATTTGTTGAGATTTTGGAAAAGAGAGTATGTTTTCTTTTTGCATTATATCCATTTTTATATCTCTTATATATAATAATTTATCTGAATATTATGTCATGGATAAATGAATCTGTCTATAAAATAAACAGGTAATTATGATAATTAGTGTGTTGAATCATCTCGGATGACCAGCTGAGTAAGTAATTTATTAGTAATATTGAGCCCTTTTGATTCGCCATAAAGTTTTTGCAATGACTCTTCAAGTTTTATTACCCAACAAGCTCTAGTTGTTGTCATTGTGCCTTCCTGTGTGATGATAACTTCATTGATACCTATGATGTCATCCTCTGGGTCTGTATAACGCTCCATAATCGCTTTTGCAAGCTCTACGTCATGTGCTTCAGTTTCCCACTGTTCATACATAATAGCATCCTCCCTCTCTAATTCTGATTAAAGACATAAAAGCTTAAATTTTCAAGTCAAATGAAAAAAATCATTGAATTATTGGCATTTTAGGGTTTTTTTTATTGAAAAATTGGCTAAAATAGCACCATTTTGATAAAACAATAAATGCAAAACAAGATAATAATTATAAAAAGGTAATTCAATTATGAAAAAACAACCCCGAGCGATTGCACTAATATCTGGTGGTTTAGATTCTATGTTGGCAGCAAAAGCCGTTATGGAAGAAGGCGTACATGTCGAAGGTATTAATTTTTTTACAGGATTTTGTGTAGAAGGACATACGCACGCAATTAGGAAAAAAAGTAAAACGAAACAAAAAAGAAATAATGCTCTGTGGGTGGCTGATCAGTTAGGGATCAAACTACATATTATTGATATCATTGAAGAATATAAGGATGTATTATTAAATCCACGTTATGGATATGGTCAAAATATGAATCCATGCCTTGATTGCAAAATTTTTATGGTTAAAAAAGCAAAGCAATGGTTAGAAGAAAATAATTTTGATTTTATTATTACAGGTGAAGTTATCGGACAGCGACCGATGTCTCAGAGGAAGAATACGATGCCGATTGTACAAAAACGATCAGGTATTGATGATTTATTGTTAAGACCATTATGTGCCAAAAATTTACCGGTGACATTACCTGAGCGTGAAGGTTGGGTAAATAGAGAGAATTTACATGCAATTACTGGAAGAAGCCGTAAGGAGCAAATTGCATTAGCTGAAAAATATCACTTTGATGATTATGCCCAACCAGCGGGTGGGTGTTGCTTTTTAACGGATAAGCAGTACTCTGATAAATTAGTTGATTTATGGAAATCTCGTCATAGTAGAGATTATGATTTTGATGATATCATGTTGCTTAAAATTGGGCGTCACTTACGCATCAAACCAAACTATAAATTAATTATTAGTAGAGAAGAAGGTGAGAATCATTTTATGCAAGGTTATAAAAAGCAATTTATCAACTTGCAGCCAATTAGTTGTCAAGGACCTTTAGCTTTGATTGATGGTCAACTTGAAAAAGATGATATTTATTTAGCCAGTCAAGTAGTAGCCCGTTATTCAAAGGACCGTCATGCAGATGAGGTGGTTGTGAGAGTGAATTATCCTAGTGGTGTAAGTGAAGAAATTAAAGTAAAACCATTAAGTGCAGAGGAGATTCAACAACAATGGCATGTATAACCGAACTAGATGCACGAAGACTTTTATGTCCGATGCCTGTGATAAAAACGCAAAATCATATAAAGAAAATGACCAAAGGTGAGCAGCTTAAGGTTATTTGTACTGACCCTGGAAGTTTGGAAGATATTCCAGCATGGTGTCGTGTTCATGGCCATAAAGTGCTTGATACACAACAGTGCCAGTTTGAAATCATTTTTATCATTGAAGTGGGTGAGTAAAAACTATCTTAAGACATTGATAGTGTGTATGATAGGCCATAACCAAATTTTTGGATCAAGATACAAGGAGCTTGAAATTGGTAAATTCTAAAATTCTTGATATTATCGCATGTCCAGTATGTAAAGGCACGGTTCATTTAAGTAAAAATAAACAATTTTTAATCTGTTATAATGACCGTTTAGCATATCCGATTGAAAATGGTATTCCTGTAATGCTTGAAGATCAAGCACAAACGCTAACGTTTGATGAAATTGAGAAGGAAAAAAATGGCTAAAAAACGTATTATTATACCTGCTAGATTAGACTCTCAAAGATTGCCAAGAAAGGCATTATTGAAAATTCATGGTAAGAGTATTATCCAGTGGGTTTATGAGCGAGCTATGGCCTGTCAGCTTGACTCAGTTCTTGTGGCTACAGATAGTGAAGAAATTGTAGATGAAGTAAGATCATTTGGCGGTGATGTGTGTATGACATCCAAAGCACATCCTTCTGGTACTGATCGTTTGGCTGAGGCCGTTAGGATAAATAATTATGCTTTAGAAGATATCATTATTAACATTCAAGGGGATGAGCCGTTAATTCCAGCAAAAAATGTTCATCAAGTTGCTGATAATTTATTAGCGCATCCTGAAGCGGCAATTGCAACTTTGGGTGAACCAATTGAGCATATTGATGAGGTCTTAAATCCTAATTGTGTGAAAGTCGTTACGGATAAAAACAGTTATGCATTATATTTTTCTCGAGCACCAATACCATGGGCTAGAGATCATTTTCCTAAAGAATTGCCTTCAACGGTCCATTGCTATAGACATATTGGTATGTATGCTTATCGATGTGAATTTTTAGCGCGTTATAGTCAGTTAGCGCCATCACCATTAGAGTCTTGGGAGCGTTTGGAACAGTTAAGAGTAATATGGCATGGTGAAAAGATTCATTTTGCCGTATCTAGTATGCCAACGCCACCAGGCGTTGATACTGAAGCAGACTTAAAAAAAGTTATTTCGCTGTTTGAATCAAGTCAATAGTAGAATTAGGACTATACTTACAAGTAAACAACTAACAATTAAAGATAAAGTTTAAGCAGTATGTTTAAATCATTTCAAAGCCGCATGATTTTATTTTTCAGTTTGCTGTTTATACTTATTCAGTGTGGGGTTCTATACGCTGTTTATCATGCATTTCAAACACGTTTAACTGATCAGGCAAAAGATGAGCTGCATTATGCTAGTCAGGTTTTTCAGAGGCGGTTAGTATTTCAAAATGATATACTTAAAACGCAAGCGCTTTTAATTGCTTCAGATCATGTTTTTCAAAATATGCTAGATAATGATGATATTGAGATACTGCATGCTAGGTTAAATGAACTGCAGCATACCTACAAGGCAGAACGTGTATTGTTGATTACTGATGGAAAAATTATTGTTGATACAGGTAAGAATATTAAAATAAATCCAATTTCACCAGATTTACAGCATGCACTTGAGGATAAATTAAATACTGAAAGTCAAGCGTCTGATTTAAACCTTGTTACCTTCATGAAACTTGGAGATTTACTGTATGAGTTTTATTTTATAGCAATGCCTCAGCCAAAATCAAATCAATGGGTTTGGTTGGGTGTGGGAGCAGCAGTTATTAAAGACAGTTTAAATGAGTTAAATCAAAAATTTTCAGTGAATTTAAGTGTCTTACTCTATGATAAACCCTTAAAAGATTTAGACCCTGCGATTATATCAGCTGTTGGTTCAGTAGGAAGTTTGAAAAAACAGTCGATATTAGATTTTTTAAAAAAAGATGAAATTAGCCTTGATCAGCAGCAAGATGTAACGGTAGAGGTCATTGATAATCAAAAATATTTATCAATTCCCGTACATTTACTTAAAGATATAGGTGATGTGCATCGTGATGTTGGTATTTTATTATTGTACCCGTATAGTGAAATTTTCAAAATGTTGAATCAATTGATGATGAAACTATTATTGTTATTTTCTTATGGTTTGTTATTTATTATTGTCGGCGCATGGCTTTTGGGAGTTAAAATGTCAGAACCGATAAAAGAATTAGTTAAAGTTGCTCGTCAAATTGCGAAAGGAAACTATGATGTTGATCTGCCAAAAAGACGTGATGATGAGTTTAAAACATTATCTGAAACGTTTGGCTATATGGTTAAGACAATTCAAACTAGAGAGGCTGAAATTCGACATACTGCACTACATGATTTACAAACTCAACTACCAAATCGTCAATATTTTGAAGTATTATTAGATGCTGAATTAAAACGCTTATCTTTGGGGAAAATTCATAACATAGGAATGATGTTTATAGGTATTGGTAGATTAAATGAGATTAGTCATACATTAGGCCATCGAGTAAGTGATTTATTAATATTAAAATTAATTGGGCGTTTAAATACCTATGAAGATGTAAAAGTTTTGGCACGATTTTCAGATGATAAAATGATATTATTATTTGAAAATCAGTCGATGCTAGAGTTAGAAAACTCAGCATTTGCGATACATACGTTGCTTGAGTCCCCTTATCGTATTCAGTCATTTAAAATTGATATTACACCTTATATTGGTATTAGTTTAATTCAAAATGCTAACTCTGATGCAAGAACTTGGATTCGTCGAGGTGACCATGTTTTATACCGTGCACAACTGAATAAAGATAATGTTTTATCCTATGAGCCATCCATGGATCGACTAAGTTCGGATCAGTTATCAATTATGGGAGATTTAGTTAGCGGCATAAAAAATGATGAGTTTGAGTTATGGTTCCAACCTAAAGTTTCATTAACTGGACAACCCGTTGACTATGTTGAAGCTCTCGTTCGTTGGCATAGACCAAAGCGCGGACTGATAAAGCCTGAAGAATTTATACCATTAGCTGAAAGAACAGGGCATATACAAAAGTTGACACACTGGGCATTAGATCAAACCTGTATTTATATTAGAAAGTGGCTAGATCAGGGCTATGAAATCAAAGTAGCAGTAAATATTTCATCACGAGATTTAGTGGATGAGGGGTTATTGAAATTAATTCATGCTAAGTTAGATTATTATCATATTCCAGCCAGATTATTAGCCTTAGAAATTACGGAAAGTGATGTAATTAAAAATATGCATAAAGCAAAATTGATTTTAGAAGCAATTAATCATATGGGGATTTCAATTGCAATTGATGACTTTGGTGTAGGTTATTCATCGATAGCTTATCTTAAAGAGTTGCCAGTTAATGAAATAAAAATTGATAAATCGTTTATTACCAAATTAAATCTTGAACCAGAATCTATTATGATTGTTGGTTCTATTATTGATTTAGCCCATAAAATGGGATTAAGCGTTGTTGCAGAAGGTGTTGAAAGTGAAGCGGTAATTACTCAGCTTCATCATTATAACTGCGACTATGTACAAGGTTATTATTACAGTGAGCCTATAGCTGCTGATCAGTTGTTGCAATGGTATGAGAGAAATAGATAGATATGGTAAAGGTTAAAACAGAATATGTTTGTCAGAATTGTGGTAGTTTAAACTCAAAGTGGCAGGGGCAATGTCCTGATTGTTTGAGTTGGAATACGTTAATCGAACAGTTAGCAATGAAGAAAAATACTCAATCACTATCTCATAAGGGTTATGCTGGTAGCGTTAGTCTAGTGAAAACATTAAGTGATGTTGAATTAGCACATGTTAGTCGTTTTTCTTCAGGCTTTACTGAATTTGATCATGTTTTAGGTGGTGGTATTGTGCCAGGTGCCGTGACATTAATTGGTGGTGATCCAGGTATTGGAAAATCATCTATTTTATTACAAATGGCATCTGCCATTTCAAAAACACATCAAGTTTTATATATCACAGGAGAAGAGTCTCCACACCAAGTAGCTTTAAGAGCTCATCGTATGAATCTTGAGCGTGATCGAGTAAAATTAATGGCTGAGACAAATATTGAATCAATTATTCATGTATTTGAGGAACATAAGCCTGATGTCATGATTATCGACTCGATTCAAACGATGGCAACTGAAATGCTTCAGTCTGCCCCAGGCGGTGTTGCACAAGTACGTGAGTCAACAGCGATTTTAACACGTTTAGCTAAAGAGAAAAATTGTGCTATTTTTTTAATTGGTCATGTCACTAAAACAGGTGAAGTTGCAGGTCCAAGAGTCTTAGAGCATATTGTTGATGTGGTGGTGCTTATTGAAGGTCAAAATGATGGTAGGTATCGTGTGATGCGAGCGGTTAAAAATCGATTTGGTGCGATTAATGAGCTCGGTGTATTTGCAATGACAGATAAGGGAATGAAACAAGTTAAAAACCCATCAGCAATTTTCTTAAGTCGAACCGAAGAAGAAATTTCTGGTAGTGTTATTATGTCGGTTTGGGAAGGCTCTCGGCCGTTGTTGGTTGAAGTTCAAGTGCTAGTTGATGAAAATAGTTTTGGCAACCCTAGGCGAGTAACAGTCGGGTTAGATTATAATCGAATTTCTATATTAATTGCCGTTTTACACAAACATGTTAGTTTAATGTTGGGTAATTATGATGTATTTGTTAATGTTGTTGGGGGTGTAAAAGTAACTGAAACAAGCAGTGACTTAGCTTTGATTGTTGCTATTATTTCCAGTTACAAAAATAAACCAATACCTGAAAATTGGCTTATTTTTGGTGAAGTTGGTTTATCAGGTGAAATACGTCCAGTTAGTCATGGACAAGATCGTATTATTGAAGCGAAAAAGCATGGGTTTAAAACAGCGGTAATACCTTATTCAAATAAACCAACAAAAACGATTGAAGGTATGAAAATTATGCCCGTAAAACATGTTAGAGAGCTAACGGATTTATTCTAAATTTAGGGTTACTAAATTAGGCTAATACATTAAGGCTCTGATTGTTATTTTTTTGCAGTGTTTTATGAAACGTGTTTGTTAGGGCATTTAGAATATCGTTGCTATCTTCAATACCAATAGATAAACGGATTAAATCTACATGAAATGGTAGTACGTCATCATTCGATTGGAGTGCATTAAATGTTTCTTGATGTGACATTAAACTTGGTATGCTGATACTTGATTGAATACTGCCAAAGTTACGGCTTATATTGAAGAAAGTTGCTGCGTGTTCAAGCCATTGATTAGTTAAATTGGCTTGTTTAAGGCTAAAAGAAATGACAGTGCTTGAATCTGTATAGTATAGTTCATCAATTTGTTTATTAGCTTTTAGATAGTTTAAAACTAACAGGCTTGATTTCTGTTGTTGCCTTATTCTTAGGCCTAAGGTATCCAAACTTCGGGATAAAAGCCAACTATCAAATGCAGTTAATCCAAGACCATAAGTTTGAATAATACGATTAAGTTTTTGATAGATCGCTTTATTATTCACACTGACTACACCAGCCATAAGATCATTATGCCCACCTAGGTGTTTTGCTGCAGATTGAATAGCAATATCAGCGCCTAGTGATAAAGGTTGGCATAAATAGGAAGATAATAAGGAATTATCAACAGCCAATAAAACATTATTTTTTTGTGCGATTAGTGATAATGATTTAATATCAACAATACCTTGAGTAGGGTTCGTTGGGGACTCAATAAATAGTAATTGGCTATTAGGTTTGAGTTTTTCTTCTACTATGTTTGGATCATTCGCTTGTTCATTTGAAATACTTGAAACTTCAATTTGATATTGCTGTGCTAACCGATCAATGAGTAGTTGACTGCCACTGTAGAGGTGTTCTGAAATCAGTATATGACTATTTGCTGATAACAGGCTTAAGATGCTATGAATTGCTTGTGTGCCATTAGCCAGTGCAAAACTATAGTTAGCTTCATCTAATATTGCTAACTTTCTTTCTAGGTCAGATCGATTAGGATTAGCCTTTCGGCTGTAAGTATAAGTACCCTCATCCAGATGATGACTATATAAAAAGCAGGCATTTTGATAAATTGGTAACTTATCAGCTTTAATAGAAAAGGTACTTTCACTATGGTCTTTATATGAATGAATTAGTTTGGTATCTTTAAAATCCATAGAAGTAGCAATTTATTGATTATGATTAAATAGAAGATTAAGATAAACCAAGTGGTAGTTATTTTCAATATATAAAGTTTTGAAATTAGTGATAGAGAATTAGTATGAAAACGATTAGTGTCTTATTTGTCTGTATGGGTAATATTTGTCGATCACCTACAGCGCATGGGGTTTTTAGAGCATTGGTTAGCAAAAAAGGATTAGAAAACCAGTTTAATATTGACTCTGCTGGCACTCACTCTAGAGTATACCATCATCAAGGTCATGGCCCTGATAGAAGATCACTAGAGGCTGCTATAGCTTATGGAATAGATATCAGTGATATTATCTCGCGTCAGTTCACTGCGGATGATTTTAAACAGTTTGATTATATTGTTGTTATGGATAAACAAAATCAACAGTCAGTTCATGAAATGGTGTTAGATGATAGTGATCTGAAAAAAATCAGCTTATTAACTGACTATCTTAATAATTCACCATATAATGAGGTGCCGGATCCTTATTTTGTTGGGAGTTTTGATAAGATTTATCAATTAATAGAGGAAGGTTGTAATCAGTTGCTAATACATATTTTAAATAATAAAAATTAGTTAACTTAATGAAAATGATAGCTATAAAAACGGAATTTATGTGAATTCACTAAAAAGTTTTGATAAATGGTTTATTACCATAACAGTCATGCTTGCTGCTATGATTGAAATTATTGATACCACCATTGTTAATGTTGTTTTACATGATATGGCTGGGGCATTAGGGGCAAGTACTGAAGAGATTACTTGGGTTATAACCTCCTATATTGTTGCAGCTGCAATTTTTATGCCTTTGACTGGATTTTTAGTCAATATTTTAGGTCGTAAAAAATTGCTTATATTAAATATTACGGGTTTTATGATTGCATCGATGTTATGTGGTTTTTCAACTTCATTAACAGAAATGGTCATATTTAGACTTTTACAGGGTGTATTTGGTGCATCTTTAGTGCCTTTGTCTCAATATATTTTAAGAGATACTTTCAGCTTAGAAGAGCAACCTAAGGCTATGGCTATTTGGGGAGTAGGGATTATGGCCGCTCCTGTATTAGGGCCAACGATAGGAGGTTATATCGCAGATTATATGAATTGGCGATGGATTTTCTATATTAATGTGCCAGTGTGTTTGATTGCATTAGTTATGACACTGACATTTATTTCAGAAACAGAAACTAAGCGTGCAAAAGTTGATTGGATTGGTCTTATGATACTGGTTGTTGCAGTTGGTGCATTACAAATTTTTCTTGATCGGGGAAATACGGATGATTGGCTAAGCTCAAACTTTATTTTTGTGCTAATGGTCACTTGGATATTAGGTTGGTGTGTCTTTATTTATCGAGGTATTACAAATTCAAAAAATATTCTTAACTTAAATGCGTTTAAAGACCGTAATTTTGCTATTTGTAATCTTTTATTGGTTTTATATACGGGTGCATTATTTGGTATTTTAACCCTACAAGCGGTGGTTATGGAATCAATTATGGGTTATACGCCAGAGTTAGCTGGGCTTGTAATGGCACCAAGAGGTATTGCTTCTGCCATATCGATGATCCTTTGTGTGCCATTATCGAAGAAAGTGGATATGCGTATTTTATTAGGTATAGGAATAGTATTATCTGCGTGGGGTTCATATGATTTTGCACTATTACCGATTAATGCTGACTTTTACAGTTTGATGATGCCTGGAGTTGTTCAAGGGTTTGGCATGGGGTTATTTTTTGTACCATTATCAACATTAGCATTACAACGGTTACCTGATCATATGATTGCTGAAGGTAGCGGAATATTTAGTTTTGCAAGAAACTTAGGGACTTCAATTGGTGTTTCAGTTATGACTACGGTATTAACACAAACCTCACAAGCAGGTTGGAATACGATGATTGGCCATATTCGTGATGATAATCCAAACTATCATACGTGGTTGCAGTCATTCAACTGGCATGCAACAGACCCACTGGAAATTACAGTCGCAGCTCAAACGATTACACAACAAAGTACGATGATAGGTTTTATAAACAGCTGTTATTTAGGGATGATTTTCTTGATTGTTTCAATTCCATTTGTCTTTTTATTACAACGATCGATATCAACTAAAATAAGTACCTCACATTAAATTCTGTTTAAAAGAATATTTAACATTCGCCGTAGCGGTTCTGCTGCACCCCATAGCAGCTGGTCACCCACAGTAAATAAGTGAATAAGTTTTTCGTTAAGGTTTGATTTTCTAAGTCTACCAACGGCAATATCTAGTGTGCCAGAAGTTGTTATCGGTGTTAATTGTTTTAACGTTTGTTGAGGGTCATTATCAATAAATTTTACCCAAGAGTTTGCATTTTCAACGTATGATTTTATTTCATTAGTTGTTAAATTATCTTTTAACTTTATAGATAACGCTTGGCTATGTGACCGAAGGGAAGATACGCGCGTACAAATACCATCGATAGGAATTTGGCTATTAAGAATTTTATTCATTTCAGCATAAGCTTTATACTCTTCTTTTGACTGTCCATTACCCATTTTAATATCGATCCAAGGTAATAAGTTGAATGCTAGCGTATTGGGCAATACTTCTTTTGGAAAGTCAGTGTGATCAATTTTGTGCCGGAGTTTTTTCTCAAGTATAAGTGCATCATCATTTAAGTTAATATCCTGTAATAAATATTGGTATTGTTTAATAAGCTCTTTAAGTGCTTTGGCGCCTGCACCAGAGATTGCTTGGTACGTCATGGCAGTAATTGACTCAACTAAGTCAGATTCTAATAAGCCGTGGATGGCTAGCATCATTAAACTTACGGTACAGTTACTACCAATAAAATTTTTAATTCCATCATCTAAAGCATTATCAATTTGCTTGCGGTTAACTGGATCAAGAATTAGACAAGCATCATTTTTCATCCTTAAAGTTGATGCAGCATCAATCCAATAGCCATGCCAACCTGAATTTCTAAGTGAAGTATAAATTTGTTCTGTATAGCTGCCGCCTTGAGTAGAGATTAGGATATCCATTTGCTTGAGCGTATCAATATCAAAAGCATTTGCTAATAGAGGTAACTTTATACCAATATTAGGGGGTGAATTGCCATAGGCTGAGGTACTAAAAAAAGTTGTATCAAGGTTCAAGAAATCGTTATTTTCAAGCATACGATTAATTAATACAGAACCAACCATACCGCGCCAACCAATAATTCCTAGTTTTTTCATAAATAAACTCATTAGTCATTGATGAATATTTTTATAATAAACTAATCAACTTCTTTGTATAATAAATATTATCTTTAGTCGATGAAAAATTAATGGAATAGTATGCGTATTGTACATAAATTTGGTGGCAGTTCACTTAAAAATGAAGGAAAAATAAAAAATGTAGTAAATTTAATAGATGGAAAAAATGAAGCTATCGTTGTTTCTGCAATAGGTAAAACAACACAGAACTTAACTCATTGTATTGAGGTGGCAATAGGTAGTAAAACTTATGTCAAGTTGTTGAATAATATAAAAAAACAGCATTTAGACATCATTGAAAAAATTGCACCACGAGCTAAAAAAAAGCTAACAAAAGTATTAGAGAACGATATCGAAAATATAACCTATTTGTTAACAACAATACATTTAACAAAACTTTATAGTGAAAAAATTAAAAACTATATTTTAGGCTTTGGTGAAATTTGGTCTGCTCAAATCTTAACTAGCGTTTTAATCGAAGAAAAAATACAAGCGAAATACATTAGTGCTGATGATATTCTTCGTGTTGATGACTCAAGAAAACCGGTTTTAATTGATTGGCAAAAAAGTAATGATTCATTTAATCGTGTTATTGATCCAAAGTATGATGGTATTTATGTTATTACAGGGTTTATTGCATCGAATTTAGAAAATCAAAGAACTGTCTTGGGAATGAATTGTAGTGATTATTCAGCAAGTATTTTTGCAAAGCTATTTCATGTTGAGCGGTTAATTATTTGGACAGATGTAGCTGGTGTTTATAGCGCTAATCCAGCAATTGTGCCAACAGCAAAATTAATTAGACATCTATCTTATAAAGAAGCTTTAGAGTTAGCTTATTTTGGTGCTTCAGTGGTTCATCCATTAACAATAGGTCCAATGATGGACGAAAATATCCCTATTTTTATTAAAAGCAGTCAACGACCCAATGGCTCTGGTACTGAAATATCGAATAAAATTTCACCAGAAAATCATGCATTAATAAAGGGATTAACTGGGGTTGATCAGGTTTCTTTAATTAGGGTCCAAGGGGCCGGTTTAATTGGTGTTTCTGGAATTGCTGCTAAAATATTCAGTATATTACATGAAGGTAATATATCCGTGATGATGATTTCTCAGGCATCATCCGAGTATTCAATTTGTTTTGCTGTTGATATTTCAGAAGGTGATCAAGCTGTTCGCCTATTAGAAAAAGCATTTGAAATTGAGATTGATCGTGGCGTTATTGAACATATTCATAATGATAAGCATTATAGTTTGGTTACTGCAGTTGGTGATGGTATGAAAGATGTTCCAGGGGCGGTAGCTAAAATGATTAACCCATTATCTAAAGCAGGGATTAATATTCATGCAATTGCACAAGGTTCTTCACAGAGGAGTATAACGCTAACTATTAAAGAAAGTCGAGAACGGGCAGCTTTAAATTTAATTCATCAGGAATACATAGATGATATTGAGGTTGTTGCAATTGCTATTATTGGTACAGGTAATATAGCGACTGCTTTGATTGAGGAAGTGAAGCAATCAGATAAACAATTAGCTAAACTTGGAATAAAACTAAAACTAGTGGCGCTGTGTAACTCAAAAAAAATGCTTTTTACGACAGATGATTTTATTCATGAAAACTGGCAAAAAAAATTATCACAAGGTACTCAGAAAATGAATTTGGATACCTTGGCCGATTTTTTAGGTGAACTGAGAATGAAGTATCGAGTTTTAATTGATGCAACAGCGAGTATTGAAATTGCTAGTTCGTACATTGCTTTTTTTAAACGCAAAATTAGCGTTATTACCCCTAATAAATATGCTAATACACAATCAATGGAGTATTACTATGCATTAAGAAGTACAGCAATAAAACATAAAGTTCAATTTCGCTATGAAACCAATGTTTGTGCTGGATTACCATTAATCAAACCCATTCAAGAGATGATTTATACAGGGGATAAGGTTGAATGTATTAAAGGTGTTTTCTCTGGAACATTAAGTTATTTATTTAATGAACTTAATCAAGGTGTTAGCTTTTCTAAAGCAGTGATAAATGCTTATGAGTTGGGTTATACTGAACCCGATCCCCGTGAAGATTTATCAGGAATGGATGTTGCTCGTAAAATTGTTATTCTAGCTAGAGAAATTGGATTTTCAGTTGATGTTGATAATCTTGAAATACAAAATTTAACTCCTCCAGAATTAGCAGGCTGTAGCAAAGAGAAGTTTTTTAAATTATTGCCAAAATATGATAGTCAAATGGAGCAACTTTTTAATCAACTAAAAGGTGATGCATTAGGGTTGCACTATGTTGGAGAAATCAATATAGAAGGCAGAATCAGCGTTAAAATTCAATCGTATGATCACTCAAGTGTATTCTCTAGAGTACAAGGCACAGATAATTTAGTTATTATTCGTTCAAGTCGATATCATGATTATCCATTAATTGTTCAAGGTCCTGGAGCTGGCGCAGCTGTAACTGCGGCTGGCGTATTTGCAGATATATTACAGGTTGTTAAATAATGATTGGTAATCAGATAAATACGCATATAAAATCAGTGACGGCATTTGCACCAGCAACAAGTGCTAATTTTTGTGTTGGATTCGATCTAATTGGTTTTGCTATCGCTGATGTTGGTGATACGGTTCAACTAATTAGACGTGATGATAATCAGCTTAGAATTTGTCAAATTACAGGGGTAATAGATGATTCAGTATTATCAAAGGATGCTGACAAAAATGTTGTATCGATTGTTATTAAGAAGCTAATTAAGGATCTTGGGCTAACAGTAGGCTTTGATATCTATTTAGATAAAGGTATTACACTTGGCTCTGGTATGGGGGGCTCTGCCGCATCTTCTGTTGCAGCGCTTATGGCTTTTAATGAGTTCTTTGAAATTCCATTATCACTTGAACAATTAGTCAACTATGCTGTTTATGGTGAAAGCGAAGTCTCAGGCGGGGCTTATCATGCAGATAATGTGGCACCATCAATGTTTGGTGGTTTGGTGTTATTACAAAACTCAAAACCTGTTGAACTTATTCAATTGCCGACTTGTGGTTTATATGCTGCGATCATTAATCCTAAAATGTCGATAGAGACAAAACGAGCAAGAGCGATTTTAAATCAACCCTATCCATTAAAAGAAATAACCTCCCAAACAGCAGCATTAGCAGCTAGTATTGCTGCACTTTATAGAAATGATCTAACACTTTTAAGCCAGCATTTAAATGATGTTTTAATTGAACCCAGAAGAAAGCATTTAATCAAAGGCTATGAAACGGTAAAAAATGCTGCTTTAGAAAGTGGCGCATTAGCCTGTGGTATATCTGGTTCGGGCCCGTCAATGTTTGCTTTAGCACAAACTGAAGACGATGCTTCTATGATTGCTAAAGTTATGCAATATACATTTGAATGCTTATCTGTATCAAGTCATAGTTGGGTTAGCTCATTAGATGAGGCTGGTGCAAAGATTCTGAAAATAACAAAAGGGAGTTGAACTGATGAGATTTCATAGTACCCGTAGTAATGAAACTTCTGTAGGCATATCTGAAGCTATGCAGATAGGTTTAGCGCCAGATGATGGTCTATTTGTGCCAGAGTATTTTCCGCAAATTCAATGGAAAACGCTTGATAAAAAAATGACATACCCTCAATTTGCAGTTAATGTATTAGCACCATATTTTAAAGGTGATGAGTTATTACCCCAGTTAAACGATATATCTGATGAAGCATTTAATTTCGATTTGCCTTTAAGGTGCTTAGATAAAAATAACTATATTCTAGAGTTATTTCACGGTCCGACATTATCATTTAAAGATTTTGGTGCGCGTTTTTTAGCCAGTTGTTTAAGTCGAATTAAATCACATAAACTATTTACTATTTTAGTTGCAACATCAGGTGATACAGGTTCAGCCGTTGCAGCGGCTTTTCATAATAAGCCAAATATTCGAGTTATTGTTCTGTATCCCAAGGGCAAAATTTCTCTTAGGCAACAGAAGCAAATAACATGTTGGGGAGATAATATATTAGCTATTGCTGTTAACGGCAGATTTGATGATTGTCAGCGACTGGTAAAAGCTGCGTTTAATGATGAGTATTGGCAAAAGCGTACGGTATTAAATACAGCAAATAGCATAAATATTGGTAGGCTATTGCCTCAATCAACGTACTATGCTTATACCAGCTGGCAGTACCATCATGCTACAGGAAATTTTGCAAACTTTATTGTACCCTCAGGTAATGTTGGCAATATTTCAGCAGCATTTTGGGCTAAAAAAATGGGATTTCCAATTGAGCATATTATTTTGGCTCAGAATGCTAATAATATTGTTGGTGAATATGTAACAACAGGAAAGTATACTCCTAAAGAAAGTATAGAAACATTAGCAAATGCAATGGATGTTGGTAAACCAAGTAATTTTGAGCGTTTGCAGTATTTATATCCAAATTATGAAGCATTTATTGATGAAATTTTTGTTGTTAAAGCCAACGATGATGAAATCTCACAAACCATCAAGAAGGTGTATCGTCATTATCATGAAATTATATGTCCTCATACCGCCACTGCTTTTTATGCAAGAGAGCATTTAGATAAAGATAAACCCTATATCATGATAGCAACAGCGCATCCAGCAAAATTTGAACAAATTATAGAACCAATACTCAAGCAAAACGTTGCTCCAACAAAGCAGTTAAAAGCGCTAATTCAACGTGAGCATTATAATGTAACAATAGATGCTACGATGCAAGATTTGATAGCTGCAGATAGATGCTATTTTAGATAAGTTAATTATTGTATTTGATATATATCAAGTAATGTGTGGATTATTTTGCAATAAATGTACATTATGAAATAAAAGTTATATTCTAGTGTTTCATGTGGTTTATTTGAGTTATTTATTATGCTGAAACATTATAACTTTTTAAAGCGTTTAATTACATCTAAAGTAACATCTAAAGAGTATTCTCAACATATCATAGCATGTGCTCAACTTATGAGTCTTAAGATTTGTACAGATTTCGCAGATATTAATCTTGTAGATATATATGATGAAAAAAAACTGCCTCAATTAAAAAAGCAATTAAGTTATAACTTTGATCAAATTTCAGCAATTGTGTCTTTTGATATTATTGATGTTAGGGCTACGGATAATACTAAAGAAAGCTATACGATTGAAGCTGCTGCTCAAATATATGCTTTTTGGGTTGAAGTTGCAGCATATGCAGGGTCTGTATGTCATAACCTTTACTTGGAAAATGCGATTGTTGCAGCATTAAATAGTAGTCATATTGGTAAGCTATTTGATAAAGGAAAACCTGGTTATAGATATTTACCAAAAGATACCCAAACTAAAATAAATATGATGAATGATAGCTATAGATATACAAGTGGTAGATTAATTAATCAACAGAAGTATCTGATACCATTTTCTACTTATTTTTATAACTTAGAACATGCTGTAGGTACAGAATCCACGATATATGGAAATTTGTTTTTTATGCAATCTAGAATGGGAAATTATTTTGGAATTGATGAAAAAGATAAGTCAGATATAGAGTCACTGTTTGTCAAGTACAATGCTGATGATTTTGGTGTTAATGCTGATGATGTCATTTATCAAAACTATAATGAGACCAAAAACCTCCTCTTAGCACAGGCTATGAAATCAAAAGATTCTAAAGTGATTCAGAAAGATAAGACAAAATTCAAAGTTGCTAAGGACCTTACAGATAGTAAAGTAGAGAAGAAAAAAGAGTCGAAGCTTGAAGAAGTTTATTTAGAAAAGATGACTCAAGAATATAGACTTCAGATTACAGAAATACGTTTGTTGCTTGGAGAGATTGAAGCTAATTATCAAGCATTAGAAAAAATATTTATAAAATTATTAGAAGATCAAAATTTTGTTAAGTTAATCAAATATAATGATATGTCAAATCACTTTAGAAGGTTGATTGGCTTTGATCTCAGAGATAAATTAAAATTAAGTTTATGGGAAATGTTTTTAAGTAAATTAGATGTAACAGAAACTGAGAAAGTGGCTGAAGTTATATCTGAAAGTTCTTCTCATAGTGAGTCGGCTCGTGCTAATGCTGAAGGTAGTCTAAATGCTAAAAAAAGAAATAAACCGCCATTAATTAGAAAGCTATCTATTAATCGTCTCAGCAGCTATAAAGTTTGTTCAACCGTTTCGTTTGATAGTGCTGATGAGCAAACATTATCGACGCCTAAAAGCCCATTTTTTTCATCATTAAGTTCTTCAAGTAACATGTCTGTATGTAGATTTTCATCTGAGACTTCTACCATAGGTAGCAGCATGGGGGCAATGAGTGAAGAAAGTACACCTAGATCATGTGCTTCTTCGGATATTCCAAGCGTTATTAAATTCCAGGGAAGCAATCAAAGTCATACATCAAAAATCTCTGTTAGTCTCATTTCAAGCTTAGAAACAGAGGAGTTTTCTTCAGAAGATAGAGAAATTAATGGATTTATAAAGTTATGTAAACTTAGATACCCTGTACAAGTTAAAGCATTTGATAATATTGATTTTGAAGTTATGAAGTGTTTATATGAGTTGAGTTTATGTAAGCCTCATTTATTTGATAAAGTTATGAAATCAATTTTAGAGGCAGCGGAGTTTGATCATGTATTAACGCCAGCTTATGCAGTTATATTAACTAAAGTAAAATTTCTTTGTTATTTTAATGATGTCGGTTTAACTAGTAATGAAGCCAAGTTAGATAGACTCTCATATAAAATAAAGCATAACGTTGTAGAATACTGTGATTTGAATGAAGACTATTTTGATTTGCTGTTTCAGATAGATCAGATGGTAAATGTTTATGGCAATATAAATATATATGATTTCAATGAGTTTTTTGATAAATATAAATCTAAGAAGGATCATATTCCCGCACCTCATTATGTAAGTTTTAGTTATAGCGATAACAAGTCAGAAAAGCAAAAAGATGTTTATAGCCTTGCAAAGTGATTGTTATTAATTTGAAATTTTAGTTTTTGATATAAAAGCAGCTCTGTCATGTATTATTGAATATGTTATAATTTCCCTAACCTAAGTAATTCTGATAGGAATAACTATAAAAAAATGGAAATTAGTATCGATCAAAAACAAAAAGAAATCATTGAAAATTTTGAGTATTTTGATGATTGGGCTGATAAATATGCTTATTTAATCAGTTTGGGGAAATCTTTAGAAGCATTTCCACCCTCAAAAAAAGATCAGCAACATTTAATTAAAGGTTGTCAATCGTTGGTGTGGTTTGATGCACATTATCAAGAGGGCATACTGTATTTTAAAGGTACAAGTGATGCAGCAATTGTATCTGGTCTGATATATTTATTACTCGATGTTTATAATGCGCAAACGCCAGAAGTAATTTTAAATACAGAACCCTATTTTATTGAAGCAATTGGTTTATCACGGCATTTAAGCCCAACAAGAAGTAATGGGCTATATGCTATGTTAAAGGCAATAAAAAACTTTGCTAAAGATTATGCTAGAAAATCATAAGGTAATTGATATCGTTAATACTCGACCAGGCAAGCGTGGTGAATATTTGACTGAAATGTTACAACAGCAAGGCTATCGCGTATTAACATTCCCAATTCAAAAAATGGTATCAGTAGCTATTGATGCTATTGTGTTAGAAGAGCTTAGCAGTAGAGAAAGTGATTGGATTTTTATTAGTCCAATGGCAGTTGAAAGCTTTGTAAGTCAAGTTGCTATCAATGATATGGAACTAAGTTATACGCCAAAGTTATTTGCAGTAGGTAGGGGAACGGCTGATTGTTTAAAAAAACATTTCCCTAAATTGGATGTTTTTTATCCCAATGATAGTCATGGTGCACAGGCATTAATTAACTTAATAGCTAAAAAGAATATGCTATCGCCATTTTATTATATTTTTAGAGCAGAGACTGGCTCTGAGTTATTAGCTGAAACGTTTACAAAACAAAAAATTGATTTTCAAGAGGTTATTTGTTATGAGCGGCAATTAACAGATGAAATTAAAAATAAAGATTTGAATCAAGTATTTGATCAAAATTTCCCACAAATAGTTATATTAACTAGTTTTGAAGCATTTAAGTTTTTGCATTATTATTACACTAGCGCCTTATGGTTAAAACATGCTTTAATTACAGTAACTAGCAATCAAATGCTTCAATGGGCAAAAAAAATGAGCTATGACAAATTGTTGCTACTTGAATCATTAGATAATAAAGCAATTTTAGATACAATAGTTTTAAATAGTAAACCTTCGGTTTAAAGGAGTATAGCAGGTGAATGAACAAACAGATTCTAAAAAGGAAAATACAGAAAAAAAAGCAACTGCTAAACAGAGCAATTTATCGTCTGAAAAGGTAAAAGAGTCATCATCAGGTGACAAAAAAGATCAAGATGTAAAAGTAAATAAAACAACGGTTGCCATTCAAAAGAAAGATTTGAAATCTTCAGTAGCAAAGCAAGTAACACCAAATACTAAAACTGAAAATAAGCAATCTGATCAGCCTAAAGAAAATAAAACGCCTCCTGATTTCAATGATAATAAAACTCAAGAGAAGAAAAAGCGTTCTTCAGTTGTTGTTTCCTTAGCCTTTGTGGTTGGAATTGCAGGTTGTGCTATTGCAGCTTATAGTTTATATACGCAGCATCAACAAGCCAAATTATTTAGTACGAGTATTGCGCAAAATACGACAGAGTATAGTCAATTAAAATTACAGACAACTAAGGCTATTGGTACATTAGATCAACTAGTAAGCACTCAGAGTCAAACAAATAAGCTGTCTCAAGCAGATAAAGATAATATTGCCTCATTAATGAAGAAAACTTACGCCTTAGATCAACAAGTTAAAGCAATAAAATCAGATTACTTGCTACCACAGAGTGACCTATATCAACAAATGATTTTAATTCAAGTTAATGCTGCTGGCATTTATTTAAATATGGCAGATAATTACTTAAAACTATACGCAGGTGGTGATCAGGCAATTAGCCTTATTAAAGCAGCAGAGTCGGCCTTAATTAATGCAGATGAGAGAGCAAAGCCAGCATTAGCTATGGTTAGAAAGGCTCAGTATGCTGTGGAAAATGCGACGCTATTTACGCAATATGATGGCAATATGCAAAACATCAATCAACTAATTCCTATGCTGAATCAGTTGAAACTTAAAGCACCTGGATATGCAAAACAAAAAGAGTTAACCTCAGCAACGAATACTTCTGCAACTAAAGAAAGTTGGTATGAATCATTTCAAAATAGCATAGATAAGATGGCTAATTTGGTAAAAATACATAAATTAGATCAAACTAGCAAAGCATTACTTAATTCAAATACAAGAGAAAATATAGCGATTACACTCAAATTAACACTTGAGCAAGCTAAGTGGGCATTACAAAGACGTGATTCAATAGCATTTAAACAAAGCATCAACCAGGCAATTGATGAAGTGAGTACTTATTATCAAACAGATCAAGTACAAAAGAAGTGGCTTGAAATTGCAAAGCGTATTCAATTTGGTCAATCTCAGAATTATATGCAGGCAATGAATCAGGCAATTTATGCTGTTTCTAACCTTGAAGCACAGATTATTGCTTCAACAACAAAAGGTGGTAATAAAACGAATGATACAGGAGCGTCATTATGAGCCGTTTTATTAGTTTTTTAGTAATCGTAGTAGTTGCTGGTATTATTGGTATTCTATTGGTAGAAGATCAGGGGGTGATGGTTATTACCGTATCTGGTTATATGATTGAATCACCATTATGGTTTGCAGTATTTAGTATTATTGTTTTAGTATTTGTTTGTATTTTTATTATTAAAGTTTTTAAAGGAACGGTGCATGTCCCATTTTTCTTTTCATCTCTGATTAGACGTAGAAAGCGTAAAAAAGCTTTGAAGTTATTTAAAGAAAATATGCTGAATGACTTAAGTGGTGATTATGATTTAATTTATCAAAAAACAAAGGACGCCAAGACGATTAAACACTATCAAGCATTAGGTTATTTGGATTTAACGGATGTAGGTTTATTAGTGGAAGCTAATGCGTTATTACAAACAAAAAATTATCAAGCATTAGATGAATTAATTGAAGCGATGAAAAAGAAAAAAGTTAATGCTGATTTTATCCAATGGCTAAAGGCGAAAAAGTTATTAAGCTTAGAAGATGAAAATAGTATTAATCAAGCACATCGTATATTAACAGAGGCAAAGTTAGAGTTTCCAAAATCAAGATTAATCTATCGAGCATTGATTGACTTTAATCTTCAAATGGGGTATCCAGTTGAAGTTTTACCATTATTAGAAGAAGCAGATCATCATCGACTGTTCACTGATAATGAAAATGATCAGTATTACCTTAAAGCAATAATTGGTGCTCTAAAAGAGCTTCATCATGCAAATGAAGTTAACTTAAGTGAGTTTTGGAGCGTTGTGCCTACTAAGTATAAAAAAGACAATAAAGTTTTATTAGCTTATATAGAAACTTTGATTTATATAGGAGAGTATGATCAAGCAAAACACATGCTTAAAAAGTTATTCAAAAAGGCCTATTCAGTTGATTATGTTAAGCTGTGGGCAAAATTAAAGCCAATCCCAGTACAAGAACGACTGAATTTTTTAAAAGAACAATTAAAAGAAACTGAGTTATTATCAATGCCTGAGGTTGTCTTGATCTTTGCTAGATTAGCTATAGAGGCAGAGGATTATGAAGCAGCAAAACAGTATCTTGAAAGTATTCCAGAGACAGCTGAAGTTACAGGGCTACTAGCCGAAATTTATCATAGGTTAAATATGTATCATAAATCAGTTGCTTGTTTTCAAAGAGCAATCAGTGCTTATGCTGTATAGCTGTATTTGACTTTGTAGCTTATTAGCTTATCGGTTGTATTTTTCAAGTTTTATACTATTAATTAAATACTGAGGAATTATATGGTTAACACTAAGTTTTTAAATCATCTAATTATTTTAGCTGGTTTGTTTTTTCTGTGCTATGGCACTTTAATTGCCAAAGATCCATGTCAGCTAGCTTATAAGGCGCTCGCAGAAGATGACGATATTATTCATGTAACAGAATATGATATTCGCCTACCCTCAAAAACAGTGACTAATACCATCTATACAAGCAAGGATTGTCAATCATTTAAGAAAGAATTCTCTGTGACAGATCCTGATTTAGTAAAGTGTACGAATGGTCATTATATTAGTGTCTTACCTTCATCTGAAATTAAGCCAAATTTAAAATGTTTTAAAGTGATAACCTGCGTTGGTAAAATCTGTAAATCTAATATGATTTATCTTAAATATAATAAAGAAATCAAAAAATATACGGCAATTCCCAGAAGCAGTTATCTAATTTTTTCATAAAAATAATTAATATTTAGAGTTGTGTTTAAATTTACCTAAAATGCTATAAGCAAGTGGCACAATAATTAATGAGAAAATACTACCAATTAATAGACCAGATACAATTACCATACCAATTTCTCGTCTAGCTAGCTCGCCAATACCACTTGCCAGTACCAGTGGCAGTGCACCTAAAATCATTGTTGCAGATGTCATTAAAATTGGTCTAAGGCGAGTTGATGCGCCAGCGATAGCGGATTCAATTAAGGAGTATCCTTCAGATAATCGTTTATTTGCAAACTGAACAATTAAAACACCATGTTTAGTAATTAAGCCAACTAAAGTAACAAGACCAATTCCAGTGTAGATATTAATACTGCCTCCAATTAATTTTAAACCAATAAGGCTACCAATAACACTTAAAGGTACGGTTAACATGATGACAAAAGGATCAATAAAGCTTTCAAATAGTGCAGCCAGTACAAGATATATAAAGATAATACCGACAATAAATACCATTAGCATGCGTTGATTGCCTTCTTTCATATCTTTTGCAGCACCACTAAAGTGAATGCCAGTTCCAGGCGCAACGTTTGGAATGACAGATTCAATTGCATTGATAACAGGTCCCATCGATGCACCAGGTTTTAGTGTGACGTCAATTTCAATGGCATTTTGATTATTATAAGTACCAATAACAGATGATTTTGCTATTGGCTTAATATCAAGTAGGCGAGCAACACTAACCCAAGTACCATTCGTTGATTCAATGTGAATTTTGTTTAAGGCATCAAAGGTTGATAAGTTTTTCTTATTTAATTGAATAACAACTGGATAGTCAATGCCATTTTGTCGGTAGTCATTATCAAGTTGATAACTGCCAAAGTAGATGGACAATGCTTGTTGTAATTGTGTTAAATCAACATCTAATAGCGATGTTTTTTGATCATTAATTGATATTTCATATTCAGGAGATAAGTTACTATCATTTCGATCAGCTGATTGAACGGCATTAATTTTTTCAATGGCATCGACTACCTTTAGAGATGCATCTTCAAGTTTTTCTAGGCTCATAACTCCAGTTAGATAAAATTGTATATCACCACTACCAGGGTCTGAATGGCTCTGATGTAATGGGACGGCCATAGCGCCACCGCGAAACCGACTATCTTTTTGAATATCTTGACTAATTTTATTGACTAGTAGTGGTGCTTTATCAAAGTATTTAGCTTTTAAGATGATAAAGTTAATATTAAATAAATTTCCGCTTTGGCTAATGGTAATACTACCATAATGACTAGCATAACCCGTTTTTGTCATATCATTAGCAATTTGGTCACCTTTTTTTTGTAGAGTTTCAACAGAAGTAGATGATGGGCCTTTAATATACGACTGAATAATACCAATGGTATCATTAGGAAATAAATTAGAAGGAAGCTTATGACAGAAAAAACCACTGAAAATAATAATAATAAGCATAATTACCGTCCATAGCCATTTTCGTTTAAATAGACGTTGTAACAGCTTATGATACAATCTGGTTAGTCGTTTGAGAAAAGCTTCTAAGCCTTGTTGATATTTATTTTGACTCTTTGATCTTAGTAAATATGCGCACATAGCGGGTGTTAAAGTTAAGGCAACAAATCCTGAAATTAAGATACTAATTGCCAATGTAAAAGCAAATTCTTGAAAATAAATAGCAGATGGACCACTCATAAATGCAATTGGAAAATAGACAGCAATTAACGTAATTGTAATGCCAATAATGGCAAAATAAATTTCTTTGCTACCAACTAGTGCTGCCTTATATTCTGTTAAACCTTTTTCAATATGTCTTATTACATTTTCAAGTACAACTATTGCATCATCTACTACCAAACCAACTGCTAATACTAGAGCTAATAAGGTCATCATATCAATTGAGTAACCTTTAATATAGAGAAAGATAAATGAACCAATTAAGCAAACTGGAATGGTTACCAGTGGAATAATAGTGGCCCTTAATTGTCCCAGAAATAGCAGAGAAACTAATGCAACTAAAATGATTGCAATTAATATCGTTTCTACTACTTCAACAATGGACTGTTTTAGAGGCTTAGCTAAATTCATCAGAACAGAGATATTCATGTCATGTGGTAGTGACGTGTTAATTTGTTGTACCTTTTCAAGTACTAGATTTGCTACATCCATGGGATTTGCATCATCTGCTGCTTCTACTTCCAGTATAACGCCAGGTTTACCATCAATTGATGCCGAGGTATCATCTGGAATAGTTGCTGAGCCAAAACCTATATCAGCTACATCTTTTAGGTAGATTAGTCGATGATTTCTTTTCGCGACAATAACTTTTTTAAAGTCATTAATAGTTTTAAATGAGCTAGATAAATTAATGGTAATATTGCCACCTTGTGTAATAAGTTTACCTGCTGCAGTACTACTATTTAATTTATTTAACAAACTTGTAATATCAATTGGCGAGAGTTTATATTGGGCCATTTTATTTGGATTTAGGCTAATACGAACAGCCAAAGTTTGTGCAGTCAAGTTAATACCACTAACACCTGGAACTTGATTTATATCCTGAGTAATTGCGCTTTCTACATAGGATGCAGTTTGTGCTGTTGTTTTATGCGGATCAGTAATGCCCAATAAAATAATGGTATTACCACCACCTGATTGCTGTAGTTGAGGTGTTTGAGCATTCTCCGGCAAATTGACAGAGGAAATAGAACGAGAGATATCTGCTTGAGCAGAAACAAAATCAGCTTTAGAAATATCATTAAATTTAATTTTGATAAAACTTTGACCATCGACTGAAAACGCGTTGATATATGCAATATTAGCAACATCAGATAGTGAAGAGACTATTTTTTGGGTAATATCGTTTTGAATTACTTCAGCACTTGCGCCGGGGTAGGCTGTCATTACTCTTAGCGTTGGCTTAAATTGTTTTGGTTCAAAACGTATAGGTAGCAATACCAAAGTTAGTAAACCAAAAAGAATAATAGTTGCAGAAATGACAATTGATAGAACAGGGCGTTCAATGCATAGTTTGGATAAGTTCATTTATTGGGTTACCTTAACATCCATGCCTTCTGTAATTCCATTGGCATTTTTAATTATTTTGCTGCCAGCTTTGATACCTGATTTAATAATATAGTCGCCATTAGATGATATAAGTCCCACATCAATAGGAATTGCTTTTGCTTTACCATCGATGACTTCAAAGACGGAGTAACCTTTATTGATTAACGAAAGCGCACTCATAGGAACTAATATTACTTTTGTTTTTGGATTTAGGATGTGTGTTACATCAACATTCATACCTGGAGAGAGTAGATCATCTATATTATTATACTGAGCTCTTACGTTAAATGTTAATGAGTCAGTATTTACATCGGGTGAAATGTAGTTGACAGATGCTTTAAATATTCTATTTGGGTAGGCATCCGTTGTGATGGTGACAGTCTGATTAATTTTAACTTTGCCAATGAATGTTTCTGGCAAAGCATATTCAACTTCAAGATCTTTTCTGTCAACTATTTTGACTAGTTGAGTGCCACTTTCAACATAGCTACCAATAGCGACTTCAGCAACACCTGTTTTGCCATCAAAAGGTGCTTTTACCTTGGTATGTTGATAGTTAGCTTGCGCTGATTGAAAATTTGCAAGCGCAGTTTGATATTGGGCTTTAAATTTATCCAATTGCTCTTTTGAAACTGCTTGAGCATCTTTATACAGTGTTTTATAACGCTGATAGTCAGCTGTTAGTTGATCAAGTTGAGCTTGAGCAGTTTCCAAGCTAGAAAGTGCATCAGCATCATCAATCGTTAATAGAAGCTCTCCTTTTTTAATTAATTGACCATTAGAAAAATTAATTGATTGAATAACACCTGTTACTTGGGATTTCAAATCAACGGAATTAGGCGCAACTAATGAACCATAAGTTGTATATAGTTCAGGTGAATTGATTTCTTTTAACTCAACTAATTCAACATTGGTTACAGGAGGAGAGCTTGAAATCAAAGTATGTATGTTGTTTGAACGATAGTAAAAATAATAAATACTTGATGCAAGTATTATAGCGATAACAACAACGATTAAAGTTAGGTACTTTTTCATAAGTTTATGCATACACTAAACAAAGGGTTACACTAACTTATAGCATATCATATTCATGAATTGTTTGATTGAATAATTTTGATTTTTAGATAGGACTTATTGAATGTATACAGGCAATAGTCATTTGTATTAATTTATTTTTGTGCCCAGCTAAACCCGATGTGCTTTAGTATGCTAAATACAGAAACAAGTTCGACTTTATTTTTGACGTTGAGTTTTTCTTTTATGTTGACTAAGTATGCTTCTACCGTTTTACTGGATATAAACATATCTTCAGCAATATCTTTAGACGTTTTTCCTAATGACGTTAACTGTAGAATCTTTTGCTCTCTATGAGATAAATTATGTGTCGATGTAATGGTATTAAAAACGCCAATATCTTGTAAAAAAGATTTACTATTATTATTGCAGTTGAATTTAAATGGCGTATCACTATTTTCGATACATTCTCTAGATAGTGGTATATTTTCTTCAGAACTATAATCATAATCGTAGTGTGAATAATTTAGCTTCATTAATTCACTTCTAAGATTAGCAGTTTGATTAATAAAATAATGAATAAACTCTCTTAAAACACCACGTTCATTATGAAAGACTTCTTTTATATTATTATTAGAATGTCCAGTAAACCAAAACTGTTCTCTACCATATTCAGTATTTTCACATAAGCATAAAGCATAATCTTCATTTTTAAGATGAACTTTAGTATCAAGTTTTTTATTTAGCTTTGGTAAGAATGCATTGATTTTTTTTAGTGGTAAAATTAGCGTATCAAATTTGGGCCAAGGAATATCACGATAGTATAAAAATAATTGATTTTTAATAAAATCATCAGTCATCTTAGGTCTATTACCATAGAAGAAAAAATTACCATCATATGAATATGCGGTACTTTTGAACCCTACTATATGAAAATATTTATATAAAGGAGCACATAAGTCAGCAATTACTTCTTTATATTTCACTGAGCCTATATTATGCATATGAAGCAAATAATTAGCATATTCTAGAGTATTGTTACTTATATTTTTCATAAATTATAATTATCATTTATTATTTGTTGTTATGATATATTTATGTTTGTTAAAAGTCAAACTGGAATTAACGTACTGAATTTCAATAATATAATTTATTTTAGAATGGATATTTGAAAAATAATCTATATGAAATAGTAAATTTACTATTTCATATTTATTAATAAAATCTAAAAATATAATCAATTTTATAACATCAAATAATTGTTATTTTTTATTATTAATATTGATCGGTTAGCTCATAAATAACTAACATAAAGTAAGGGGACTATCATGCCAGATACAGTTGAACAATTAGAACAAATAAAAATAAACCTTAAAGAGCATTGGAAAGATATAAGTGATAAACTAGCTAAATTTGAGAAAAATTTTCATGAGAAACAGGGAAATCGTGTAGTATCAGCTCATAACTCTAGAGGGGATGTGTCGGATGTTTTAACGACAAACACAATTGATAAATGGATTGATATAGTGCATAACGTGACTAGTCCAAGGCAACTTATTCGTGGATTATTAGATGATTATATAGCGATTACAATATCATTGAATAGTATGTATAGAAATCTTGGGCTTAATGGTGATGTAACAATGTTAAGCATATTACAAAGTTGGAATTTGAATAAAGTCAATATAACAAATGAAATAAATGCATCTATGCAAAGAATTAACCAATATCAGGAAATGGCTGGTCATATATTGGGAGCAGTTAAAGAAGATAAAGGAAAGAGAGTTCTCCCAAGTAATTTAGAGGCTACATTAGTTGAAGGGTCAGGAAGATTAGCGCAAGCAGCAGGAAATATGGCAATGGTGAATTTAATTGATCAACAATTAGATTTACAAAATCACGATGTATTGGTAGTTGCAAATCAGCAGTTAGATAATGCTATTAATGAAATTACAACGCTATTGAATCAAATAGAGCATAGATATAAAGCTATGCGTGGGCTATTAACTAAATTGGTTGTGGACTTCAGAAATGCATTTGATAAGTGGGAGCACTTGTATGGTATGCATTCTGAACTTATTGATCAAGATGAGTTAGTTCTTTTAAAACAAGATAAAGATGTAATTATTGAACATATTGAGCACCTGTTAGATGATTTAAGAGATAGGGTCCATGTTGGTCTGTACCAAAAATTACAAACGCAAGTTCGTTTATGGGTAGAAGATGAGGCGCCTTTATTACAGTATTTAAATAGCTTACCTAGATCATATGATCATTATGATTTTAATGCCACAAAAGTTCTTGGGTTAGTTAATTTTCAATCGTTAGATGAGGCTTATCAAGTTCAAAAGCTATTTTCTAGTTGTTTTTGGGCTATGGTAAAAAATATACATCATAGAGAATGTCCAGATGACAGTTTTGCGAGCAACATATTAACTCAGTGGCCAGATGAGTCAGCTAAGTTAAATATATTAAGGTTTTCATATGACGCTGCTTCTATTTATCAACAGGTTTTACAACATAAAGATAATAAATATCGACAATATCTAGATACTCAAGAGGGTAAAGATATGGTTTTTGCTAAATGGATGCAAATGTTGGGCGAGAAGTATTCAGAGCAAACAACAGGTATAAGTGGAGATTCATTTAAAAGTAATCATGAAATATTTGGAAATGTAGTTGATGTAAATGGCATACCACAGAGCATTCGCACTAAAAATAAATGGAGTGGATCTGCAGAATATGATGAAGTTACACAAAATAGATTATTAAACTATCTAGAAATAATGTGTGAGAAAACTTATATACAAATTAATGGCAAAGCTTCAAATGGTTTGGTTAGTTTAATAATTAATGATATTAGAGCTGAAATGCAAGCTAATAAATATACTAATCCTTTTAAGGCATTTAGAGAGCTTTATTATGAAAAAACTTCAACTAACAAGTCAAATAAGGATGCCATTTATAAGAAGATTCAAACGTTACGAAAGGATTGTGTCTTACCCGAGCCTACTTGTGCTAATATAAAAAGAGAACCTCAGCAGCCTTTTGTGGCTGCTGATCAAGTTATAAATGATGTTTCATCCCAGGAAAGTACTGAAAGTAGTTTTAATATAGATGATTACATCTGATTATAAAGAAAGTAGATTTATATATGTAGTTATTTAGTTGAGACTGTTCACCCAACTGTGTCACCCTAAATCTCTAAATTTAACCTTCCAGGGAAGTAAATATCGAGCTGTGAAACGGTCATTGCCCAATTTGTTAGTGGCATAGTCCATTTTTTCTTAATTTGTTGGTAAGCACAGTATATGAGTTTAACCAAAGCACTTTCTGATGTAAA
>JAKJJU010000003.1 GCA_021713295.1 Thiotrichales bacterium 19S3-11
TTTACTGCTTCTACAACACGTCTACGTAAATCTATACTATAAGGCATTTCATCAAATCCATTCGATAATTATATTCTCTATAATATAACTTATAAAATATGACTAGTCATTAATGGGTAGTGCTATAGTAATACTACAGCTATGAAATATAATTAAAACTGAATCATATTCAAATAGATAAAAGGTATTTTTAATCCAAAACTTGGTGGGGGTGATTCACCCGTTGAAAGCCTATTCTGCATCACAAAAAAGTTGATTTTATTTCGCTTTTTAGCGTTAAATATTTAAAATTATTGAGTTTTAAGTTGTAGTAAATCCCATAAATTGCCATATAAGTCTTTAAACACAGCAACAGTACCATATTCTTCTTCTGAAGGGTCTCTGACAAATTCAACACCTTTACTTTTCATATTATTATAATCACGCCAGAAATCATTTGTATTTAAAAATAAAAAGACTCTTCCACCTGTTTGATTGCCAATAAAAGCATGTTGTAGTGGTACAGTAAATTTGGTCACCAAGTAAGAGATGATATAATCATCCTTAAAATTAGAGAAGGTGAACAAATGAATCTAAATTAAAAACAAATCAAGCAAGTCATGGTGTTGAGTATTAGTAAGCAACACAAGGCATACCAAAACATCCTATTCTAGGGATTCTAAAGTAATCATATCCTTTATTCTAAAAATTTAACCGTAACTGCAAATTTAGCAAGAATGATCAAATGAATTATAATTGATTAAGCTAGTATTATCTCTGGTAGATAGATGGGGTTAATGATCATAATGAATTACAGCAAACAAATACAAAAAGTTATCGAATATATTTCTGATAATTTTGATGATAATAAATTTGACTTAGATACACTAAGTCGCATTGCTTGTTTTTCAAAGTATCATTTTCATCGGATATTTACTGCAACTATTGGTATGTCGCTACAGCAATATATTCGATGGTTACGTCTTAAAAGAGCGGCCCATCAATTAATCGTGCAAAATGATAAGCCAATTATAGAAATAGCAATTGATGCAGGATTTGAATCCCATGAGGCTTTTAGCAGAGCATTTAAACAAGTATCTGGTGAAAATCCAAAAAGATTTCGTCAGTTAAAAAACTTCTCAATGTGGGAGAAAACACCCTATGCATTGCCTAACGTTGGAGAGATAAAAATGAAGATAGAAATTAAAGAAAAAAAAGCTAGACGTTTAGCTGTTATTGAGCATAGAGGTGATCCTGCTCTTGTTGCTGATAGCGTAGATAGGTTGATCAGTTGGACTAAATCACAGCATTTGGATTTAAAGCCAAAAGCGGGTGAGGCCTTTGGCTTTGGTTATGATGACCCAAAAATGACTAAGCCTGAAGAATTTAGGTTTGATCTTGGGATTACGATACCAGAAAGTTTGAAACTTGAGGGTGACGTCGTTGAAAAGCAATTACCTCAAGGTCGTTATGCTGTGACTTTACATCATGGATCACGAGAGACTATAGATCAAACAGTCTATAATCTTTACAGAGATTGGTTACCCACTTCTTCAGAGGAATTAGCAGATTTTCCATGTATATTTTGTTATCAAAATTTTGATCATGAAGTAGCTGAAACAGAGTTGTTAACCGAAATTTGGGTGTTACTTAAATAGAAAGAACAACAATTTAAACTAATATGGCTTATATAAGCCATATTAGTTTTTTGTAGAAATAGTTATAGATTATTTTTGTGGTGTGGTTAACCGTTTGGGGTGTGATTACCTGAATTTTTAGGAGCACCACCGGGGTTGGTATCATTGTCAAAATGGTATTTTGGTGGTTCATCGGCTTTGAGTTTAGGTAAACGACGATAACTGTCTTGAATGGTTGCAGCTCCTAATTTTGCTGTCTGAAGAGGGAGTGTTTTGCTTTGATGAGTTATTTTATGCTCATTATTGTCTGTGTTGTTAGAAATGTTATCTGCTTCTAACTTATTGTTATTGTTATTGTTATTGTTATTGTTATTGTTATTGTTATTGTTATTGTTATTGTTATTGTTATTGTTATTGTTATTGTTATTGTTATTGTTATTGTTGTTGTTGTTGTTGTTGTTGTTGTTGTTGTTGTTGTTGTTGGTGTTGTTGGTGGTGGTGCTAGTTTTTACACTTGACTCTGTTGATGGGCTTACTACTTTTATAGTTGCAGGTTCCAATTTAGTACTCTGAATAGTTAATAAAACGTCATTGAGTTTTTCTAGCGGAGAGTGCCAATGAATTACTTGACGGAGAGGGTTAAATGAACGATTAAATCGATCAAGCTGTTTTGTGTTGCAACTTTGATCTCTTAAAAATTCACTAAAACTTTCTTGCAACTTTGTAGATCCTTTTAATGCCTCAATAAGGTTTGATTTTGATTGTTGGTTGGATGCTTGATCGCCTTTTAGCAGATCTAAAAAAGATTTTTTTGCATTCGTATCATTACTTATTTCTTTAAAGAAACGATTTGAAAGTTGTTCATTTGATTCTAGTAATTTGAAAAATAATTTATTTATCTCACCGTTACAACCGTCGGCTATGTATTTAAAAAAATATTCTCTAAACTTTGAATTTTCTTTAGCTAGTAATGCGTTTATAAAACCCGTTTGAAAGTCTTTTTTTATTTCAAGAGCATTTTTAAACCCGTTATAAAAATCTTCGTCATCAGCTAAATCATCAAAAATATTTGCATCAGGGTATTTCTTAAAGCTATTGAAAAAAGTAGTTATTTCGGAAGAATTAGTATTATTAAATAAGTGAGTATATATTTGTTTATCCGTAGTAAAGAGATGAGAGCCTGAAAGGTGGGCACCATATTCATATAAGGAAGTAGCTATTGATCCTTCTTTACTGTCAGTAAAATGAGGTGGTCGAATTGCTATTATTTGAATTTTTTCTTTGTCAGATTTTGTAGCATTATAAGCTTCAATGGCGCTGTAGACATCTCGTAAATTTCCTCTCAAATCATCAATAAATAGCAATTTTTCTCCTGGTTTTACATGCTCTTCGATATATCTTAGGATGTTTAATGATTTATTCATTTTTCCTTTAATACAATTATCAATATGATTTTTCGTATACTCAGCTAATAAGGTATTATAGTCTGCTGTGCCTTTTTGAGGCCTATTTTCTTCGGGCCTTTTACTAATATCAGTTTTTGCAGCATCATTGGCTTTCTCTCTGTCTTCGTCAGTTATAAGTGAATCTCTAATTTCTTTTGAATTACCTTTCTGAGTATTAGAAGAAATGTCATTAATAATAGCTGAGATTTCTTTTGAGTAGTTATCTTTTAACTTATCTACTTCTTGAGTAGATTTGGATGTAGATTCTTCAAGGTACTTTTTAAACAAAGCTTCAATTTCAAGAAGTTTATTTGCAATAATACCAATACAAAAATTACCATTGCTATCATAAGGGTACTCTGTTTCAGTCATGGCGGATAAATTAGTTATTCCATGACCTTTCATTGTGTCAACTAGTTGGCCTCTTGGTGTGTACGTTCCTTGTTGCGCCTGTGGTATTAGAGAATCTAGATTAGAACCAGTCCATCTCGAGGCGATAATGCATTCTAGAGTATGATTTTCTGACTTTTCAAATTCCTGTTTGTCTTTTGCAATCGACGTTATTAGAGGACGGTTAATTAATGTCCCGTTTTTTAGAGTTCCATCAACATCAACGAAGATATGTGTCTTATTGACTGATTTATTTTCATTTTTTGAAATTACCGTAAAGCTCATAGACTTTCCCCCCCCTTAATTGTTCATAAAAATAGTTCGTTATAAATTACCAATTACATGGTATCGATACAGTTGCTATTTAAATAGCATTATTTTTAGAATAAAGTCTTTGCTATCATTCTAAAAAATAGAAGTTTGAGTTGTTATTTTATGTAATAATGCTTGTAATTCAGTAAGATGAGTAATTATTTTACGATAGATTTGTAATACGAGTCATTATTAGCTTTAGCTTAATGCTTTATTGATTAAGCTATCATGGTTGTGTAATAAATATACTGTTTCTCTATTGATGTTGATTAATATATAAAACACCATACGATTATATAAATATATTATCGTTATTTATTAATTATAAAAATAATTTGTATCAAATAAATCTTTAAATACTTGAGATTTTTTTTAATTTAAATTACCATGCCTGCGTTCGTTAATTAATGAGATTCTAGTGATTATGAAAATTCTTTCCTATCGATTTATCATATTTTGTTTTTTATTTTTGACATTGAATATTGTTTATGCAACCGATGAGAATGCTTCAGAAGTTGACCAAACAACAGCAGCCGAATTAGAACAAAAAGACAAATCAAATACGGATGTTGCTAACGATGCGCCAGCAACAACAGCAACAACAGCAACAACAGCAACAACAGCAACAACAGCAACAACCGATAATGCATCAAAAAATACAGCAAAAGCAGAAACCAAGGATAAAAAAACGGATAAAGCAGCTAAAAGCAAAGATTATAAGTTCTTAAACTTTAACTTGATGCGCAGCCAAGATGCTCGCTTACCATATCATGCTGAAGATACAACTTATTTAGAGATGGAATTTGGTGGTCGTTCAGGCTTTGTCGATTTATATGGATACCTTGATGTTTTTGATATTTTTAATGATAGTAATGATGATCGCCATGGTGGTGATAATATGTTCTTTAAAATTCAACCGCGTTTTTCACTAAATGATATTTTAAATAAAAATTTAAGTGTTGGGCCAATTAAAGAATGGTATATATCAACTTTAGCAGAAGTTGGTGATCGAGAGCTATTTAATATGTATATCGGCCCTGGTGTTGATGTTATGGTGCCATGGTTTGGTAAAGTTGGTGTTAATTTATACGCGCGTTATGTCAGAGAGAATTACGGCGCGCCAGATGAAAATAGTTGGGATGGTTATAAATTATCAATTAATTGGTTTAAACCATTTTATACATTTAAAAATGGGAGTTTTATCTCTTATCAAGGCTATTTTGATTATGGTTTTGGTATGGATACTTATGATAACACAAGATCTAGTTACTCCATTGAATGGTTTAATGGTATTTACTGGCATAGTAAATCATTTGCCCTTGGGTATGGATTGAAATATTTTGGTAACATGGCTGGTGTTAAAAATGGTAGTCCAATACCAGGCGGCGGCACTCAAGATACAACAGGCTGGGGTCAGTATTTTGACATTACTTATGTGTTTGCATCGTAGTAAATAGTAAAAATCCATACAAAATTATTAAAAAATATCACTAAATATTGGCAAAATTGTAATACAAGTTGCCTTATATCATTATTCTTCGATTAGAAAATGATGACTTTTATTTAAAAATAATCATGAGAAATAAGTAGTTGAGGTATGGTTGCCAATAGTAATGTTCGATTATTTTTTTGCAACAATTCATAACTTTCAATTTAAGTCAACTTTGCTACAATGAAATCTCCTAAAGTGTTGTTCCTTGTGTATGGGAGATCAATATTTATCAGGCCAGATAATGTATCTCCCATTCATATTTCACCCTTTTAAAATCATTATAATTTTTCATTTAATTTAACACTAAAGATTCTGACTTATTAGATTGAGTTATCTCATCCTTAAAGAGATTTGGTGTTGATTTTTTTGTATGTGGCGATTTATAGCGCACTTCTAAATTTGTAAATACAAGCATGTAATCTTTTGTAACGGTTTCGGGTAGACTACTTCGAATACTCTTATAGTCAAATAGCATTCTATCTCTAATAACCGAGGGTACTTTTTTTACATCAGCCTCTTGGTGAAGCATTTCGGAGAAGTCACTGGGTATAATTGCACCATTTGCTAATTTGATAAAATTTTTTGAAGCGGCATTAGCCATATACAGTCCATGGTTTGCTAAATCTACAATTGCTTGTCTTGTTTCATCAAGAGACGGCACGCTACCTTCTATCAATGGTTTTTTTAGTACTGCTTGAGAATCGATTGTTATGATTTCTGCCGCGTTCGTTATATTATGAATGGATTTATAATATAAGTTGCACATTTTGCATTCGTAGTTTAGTTGATGTCGATTTTTCATTAATAACACCCCTCCCTGTTACTGTTCTAGATTAAAGAGTCTAAAATACTTTTAATCAGTTTTCCATACTGCTAGTGCACTCCAGCTTTGCACTGTTGGCATCACTTCAATTGAATTAATATTGACATGTTTAGGCATTGAGCTTGCAAAAAAGACAGTCTCAGCAATATCTTTAGCAGTTAATGGTTTTGTATTATGGTAAATCGATTGTGCTTTTTGATCATCACCTTTAAAGCGAACATTGGAAAACTCAGTTTCAGCTAGTCCTGGTTCAATGTTGGTAACACGGATGTTTTTGCCTAGTAAATCAGCTCTTAAACCACGAGAGAACTGAGCAATAAAAGCTTTTGTTGCACAATAAACATTACCACCAGGGTAGGGCCAGCTACCTGCAATTGAACCAATATTAATGATATGGCCTGAATTGTTTTTAATCATCTCTGGTAAAACTAAATGCGTTAACTCAACTGTACCCTTAATATTGACGTCAATCATTTGATTATAATCTTCTTGCGGGAGTTGATCAAACGAATGCGCTCCTAATGCAAGGCCAGCATTATTAATTAAAATGCCAATAGGTTTGAATGCTTCAGGCAGCTCAGCTAGAAATGTTTTAATTTGTGAAACATTGGTTATATCAACCTCAGCTATGTGGCAGGCTGCATTAGCAGTAAATTTAGATTTTATTGCTTCTAGACGTTGATAACGCCTTGCAATTAGAATCGTGGGGTAATCATTTTGATTGTAAATTTCAGCGCAAGCCCTACCAAATCCAGATGAAGCGCCAGTTATTAATACCGTTGGTTTCATTTTTTTAACCATACAAATTTGTGTGCAAATGTAAGTATGATTTTAATCCAGATACGTAAAACTGAATAGTCCTATTTTAAATTAATGGTTATTTTGAAACTTTAGAATGAAGCATTGAATTATTTCTAATTTTAAATCTGATTATTTTTGATATAATTCAATTTGGCTTAACAAGCATTTATATTTCTTATTCAAAGAATTTGTGGGGGGAATTTTATGAAATATTATAAATTGTTAATGATTGGCTTTATCAGCTTTTCAGCGTTAGCAAATAGTGTATGGGCAGAAAACATCAATGATCTGATGAATATAAACGCTTCAAATCAAGAAAAGTCTAACTTAGCATTTAATGGTTTTTATACGGGGCTTGCAGTTAATGAGAGCTTAATTAATTATCAATATCAATCAACTGGACAAAATGATAATTTGAAACAAAATAAATATGGCCTGTCATTATTATTAGGCTATGGCCATCAATTTAAAAATAATTTGTATCTAGGAGCCCAAGGGCGTATCAGTTATTATCCAAATAACGCAAGCGATAATAATATTCTAAATTTATCAGCAAATAAATGGGGAAATTTTTATGTTGGGATTGCTCCAGTATATAGCTTTAGTCTGCATTTATTGCCAGGTTATGTTTATCATTCATTCCTATTTTATGGTGTCATTGGCGCATCATTAACAGGTTATAATAATCAGTTTGGATATCATGCCTCTCAATGGAATAAAAATGATGAAAATGGTCATGACTCTGTCTATTTAGATAATCAAGTATCAGCATTAGCATTAAATTTAGGTTTCGGTATTAGATATCATCTAATGCAACATGTCATCGTCGGTGTTGAATATGATTATGCTTATAGCAGCTCAATTGCGATGAATCGCTATGGACCTGGCAATGCAAATGAATATATTAGGCCAGAAATGCAATCCGTTAATCTTAATGTTGATTATTTGTTTTAAGTTGGGGGGATTATTTATGAAGTTCTATCAAAAATTAATAGCTGTTTCTATGCTATTGGCAGTGGCAATAACTAGTGCTTTTGCGAATAATGCATTTACTGGGTTTTATGCAGGTCTTGGTGAAAGTGCAACGTTTAATAACTTTCAATACAATCATGCACCATCAAGTAGCGGTAGAGATCAAGCATTTAAAAAAACGACTACTCAAACAGCTGTTTATTTAGGTTATGGTTACGAGTTTAAGAACAATTATTATTTGGGGTTTGAAGGAGGGTTTCAATATAACTTTGATCGTTCATTATCAAATAATGAATTTAACTTTCCAAGTAGTAAATGGGGTAATTTTTATGCTGGTATTGCACCACAGTATAGCATTTATTTTGATGTAACACCGGGATATGCAGTTACTAATAACTTACTTATTTATGCGATTTTTGGTGTTTCATATACACAATACCGGACTAATTATGGCTTCCAGCCATCAACTTGGAGTCAACAGAAGTTTCATCATGCAAATAAAGAATTTATGTCATCTCCAGCGTATTCAATTTCTGCAAGGGTTGGCTTAGGTATTGAGTATAAAATCACAAAGAATATCACAACACGTTTAACGTATGTTTATAGTTATGGTTCGCCAATGAATGCATCCTACTGGGTCAATGGTAGTTTCTTAAATTATGAATCGCAATCAATTAGGCCTAGCTCGCAAGCTGTAATGCTTGGATTGGCATATCAATTCTAATGAAGGCTTTAAACTGATCATTAATTATTCGACAATACGACATTACGGTGCTATGATTTCATATGTTTTATGAGTGTTGAATTAACTGATGATAACTAGGATTGAATTTATGAAGCGCACGATTAGCTTAGCAAGCATTTTATGTGGGGTATGTATGGTTAATTCAGCACAGGCTGATAGCTATCCATCTGATATTAGTCCTTATTCAAAAAGCTTTGTTTACCAAGAACAACCTTATGATTCAAGCTTTGCAAAACCATTAATTCCAAAGGTAATGAACTTTACAGGTTATTTTCTTGGACTAAGTGCGATGGAAACATTCTTTCACTATAATGTGACAGCTAGTCCACAAAGTGGCCAATTCAATAAAAATTCGCCAGGCGTATCTTTATTTTTTGGTTATGGCTATGAATTTAAAAACGGTATTTATTTAGGTGGTCAATTAAATACGATATGGTATCCATTTTCTCAACTAGACAGTAATGAATTTAATCAAGAAGGTACAGGTTATAGTAGTGGTATTGCACCAATTGCTTCAATGAATCTTGACTTTAATCCAGGTTATGAAGTGATCAATCACCTATTACTTTATGGAATAATTGGTACTGGTGTAGAAGTTTATCGTTATAATTATCAGGTGACTTCAGGTGGTACGACAACCAATATTATTGATGATTCAACGGATGTATCGCTTATGTTGCGTTTAGGGGCTGGAATTAAGTATCAATTTAGCAAATACTTTATGCTTAATCTAGATTATGTTTATGCTCAAGGCTCGCCAATCAGTGGTAGTGGCTGGGATGGTTCAACCAATAGAAAGCAGTCATTTAGACCATTAGAGCAGACAATTGAATTGGGTATTGCCGTTAAATTCTAGTCTAGCTTGCGTCTTTGCCAAATTTCAAAATCAAACGCATATTCATTGAGATCATTTTTAGGATATGGCTTGTGGTAAGTTTTTTGCCATAATGCGTCATCCCAAGCTGGGAAAAAAGTATCACCTTTAAGTTCTGCCTGGATTTTTGACAAATATAATTTTTCAACAAAGGGCATATAAAGCTTAAACAATTCAGCACCACCTATGATGAAGACTTCAGGTTCATTCTTTAGTACGTCATTGATTTGTTCGATAGTATGGTATACTTCAGTGCCACTGGCATGGTAGTGTTGATTACGGGTTAAGATAATATTACGCCGTTGAGGTAAAGGTCGTCCGATCGATTCATATGTCTTTCTTCCCATAACAATCGGTTTGTTAATGGTATGTTGTTTAAAGAGCTTTAAATCATCACTAATCTGCCATGGTAATTGATTATTTTTACCCATTACTCGATTTTTGGCATACGCAACTATAAAGGAAATCATTTGTTTCTTTTTTGGGTTGATTTGAAGTGTTTTAAGTGTGCCAGAATTTAGAGGCTTTTGCCAAGAAATGTATAGTGATTATCTGAAATTTTAAAAACGCTTGAGATATATCTTACAAACTAAAGGTAAAAAATGCTATATATTCGGTTATTTAGAATTGCTAATATGCTAATTGAGAGAGCAGGGAATATAGGCATGAAGCCTTAAAAAGGGAACCTTCATAGGGGTGTGGACAAGAAGTTGGCACAGTGAAGTTGGATATGGAAAGCTAAAGCAAAGGATGGTTTGTCTGGGAAGACACTGAATGTATGTTAGAGTCCCTGCTCAAAATTTACAGGAAGTTCTAGTTTAACTGATTCCGCTAAAGGCGGAATTTTTATTTCTGAAGTCTTTAAATTTTTTAATAGTTTTATCGCAATCTTATCCAATTGTTGGTAACCGCTAGATTGAAGTATTTGCAGGTGTGTGATCGAATGCTTAGGTGTCAGAATAAAGCTAAGCATGACTTGACCTTGGTGGCCTTGGTATAGTGATGGATCAAGTTGCCACAGACTTACTTGTAATTGTTGATGTATTAATTTAAGTAATTGAGCAATCGTTTTACTGGTTAATTTAGTATTCGATTTTTTAATCGAAGCATGTTGTTTAACTTTAGTAAGGGTGTTTGTCTTTAGATTCGGTGTTGGTTTTTCTTTAGGATATTTTACGGCTGGCTTCGTTAGTTGTGTTTGCCAAATGAGCTGATCAATTGAATTTAGATAGCTAGTTGTATCAGCAACTTTAGTTTCATTTCGACTTTCTTGTGATTGATGTTTTTGATGAGACTGTCTCGCGTCTATTGGGTGTTTATAGCTGATTAAGTGTGCTGAAATAATAACGGCTGTTGCCGTTGAATGAGATTGAAGGCTTAATGGCTTCTTATTATTTATAAGCGGTATAAAACTAAAAATAATGACCAGGTGAGCTAGGATAGAGGCAAGCCAACCAGTTGTAGGTATCATTTTCATGTTACAACCTTTAAAACTAAGTAAATTGGTAGGTTAAAGTTAGAGAACCATTAATACCATCACCTGGATAATAATTCCACTGGTGATTGACATCAGTTATATACTGATTATACCTTTCATTTAATAGGTTATTAATTCTTAATGTAACTATCCATGGTAGGTTTTGGTAATTAATAGCCGTATTAATTAGCCAGTAGGCAGCTATTTTACCCTCGGTATTAGAAAAATCCCCATCAGCATAGCTACTGCCATGGTATTGAGCTTGTAAGTACCATTGATAATTATGCAAAAAAGATAATTGACTATGTGCTTCAAAACTACTCGTAGGGCTGCCAGGTACCGTATTGCCTTCTATTGAAGTGCCGTCAGCTAATTGACCACTTTGAAATTTGGCAATGTTAACATTAATACTTAGCCCAACTAAAAACGTTTGAGTTATTTCTAGATTAGCAATTAGGTCGCTGCCGTATTGAAAAATTGGTGCTAAATTAACATTTGCGCCAGGGAATGGATTGCCAGAAGGTTGGTTTGGATCATAAGCTATTTGATTATCTATCCATAAAGTATATAAATCACCGCTGATCTGTATTGGTATTAGCTTAGCGTTTTTATATCGTTGGCTAAACGCCAGGCCATTAGATGTTTGAGGTTTTAAGCCAAATCCAGATTCAATATTATTAGTTAAGTTAGACTGATCAATAAAGGGCAGTTGATAATTATGACTAAACCCAATTGAACTTTCTAAATTTTGATTAAAGCGATAACTTAGTGCTAAGTTTGCTGAAAATGGATAATACGTTTTATTTTTTGGAGGGTCAACGCTAGCTGGTGAATTATTATAGTTAATAAAGCTACCATGATCATAAGTAATACCATAGCGAAATGCTTGAATAAACCGCCATTGATTGATTATTTCTTTGATTTGATTTGAGTTAGAAATACTTTGGCGATACGCATTATTGATTGAAGAGGTATTTACGAAGGACTCGTAACGATAATTAATGCCAGTTTTTACAGATAACGTTTTATCTAAATCATCACTCGTATATAGCAGCCTTAAATTAGGGCTAAGTGATATAGTTTGGTAGTTTTGCTCAAAGGAGCTATTCCATTCTGGGAAGTAGCCTTGAGCATTTAATTGGCGATACTGGAATTGTGTTTGAAGTATCTCAGTCTCGCCTAAATCTTGCTGCCAATTACTCTGGATATTTAAATTTCGCTGTTTGTATATCTCCCAACCGCTAGAAGCTTGGTAAGGATTTTGATTGTATTGTTGTTGTGTTAGCCCCCCAGGGAATTGACTGTTTTGTGTCAGATAAATAAGGTTTGTATCAACGTGCCCATGATCATAACTATGTGTATATTCCAGCATGCTTTGTGAGGTTTGATCATTATCATGGTTTCTATAGCCATAGTTATTATTGACAGATTGTAAAATACCCAAGCGATTGTTTTGATCAATTTTCTTAAGAATACTTGCAGAGAGTTGACCATATTTAGGATAGGTCGCAGTGATGCTAATTTGTGTTTTTTTTATCTTGGTAACAATATTGATGATGCCACCAAGCATGCCGTCATTGTAATTTGTGCTATCGCCATTTGTGGAAACATCAATATAATCGATGCTGTCAATTGGGATTAAATTAATCATGCTAGCACTACTATCAAATCCAGATAAGGGTTCTCCATTAAGTAGGACTTGTGCTCTTAAGCCATGAATATAGAAAATTGGATTGCTGCTTGTTTGGCTGTAGCGTTGTACATTGGCTAATTGTTCAATTGCTTCGCTAACGGTTTTAGCCCCTGATGAGATAATTGTCTTTTGATCAATGTGTATTTGTAAATTAGCATTTTGAGTAATTGTACTTTGGGTGGTGTTGGAGGTGTCATTCGTATCGGTTGAGATACTAGGTAATAGGTAAGTTGTTTCAGCAAATAAATTCTTTAGCCAAAAAATACATAAAAAGACACAGAGAAGGTTAGTTGTTTTTTTCATCTAAATACTATAAGTTAACCAAAGTTATCGCTTGGAAAATAGCCGCAAGTGTAGATAAATATACTGACAAAGGCAAGCATTAAGCGAGATGGTATTTTGCGCAATTTGATGAGTTTGATTAAGATTACATTCATAAGCTGTAACTATTGGAGAAAAATATGAAGCTGGCTAAATCCTTAAAAAGATTTAATAAACGTCTAAGAGCTATCTACAGCCTGCCACATGAGTCAGTTTCTATGCATCGAATTTTAAATATATCACTTTTTATATTCATAACAATAATTATGGGTTTTTTGACATTGGTAAACTATGTGCAGTTAGATAAACAAAATGAAAAGTTATTTAATATTCAGATGGTGCATGCAGCCGGTTTAGTTGATGTGTTGGTTTCTATGAATATTCAGCATACTTCATTACAAGCGTTAGCTAAATTACTTAATAGTGAGCAAGCACAGACGATCACCCAGCAAGATATTAAAGCTTATACAAAGCCTCAGTCACAAGAGTTTTATAATATTTATCGCGAGGCATTTTTTTTCCAAGTTTATAACTTAAAAGATCATCATATGTTGCTGAAATCATCAAATGCACCGAATCTACCATTGGATGTTCCTTATGGCTTTAGTACAGCTGCCTCAAAGGACTCTATTACCACAACTTGGTATGTTTTTAGTATGAAAAGTCAGTATCAGCCAGTAAGAATTGTTATTGCTATTAACCAAGGCTTCAAAAATCAGGTTGTTATGGAGTTGTTTTGGACATTGCTAAAAGAGATTATATGGTTATATGTAATTTCAGCTGTAATGCTGATGATTTTAGTAAGAATTATTTTTGCACCATTATTAAAAATTACTCAAGCATTAAAAAAACGAAATCCTAGAAGTATCGAACCTTTGGTGGTTAAAAAAATCCCTAAAGAAGTACAACCATTACTAGATCAGTTAAATCGACTGTTCATGAAATTTAATCGAATTATTGAGCGCGAAAGTCGTTTTGCAGGTGATGCAGCACATGAATTAAAAACGCCTTTAGCAGGCATTAAAGCACAAATTGAAGTTGCAATGAATTTAGATGATATTGATTTAATCAAAGAAAAAATGCAGATAGCTTTAAAAAATATGGATCGATATTATCATATTATCGATCAATTATTAACCTTAACAAGGCTTGAGCCAGCAGAAGCCTTAAAATCAAAAGTAGAGACAATTGAGGTTAATCGTTTTGCTGCTGAGTGGATTGCTGAAATGGTACCTTTAGCAATGAAAAAATCAATCGAATTAAGCTTGAGCCGATCAGATAAGCCAATTTATATTCTTGCAAGCCATGCGGCACTAGATGTGCTATTTCGTAATTTGTTAGATAATGCAATTCGTTATACACCTAACGAAGGTCAGGTGATATTGGCTATTGAGTTAGAAGAAAAAATGGTGTTGATTAGTTTCTCTGATGACGGCCCAGGTGTCGAAGCTGAACATTTAGAGAGAATTTTTGATCGCTTTTATCGACAAACAGGAACTAAAGAGCAAGGCAGTGGTTTAGGGCTGTCAATTGTAAAAGAAGTTGTAAGATTGCATGATGGTAAAGTTTCTGCAAAGCAAGCAAATGGTGGTGGATTAGAGGTTCAAATACGTTTGCCAATCTGTCACAATGATCGTCATGATATAAAAGAAAATACAAGCAAGGCTTAAGATGCAATTATCAAAAAAACTACAGTGGCTTTTATTTGATCAATTATCGCTAGAGCAATTGTATAGCCTATTAAAATTAAGATCTGATGTATTTGTTGTCGAACAGATTTGTGCTTATCCAGATTTGGATGACCTAGATCAGAAGGCTTATCACGGGTTATTGTATGAAGATGAAAAATTAATTGGTTATATTCGGGTTTATCAAAAAAGCGAGGCTATTTGGACGTTTGGTCGAATTGTTGTTAACCCTCATTATCGCAAGCTGAAACTAGGGGTATATTTAGTTGAATTAGCCTTAGATAAAATCAAACAGCTTCATCCTGGAGCTGTCGTAGTTATTGGTGCTCAAGCTCATCTAGAGAGGTATTATCAACGTTTTGGATTTATCAAGAGTTCTCAACCTTATGATGATTACGGCATTATGCATATTGATATGACATTACAGCTTAACTAGAGCTGTTGGTGATAGTGATAAATTCGTGTTAGATAAAAAATAAAGCGTCCAACAAAAAGTCCTGCAGTGACACCATAGACACCTAACATAGTAATGGTGAAGTGTAAGTTGTGAATTATCTGTGGATGATCTGCGACTTTAAAGCCAAAGTAATACTTAGAAATGAAAATAATTAATATTAAAACTAAGGTAAGCCAACTACCAGGTAAAATCAGCATATACCTATTGTTTTCTTTGGTTGCTTTTGCTCCTATAACGCGTGCAATGATAAAGCCAATAATCGCACCAATTAGTAATGCAACACCGTAGGTAATTAAGTTAATGCCATGTAAGTTTGTTTGATTAATCAAAGACTCAATGGATAAACCTAAAAAGATTAAAGGCACAATAGCAAGTTTCACGATAGGTGTATGGCTTGGCTTGCTGGCTTTAATACCAATAAAAAGTAAGTAAATAAATAATACATAAACCCACCATGGCGTATAAATCAGTGCATAATAAATCGTTGTAAAAACATCTTTCATTGCTGCATTAAGCTCCTTAGGTTTAAATAAATTTGTGCTAATTCTTTTTGAATTCTAGCAGTTAATTGTAACCATATGAAATTATTATATAATAATCAAATTGGTGTGATTATAGATAAAGGTATGCTGTAATGCAAAAAGGCTAATTCAAATAATTAACCGTTATTGCATAGCTAGGATGATGAAATGATGTAATGGCTTGGATTATCAGGGCATTCGTTTAAACCACATTCAAAATAAAGTGAAAGAATATTTGCAATTAAAAGAATAGCAAATAATAAAAATGCTAGTGATGAGACTAGTCGTAGTAGTTTATTTTTTGAGTCCACTTGCTTATCTGGGTTATTTTGTAGGTGGTATTGCTTGGGTATGCTAAGGATAATTACAGTATATATAATGACAGCGACAGAAAAGATAAATACCCATGTATACATATGCAGATTAAAGACGGTGCTACCGTAACCACTATCGCCGGGAGCGATATGTAGTAATATTTGTCTCATTGATGTCATTGCTGTAATAATTGCCGCTAGAATGCTTAAGGCATAATGACTTGGGCGTACCTGATAGTGAATATTTAACAAAAAACCAAAACAAATAGCCAATAATCCTAAACGTTGCAGCAAGCATAAAGGACATGGGAGCTCATTTAAGGCAAACTGAAAATAAAAAGCAATCACGAGAATAATAACGATACCAATGATGTCAATGGTATTGATAAGACGCATAAAGCGACTGACTTTTAGGTCATTCATGGTCTTCTCCTTTTATAAAGATATTGGTAATTGGTCAGTCATATGATGATAAAGAACAAAAGCATAGAGTATTAGAAATAGAATAAATAAGATAATCCCAACTCGTCTACTAATAAACCAACTGACTAAAATGGTTACTAAATAGAAAATAAAACTGATCAAAATCCAAGGCATCTTCATTTCCTTTATGTGTTAGTTTATGAATATCAACTAAAGTGTAGTTTAATTAGATTGGAAATAGGATAAGAAAAAATTATAAAATAGCTAAATGAAATATATTGTACCTTTTAGTTTGACTACAGTATGATCATTTTAAATGATTAATTTTGCAATTAAACTGGAGTTTGAAACGATGAAAAAAGTTATTGATACCAATCAAGTAGCGAATTATCAGCATTATGGTTTTAGCCAAGCAATTCTTCAAGGCGACTACTTATTTATTACAGGGCAGGCAGGGCTTGATGCTGATGGTAAACTGGTTGGCTCTTCAATGACAGAGCAGGCATATAAAACGTTTGAAAATCTTGAGTTAGTTTTAAAAGAAGCTTCTCTTTCATTAGAGAACATTGTTTATATGACTTGTTATGTTGTCTCACTATCAAAAAATGGCCCTGATTTTTGGCAAGTGCGAAAAGAGGTAATGCCAAGTAGTCACTACACAAGTGCATCAATTGGTGTCAGTGAGTTAGCGCAAGAGGGTTTATTGTTGGAAATACAGGCGATAGCGCATCAATAATTATTAAGTTTAAAGTTGATAAATAAATTGAATCTAACCTATAAAAGCTCTAGTATTGGGATACTTATATAGCTAAAGTATAGAGTTAGTCAGTCTATGAAAATTAACAAAATTCACTTTTCATTTGTCAGTATCTCAATGGCCTTTTTTATGTGGGGGTTGTTGACGTCATTAAATGATATTTTAATTCCGCATTTAAAATTACGTTTTACCTTAACCTATACAGAAGCAATGCTGGTGCAGTTTGTCTTTTTTATGACTTATGCTGTATTATCAATTCCTTTATCGCGGCTATTGCATTTGCTTGGCTATCGTTGGACGGTTGTTGTTGGGTTTTTTATTGCTGGAATTGGTTGTTTAGGTTTTTGGCCGGCTGCAGGTTATCGAGTTTATGCTTACTTTTTGATTAGTTTAGTTGTATTAGCCGCGGGTATCGTTGTATTACAAGTTGCAGCAAATCCATACGTCTCGTTATTGGGTAATAAGAAAGAGGCATCTGCAAGATTAACGTTTGTTCAAGGCTTAAATTCATTAGGTACAACCATAGGGCCGATTATTGGTGGGATTTTTATTCTAGGTGCAATTGCTGTAGCAGGAGAAAATACACTTGAAGCAGTTAGAGCCATTCAAATCCCTTATCTGATTTTGGCAATCATTATGTTTGCGCTTTGCCTTTATTTTATTATCTTTCCCCTAGCACAATTAGAAAATGATGCAGAGCATGATCAGCAACAGCATAATGCAGATGAAACTAAGTCCATTTGGAAATATAAACATTTAGTTTATGGCTGTATTGCTATTTTTGCATACGTTGGTGCTGAAGTAACCATAGGTAGTTTTTTGGTGAATTATTTTGGTAGTGATCACGTATTGAATCTAGAACCAAGATATGCAGCTAAATACGTTGCTTTTTATTGGGGAGGTGCGATGGTAGGCCGCTTAATCGGGTCATTGCTTTTAACTAAGATTCATCCACCTAAAGCGATATGTTTTAATGCAGTGGTCGCAATTATTTTAGTTTTAGTTTCTATATTATCTGACAACCATATTGCCATGTGGAGTATCTTGGCAGTTGGATTGTTTAACTCAATTTTATTTCCGAGTATTTTTAGCTTAAGTGTTAGAGAACTAGGTACAAAGACATCTTTGGGTTCAGGCCTTTTATGCGTCTCCATCGTTGGTGGAGCAATTATTCCTTTACTACAAGGTGTGTTTGCAGATCATGTTGGTTTGACACTGTCTTTTATTATACCAATTATCTGTTATCTTTATATTTTCTTTTTTGGTGCTTATGGCTATGATTCGAGTGTTAGTATTGAGTAACCTTTTAGGTTTTATTGGGTTTGATAATTAATAAATGACGTGAAGCTTCAAGCCGTGGAACGTTTAATTTTATGGTTTTAATATCAAGATTAGTTTGTGCTTTAAGTGCCTTGATTTCATCGGTGGGGTTAATACCTTTCATTGCTAAATACTCGCCATCTGCTTTAAGTAGATGCTGACATAACGATAGCATTTGTTTCAGTGAGCTAAATGCGCGTGAAATAACATAATCAAATTGCATACTAGGTTGATAAGCTTCAACTCGCTTGTGAATGACTTCAACATTATTCAAGTTTAGTTCAAGCATCACTTGGCGCTGAAAGCGAGACTTTTTAATGTTGCTATCAAGTAGTTTAATCTGTTTATTTGGAAATAATATAGCTAAAGGAATACCTGGTAATCCAGCACCACTACCAACATCAATAATGTGATTTTTTGTAACATAAGGCGCAATAGATAAGCTGTCATATAGATGATAAGGATACATTAACTCCTTTTCTCTAATAGCTGATAAGTTATAGGTCTTATTCCACTTAGATAAAAGTTCGATGTATTGCTCAAATAAATCTACTTGTTGATCTGTAATGGATAAATTAAGTGAATTAAGTGCATTTTTTAGCATAAACTAAACCTGATAAACATTAAAATAAACAATTTGTATTGGATTATAAGCGAACTTAAATAAATGTAAATACAACCGTTAGATAAGCTTGTTTGTGTTTATAATTTGTAATATTTAAATTTAAGGTATTCATAGAAAATTTCAGTAATCAAGCATATACTTAACGAAGTGCTTATTCTAAATTTTTGAGACTATGGAACATACAGGATTAATATTCACATTTTTCTTAATTTTTTTTGGTGCTTCTGTTTTTGCAACAGTTGCGTTGTATACTCGTCAAGCCATTATCGTTGCTTATATTGCATTAGGAATGTTAGTTGGTCCCTATGGGCTTAAGTTTGTCCAAAGTACAGAAATGATATCAGAGGTATCCGATTTTGGAATTATGTTTCTACTGTTTCTTTTAGGGCTGCACTTACAACTTAAAAGCTTAATGGATATGCTTAATAAAATGGTTATTATTACCGTTGTCAGTAGTGTTGTGTTTGCAACGATTTCAATAGTGATTTGCTATCAATTTGGTTTTGGCATAGCGGAATGCCTACTCATTGGCGTTTGTATGATTTTTTCGAGTACTATTATTTGTTTGAAGTTAATGCCAACAACAGCCTTACATCATCAGCGTATTGGTAACATAGCGACGGGGATATTACTATTACAAGATATTATTGCCATTTTTATGTTAACGGTACTTGATTTATTAACCACCGGCGCAACTGAATTTAATTGGTGGCGTTTATTAATGATGTTTATTGCTTTGCCTGTTTTAGTATTAATTGCCTATTATGCTGAGAAGTTTATTCTTGTTAAGTTATTAAGAAGGTTTAATCGTTATAAAGAATATATTTTTTTAGTTGCCATTGGTTGGTGTTTGGGAATGAGTCAATTAGCTACAACATTAGGAATCTCTAGTGAAATTGGTGCATTTATTGCAGGAGTGGCAATTGCAAACTCACCCATCTCGCAGTATATTTCAGAAAATTTAAAACCGTTAAGGGATTTCTTTTTAATTATCTTTTTCTTCTCAGTTGGTGCGGGCTTTAATTTCCCTTTGATTGGTGATGTCTGGCAAGTAGTGTTATTATTGACCGTTATTATTATGTTGGCAAAGCCGATTGTCTATGGGGCATTATTTGCTATTTTTGGTGAGAAGAAAAATACAGCATTAGAAATAGGTGTAAGATTAGGCCAGGGTAGTGAGTTTTCTTTGTTACTTGGGTTTATGGCGTTTCAAGGCCATGTTTTAACTTCTCAAGGTTACACAGTTGTTCAGGCAGTGACCATTCTTAGCTTTATTCTTTCATCTTATATTGTTGTTTTATTTTATCCGAATCCAATTGCAATTTTTGATCGTTTGCGGCGAGACTAGCTCAAAATTCAGAATTTTTTAGATTAACGCCTTTATTTGGATTGCCTTTGGGGTCAATTAAGTGATTCATGTATTGTAGATAGGCATTTCTAGTTGCAATATAGGGGTCAAAAGCAAATTCAGTAATATTATTATACTGAGGTAAGTAAATTGATGATTGATTAACACCATAGAGACCTGCGGTTGCCAAATTTAATGGGAACGGTATGCTGCCGTACTGTAACGGGTAGAGCAAGTAATCAGGTACAAGCCCAATGGTGTCTCTAACCGTTGAAGGGCCAATAATTGGGATGACTAAATAGGCTGAGTTAGTGTAGCCCCATTTTGCTAAAGTTAGGCCAAAAGTTTGTGTGTGTGCTTCAAGGCCAATGGTTTTTGCAACATCAAAGAGTCCAAATACACCAAAAATTGAATTTAGAACAAAACGGCTACTATCAACAAAAGCATAATACCACTCAGCCTGTAGTAAATCATTTGTAATATTACTGACATTGCCAAGGTTAGAAAAAAAGTTATCTACACCATTTCTAAACTCACCTGGGACCGTATAAACATAGGCATCTGTTGCTGGGCCTATTGCATATTTATACGTGGTATCATTAAAATTGAAAATAGCTCGGTTCATTGACTCATAAGGGTCAGGGTTTTGTTTGGTTGCGCAACCTGAGAAAAGCATCATCGCTAAGACTAGTAACATAGTATTAATGATGTGTTTGTGCATTGATAATCCTAGGTGTTGTTTCAATTGCTTAAAAATCGCATTATACTTTCTATTAATTGCCTGTGTACACTTATTTTTTAGTGGTATACTATCTTAGTATACGTTGTTTTTAAAAATAATGTTTAAAAACAACAGGGCAGTATTATTAAAAAAATTAAATTAAGATATAAAAAATATTTGAGTTTTGATGTGATGAATGTTGATGAGAAAGAGATAGAAAAATTTTCAGAGTTATCAGATAAGTGGTGGGATGCCTCTGGGGAATTATGGACATTACATGCGGTTAATCCTTTGCGCATTGAATTTATTAAGCAAAATGTTAGTTTGTCAGATAAAAAAGTACTCGATGTTGGCTGCGGTGGCGGCATTCTATCTGAGGCAATGGCTAAATCAGGTGCTCAGGTGACTGGGTTAGATTTAAGTGAGGATGTGCTTAACGCTGCCAAGCTGCATTTAGATGATCAAGCAATAGCGGTTGATTATATTTGCCAACCTATTGAACAATATGCTAATGAGAACCAACAGCAATATGATGTGGTTACTTGTTTGGAAATGCTCGAGCATGTGCCTGAGCCACAAACTGTAATTCAAGCGTGTTATCAAGCATTAAAACCAGGTGGTATTGCCTTTTTTTCAACCTTAAATCGAAATGCAAAAGCCTATCTTTTAGCGATTGTTGCAGCAGAGTATGTGATGAAAATGATACCTAAAGGCACACACCAATATCAACGCTTTATTAAACCATCTGAATTAGTACACTGGAGTCAGGCAATTGGATTTGAAGCCCATGATATGACAGGAATCCACTATAATCCTATTATAAAGCAGTTTAAATTGGGAAATAATGTTGATGTTAACTACATCTTGGCCGTTAAAAAGCAAAGTTAAGGGTGTTTTTTTTGATTTAGATGGAACGCTTGAAGATACAGCTGGTGGTATTTTAGCCACTGTTAAATATGTATGTGCTCAGTTTGATATTCCTTATGCAGGTGATGAAACGTTAAGGCCTTATGCTGGGGAGGGCCTAGTTTATTTAATGCGCTTATGCCAATCTGATTTAGATGATGAAATATTACAACAAGGTTTTATGAGCGGTTTGATTTATTATCGAGAGGAAGGCTATCGCCATAATCACCCTTTTCCAGGCGTTAAAGATGTACTAGCGCTACTTGAGCAACAAGGCATTGCTTGGGGAATTGTAACCAATAAAGTGCGTTCGATTATTAAGCCATCTTTGGATAACTTACCTCGATTACCACAAAGTGAACTGATTATTTGCCAAGATGATTTGCCTCGACATAAACCAGACCCTTTGCCTTTAGAAGAAATTTGTCAACGATGTGGTATTTTGCCAAATGAGGCGCTTTTTGTTGGTGACTCATTAAATGATATGAAAGCCGCTAATGCGGCAGGTCTATATGGAGTCTTTGTTACTTATGGTTACGGTAATTGCAATCAATTAAAGGCATCTGGAATAAAAAGTGGTATCATTAACCATTTGGATGAATTAAAAACATGGCTTATCTCTACCAATTAGAAGACGTTGCAGTTAAACCTAAACCATATAGTCACTTGTATTATTGCTATCGCAAGCTCTATGATGATCAAACGAAATCTCAATTGATGTTATTTGAAAACCTACATGCTCAAATGATGAAAGCGGCTTGGTTTTATCATGATCGAGAAATTGCTAGAGCGAAATTAATTTGGTGGTATGACGAAGTAAAAGGAAGCTTTAATGGCTCTGCACAGCACCCTTTAACGAAAAAGCTCAGTCAAAGTAATTTAACGGCTAGTCAAAAGCAGTTAATTATAGAGTTAACGGAACATGCGTTGGCATTTATTATTTATGATAGCGATATAACCTCAGAGAACGCGTTAGTTGATGCACTAGAAAGCTACTTCTCTACATTTGAAAAGCTAAAAGCTCAATCGATAATGCCCCATCTTCCAGAGGCCATCGTACAAAAAATGGCAACAATTACAGCATTGGCGCACTATATCTATTATCTACCAGAATTGATCAAGCGAGAGTTACTCATACCAAAAGATGACTACTTAATGAATTATCAAATAAGTCAGCAGCAATTAAAAGTATATCAACGATCAGATGGCTTCTGCCAATGGCTTAATGCATTAAATAAAACCATTCATACAACCTATCAACGTTTAACCTCAGATTTAACTTCAGATGATAAAAAGAAGCTTAAACCATTGATCATCAATTTAAAAATTTGGTTAAAACTCGTTAAAGAAACCAAGAAAAATAACTATGATTTATTTAATACACAGATTCAACTATCACCCATTCAGATGTTATTTTGTGATGTATTTTAATACTTAATAATTATATTTTTTTGTTGCTATTGTATTTGTTTTTTGTTTTTGGTATACTTGAAAGGGTATGTGGGGTGGTGTGTCAATTTTCTTTATGAAAACTATCCCTTGAATTAACGTTAACAGAAATTATTAAAAGCCATTGGGGGGGAGTTATGCCATTAACAACTGAGCAACAAGCATGGTTTGATGCTATTACAATTGAACTTGGAAATATTGATAATGAACTAAAGTCTAATACAAGTATAAATGGATTGGATTTGATTATACCTTTCAGTAAGCAATTAACTGCCGGAAAATTAGAGTATAATGATAGTTTAGGTGAGTTATTTAGTCCGCAAGAGCTCTTTAGGGAAGCTGATGTGAGAGATTTGCAGACGCTTTATACACGGTTTAAATACCAAGAAGGGACTTCTAGTGAGCAACAGGCCCTTAAATTACTTGAGATGGATAAGCATCTTCGTGGAATTGGAGGTGATGCTGGCGGAGCTATAACTGGGAATTTGATTGCATCCGAGGCTATGCTTAAAATTCAGACATATGCTTCTTTTCCTGAAACATGTAACGCACTTAGTATTTCATTTCCAAATGAAACAGAAATAACTAATGCTGCGAAAGATTTTGTGAATACTTGGCTAGAAGAAAAACATGATAAGTCTTTTGCAGATGATCTAAAGTATAAAGTAAATTCATTAAATTTTGATCAATTGTATGAAATAACATCGACATTATCAAAATTAGGGACATATGCTCTAGGTGACAAAAATCAAGACAATGTAACTAATGTAATTAATCAAAGAGTTGACAATAATGCTATTACTATCAGACATGAAACTAAGCAGCTGTTTGACGATTTTACAAAGATTAGTAATTTAAACATAAATTTAAACACATATAATGATTTAATACCGCATTCGAGAAGTATTATTGCCACTGAGCTTGAACAGCCTATTTCGACATGTGAAACAGAACAAAAAACTAGAGACCAACTTGATAATATAATTAAAGGTGCGAATAAAAATCTATTATCTAAATATTTAGATAAGCAAAATCTTGAAACATCTAAATTTGGTTTTCGTCAGCATATGCACTTAGCTAAAGAGGTAATTTTAGGGGAAAAAAAATACACAGTTGATAGAACATTGCATAAGATACTTCAACCATTTCTTGATGAAAACAATAAGATTAAAGATGATTGTTTAGCTTCACCAAACTTTGTTGACAAACTAAATAAATCGATTAGTGACGTTCAAAAAAGTAAAGAACCAAAAGAGCCAATTAAATTATTTCCTAATGCTGGTGTTAATGAAGGTACTCATGCAACTAGAGAGCCTGGTGGTAACTAACCCTATTACAAAAATTAAAATATAATAACCTCAAAAAACATTAAGGCTTGCACTTAATGACGCAAGCCTATATACTTTGCGCAAATTTTAATCCTTAACTAGAGAATAGGAACTAGATAAAAGCGAATGAAAAGACTTCAAATAAAGCCTTTTTTATTATTCCAGTTTGCGTTACTTGTCATTGGCTCTCTAGTTGCTATTGTATTTTCGTATCAAGCGTTTATTTCTTTTTTCTTAGGTGCAGTCATTCTGTTTGTTGGAAATAGCTTAATGTTATTAAGATTCTTTCTAAAACCCGTCTTAATGAGTGCCTCTAATGAAGTTTTATTGTTATTTTTAGGTGAATTTTTAAAATTATTAGTCATCGCAGTTGGTAGTGTGTTAGTTGCAATGTACATTGACGTTAATTTTGGTGTATACTTGGTCGGATTAATTTTACTGCAAGTTGCTATGTGGATGATGCCTTTATTTATAAAGTAAGTGAGACAAGGAAACTATGAGCGAAATAACAGAAGATTTAACTTCATCGGGTTATGTAAAACACCATTTACATGCGTGGCAAATTCATTTTGGTGATAATACAAGCGCATTTTGGACAATTGATTTAGATACGATGATTGTATCTATTCTTTTAGGTGTTTTATTTTTAGGTGCGTTTTATCTGGTTGCAAGAAAAGCAACATCCGATGTGCCTGGTCGTTTTCAAAACTTCGTAGAAATGATTTGCGAGTGGATCGATAATACCGTTGCTGAGTCTTATCATAGACCGCGCGGCTTTGTAACACCACTAGCCATCACAATCTTCGTCTGGGTGCTTTTAATGAACTTTATGGATTTGATTCCGGTTGATTTAGTACCTTGGTTGATCAGTCGTATTGGTGGTATCCCGTATCATGAAGCTTATTTTAAAATAGTGCCAACAGCAAACCCATCGTTAACCTTTGCTTTATCAATTAGTGTATTTATTTTGGTTATTTTTTATAACTTAAAAGCAAAAGGTATTTTTGGTTTAACTAAAGAAATGCTGACAAGTCCATTTGGGCCGTGGTTATTCCCGTTGAATGTCGCTTTTCGTCTAATTGATGAATTAGTTAAGCCATTATCACTATCACTTCGACTTTTTGGTAATTTATTTGCTGGCGAATTAATTTTTATTCTCATTGCATTATTGCCGTGGTGGATACAATGGTCACTTGGCGGGCTTTGGGCAATATTCCACATTTTAGTTATCGTCATTCAAGCCTTTGTATTTATGATGTTAACCGTAGTCTATCTTGCAATGGCACAAGATGAGCATTAAGAAAGTTTAAGTAGAAATTTAAAGTAAAAACGTAATCAAACACTAGAAAACTAAGGAGTAACGTACATGAATCTAAGTCAACACGCAATCGATTTGTTAACTCAATTAAATGGCTTAACTGCAGTGGCAGTAGCACTTTTAATTGCGTTGCCAGCGCTAGGAACTGCTGTCGGTTTCGGTGTGTTAGGTGGTAAGTATTTGGAAGGGGTTGCGCGTCAACCTGAATTAGGTGGTATGTTATTAGTTCGTATGTTTATTGTTGCGGCGTTTGTCGATGCGTTCGCAGCAATCTCAATTGCAATGGGCTTTTATCTACTATTTGCAAACCCATTAGCTTCGGTTATTCTTGCTTAATTTTAGTTGATTAATTAAAGAGTTAAGTTTAAGTATTTTTAAGTAAGTAACCATTAGGAGATGATATGAATATCAACCTCACTCTGATTGGTCAGATGATTACTTTTGCGATTTTTGTTGCATTTACGATGAAGTATGTGTGGCCGCCATTGCGCGTAGCCTTACATGAGCGTAAGAAAAAGATTGCAGAAGGTTTGGCACAGTCTGATCGTGCGGCAAAAGAATTAGAAATAGCACAGCGTCAGGCGAAAGAAATCATTAATGAGGCTAAAGCTCAATCAACCGTAATTATTGAACAAGCAAATGAACGTGCGCATAAAATGGATGAAGAAGCAAAAGAAGAAGCCAGAGTTGCTGCTGAGAGAATTAAGCATGCTGCGCTATCTGAAATTAATTCTGAAAAACTACGTGTGCGTGATCAGTTGAAGCATGAAGTTGCACAAATTGCTATTTTAGGTGCTGAGAAAGTAGTCGGTAACCAATTTGATAAAGCAGCAAATGATCGAGCGTTAGAAAAGTTGATGGCTGAGATTTAGAGATTTACAAGGGTAAGAAGAAAATTATGGCGGAACTTTACCATTTGGCAAGACCGTATGCTAAGGCAGCATTTGAGTATGCAGATGAAAAAGGTAAACTGAAAGAATGGTTGGTATTATTTGAAGTGGCTGAAAAAGCCATTTTATGTGATGACCTTTCACAGTACTTAACTCATCCACAAATATCTCAAGTTCAGATAATTCAAGCAGTAATTAGTGCTTTGGCTATAGACGATCAAGCGTTTATTAACCTATTAGTTGTGGTTGCTGAAAATAAGCGATTAGCAATTTTTGGTGCAATTAGTGAATTATATGCACAGTTTAAAGCAAGAAAAGAACGGTCAGTCTATGCCGTAATGACTTCAGCTTTTGAGGTGTCTGATCATATCGCAGAAGCGATGAAGAAAAAGCTTGAACGCAAGTTTGATGCTGAGGTTAAGCTTGAAACGCAAGTTGATCCAACGTTAATTGGTGGTGCGGTTATCCAAGTTGGTGATTTGGTCATTGATGGCTCCGTATTAGGAAATTTTCGTCGTTTAAAACAAGAGCTTTTGGCTTAAATATTGGTAGGTAAGTAATTATGACATTAAGTGCAGCAGAAATTAGTACGCTAATTAAAGAAAAAATAGAAGGCTTCCAGGCTAAAGCAGAGACGTTAGCTGAAGGCACAATCGTTAGTGTTTCAGATGGGATTATTCGTATTCATGGTTTAGAAGATGTAGCTTATGGTGAAATGATTAAGCTTCCAGGTGATGTATATGGCTTGGCATTAAACTTAGAGCAAGACTCAGTTGGAGCAGTTGTTTTAGGTGATTACCTTCATTTAGAAGAGGGTCAGAAAGTTTACTGTACAGGACGTATTTTAGAAGTGCCTGTGGGTCCTAATTTATTAGGGCGCGTCGTTGATGCATTAGGAAACCCTATTGATGGCAAAGGCGAAATTGTTTGTAACGATACATCACCTGTTGAAAAAGTAGCGCCTGGCGTTATTTGGCGTCAATCAGTTGATCAACCCGTTCAAACCGGTTTGAAATCAATTGACTCAATGGTTCCAATTGGTCGTGGTCAGCGTGAATTGATTATCGGTGACCGTCAAACAGGAAAGACAGCAGTTGCTATTGATGCAATCATCAACCAAAAAGGTACCGGCATTAAATGTATCTATGTTGCCATTGGTCAGAAAGCATCTTCGGTTGCGAATGTGGTACGCAAGTTAGAAGAATATGGTGCAATGGAGCATACGATTATTGTTGCAGCGAATGCTTCTGATGCAGCTTCATTACAATTTTTAGCCCCTTATGCGGGTTGTTCAATGGGAGAATATTTCCGTGATCGTGGTGAAGATGCTTTAATTGTTTTCGATGATCTAACGAAACATGCTTGGGCTTATCGCCAGATTTCATTATTACTTCGTCGCCCGCCAGGTCGTGAAGCTTACCCTGGTGATGTCTTTTATTTGCACTCTCGTTTATTAGAGCGTGCAGCGCGTGTTAATGCGGAATATGTTGAAGAGTTCACGAAAGGTGAGGTCAAAGGACAAACAGGTTCATTAACAGCATTACCAATTATTGAAACACAAGCCGGTGATATTTCAGCATTTATCCCAACGAATGTTATTTCAATTACTGATGGTCAAATCTTTTTGGAGACAAGCTTATTTAATGCTGGTATTAGACCTGCCATTAATGCTGGAAACTCTGTTTCTCGTGTTGGAGGGGCAGCGCAGAGTAAAATTATTAAAAAGCTTGGTGGTGGTGTTCGTTTAACATTAGCACAATTTAGAGAGTTAGAAGCTTTTGCACAGTTTGCATCGGACTTAGATGAAACAACACGTGCGCAACTAGAGCGTGGTCAACGCGTAACAGAGTTAATGAAACAAAGTCAGTACAGGCCATTGTCAATTGCAGAGATGGGATTATCTTTGTTTGCTGTTGAGAAAGCTTATTTAGATGATGTTGAGTTGGAAGAAATTGGTCGTTTTGAGCATGCACTGCATGAGTATGCAAAAAGTCAATATGCTGAATTGATCAATGAAATTAATGTAACAGGTGATTATAACGAATCAATTATTGAACGATTAAATGAAGTTCTAACTCAATTTAAACAAACGCAATCTTGGTAAGGTTTCAATATTATGGCAGTTGGAAGAGAGATTAGAACAAAAATCAAAAGTGTTAAAAATACACAGAAGATTACTCGCGCAATGGAATTAGTTGCAGCCAGTAAAATGCGTAAAGCACGTGATAGAATGGAAGAAGCACGTCCTTATGCTGATTATGCAAGAAGTTTGATTGCTCATGTTGCAAAAGCACACCTTGAGTATCAACATCCCTATTTTCAGCATAGAGAAGTTAAACGTGTTGGCTTTATTATTGTTTCAACGGAACGTGGCTTATGTGGTGGATTAAACATCAATCTATTTAAAAAAGTGTTAAACGAAGTTAAACGTTTGCAGGCTAAAAATATTGAAATTGATGTTTGTATTATTGGCGCAAAGGCTGAAAGCTTTTTTAAGCGTCTTGACTTAAATATTGCTTCATTGGTAACAAAACTAGGTGATAAACCAGGCGTTAAAGATTTAATTGGTTCCGTTAAAGTTATGTTAGATGCTTATGATGATGGAAAAATTGATCAGTTATTATTATTTTCTAATGAGTTTGTTAATACCATTGCTCAGAAGCCGCGTATGATACAATTACTACCGGTAGTTCCTGATGAGCATGAATCGCTTGATTACCACTGGGATTATATCTATGAGCCAGACGCTAAGGAGTTATTAGAGTTACTTGTGGTGCGTTATGTAGAATCGCAAGTCTATCGTGGTGTAGTTGAAAATATTGGTTGTGAACAAGCATCTAGAATGATGGCAATGAAAAGTGCAACGGATAATGCTGGCAGCGTAATTAATGAGTTAAATCTTCGTTATAACAAAGCAAGACAAGCTGCGATTACGCAAGAAATATCTGAGATCGTCTCAGGTGCAGCAGCGGTTTAACCTAATTTTTGAAATAGTGAATAAAGAGGCATAAAGTAAAATGACAACAGGTAAAGTAAATCAGATTATTGGTGCAGTAATCGATGTTGAGTTTCCTCGTAGTGAGATTCCTAAAGTTTATGATGCATTAGTTGTAAATGAGACAGGGTTAACCCTTGAAGTGCAACAACAAATTGGTGATGGCATTGTTAGAACCATTGCGATGGGTTCAACGGATGGTCTAAAACGTGGGCTTAATGTTGAGAATACAAAAGATCCTGTGAAAGTGCCTGTTGGCCATGCTACTTTAGGGCGCATTATGGATGTTTTAGGTAATCCAATTGACGAAGCAGGACCCATTAATGCAAAGCGACGTGATCCAATTCATAAAAAAGCACCAACGTTTGAAGATCAATCATTAAGCTCTGATATCTTAGAAACAGGTATTAAAGTAATTGATTTAATCTGTCCATTTGCTAAAGGTGGTAAAGTCGGTCTTTTTGGTGGTGCTGGTGTTGGTAAAACTGTAACGATGATGGAGTTAATTAATAACATTGCAAAAGAGCATAGTGGTTACTCTGTGTTTGCCGGAGTTGGTGAGCGTACCCGTGAAGGAAATGACTTCTATCATGAAATGAAGGATTCAAACGTATTAGATAAAGTATCATTGGTTTATGGTCAAATGAATGAGCCACCTGGAAACCGTTTGCGTGTTGCTTTAACTGGTTTGACAATTGCTGAAAGCTTCCGTGATGAAAACCGCGACGTGTTAATGTTTATTGATAATATTTATCGTTATACCTTAGCCGGTACAGAGGTATCAGCATTATTAGGTCGTATGCCTTCAGCTGTCGGGTACCAACCAACATTGGCCGAAGAAATGGGCGTGCTTCAAGAGCGTATTACGTCAACTAAAACAGGTTCAATTACTTCTGTTCAGGCAGTTTATGTGCCAGCAGATGATTTAACTGATCCATCTCCTGCAACAACGTTCTCGCATTTGGATTCAACGATTGTATTGTCACGTCAGATTGCTGAGTTGGGTATTTATCCAGCGGTTGATCCACTTGATTCAACTTCTCGTCAGCTTGATCCATTGGTTGTCGGGCAAGAGCATTACGAGGTTGCTCGTAGTGTCCAAAAAACACTGCAACGTTATCAGGAATTAAAAGATATTATTGCAATTTTGGGTATGGATGAGTTATCAGAAGATGATAAGTTAATTGTATCGCGTGCGCGTAAAGTTCAACGTTTCTTATCGCAACCGTTTTTTGTTGCAGAGGTATTCACAGGTAATCCGGGTGCTTATGTACCATTAAAAGAAACAATTCGCGGCTTTAAAGCAATTGTTGATGGTGAGTATGATCATTTACCAGAGCAAGCGTTTTATATGGTTGGTACGATTGATGAAGCTATTGAAAAGGCTAAATCGTTATAAAAAAGGTTAATTTTATGTCGGATGAAAAACAAAAAACCATTAAAGTAAGTGTGGTTTCTCCTGAAGGTGAAGTTTTTTCAGGAAAAGCCGTTTCAGTCGTTGCTAAAGGTGCTGATGGTGAGTTGGGGATTCAGTATGGTCATACACAATTATTAACATCTCTGCCACCTGGAGCATTGCGTATCCAACTGGAAAATAGCGATGAAAAAATTCTTTTCGTTGAAGGTGGAATGCTAGAAGTTCAACCAACGCAAGTTATTATATTAGCAGATACGGTTGAGCGTCCAATGGATGTTAATGAACAAGCAGCGAAAGAAGCAAAAGAAAGAGCAATTGCGTTATTAGCCAAAAGTAAGAATGATAAAATTTCATTTGATAAAGCACAGTTGGAATTAGCTGAAGCTGAAGCTCGTTTACGTGTATTAGCTTTGATGCGTCAAGTTAAATCACACTAGCGCTATGTGTGTTATTTTTTATTTAAATCAAAAAAATTCATAAAAAATAGTTTAATTAACTATTGTGTTGATTTTAAGTTATTTAATGTTCTTTAAGGTTACAAAATAAACTTTAATATCATAATTTATTTCTAAATTTCCTTGTCTATTTTTAAATTCATTAACTATACTGCCTATGAGTTTAGATTTTTAATTAAAAATCAGTACTAAGGAGGCTCACCATGAAAAAAGTCATACTCATACCAACGGTTGCGATCGCATTAGTTTCATCTGGATATGCAATGGATAAAAAGAATAATCCCGCTAAATCAGGGCTAGTATTTGAGGCGCAAGTATCTGCTAATGTTACGCCAGATCAGACGTTTGATCAGGCTAAAGATGATGCTATCGCATTAGGTGCATCAAGTACAGAAGATCGAAATATAGGTATTGGTGGTGGTTTGTTTATTGGTTATGATTATGCATTTCATCCTAATATGACTATTGGTGGTAAAGTTGGCTATCGTTATATGTATGAAGTTAACTATTTTAAAACGGATGTTGGTGGTAATGATCTCAATTTTAAATTGAACATAAATAGCTTTCCAGTGCTTGCAACTTGGAAGTACTTTTTTAATTCAGGTTGGTTAGTTGGTGTTGATGCTGGTGTTGATATTCAACGTTGGACAATTGATGGTGATAATTCAACGCTAAGTGTTAGCCAAAGCCATGATTCTAACTGGAATGTTGCACCAATGGTAGGCCTTTCTGGCGGTTATAAATGGCAAAATGGCCTAGCATTGACAGGAAGCCTCAGTTATGTATTTGGTCATTCAACAAATGATATAAAAGTCAATGGAGATGATGATAATGACGCATTGGCGGTATGGACATTTGGTCTTAATTTAAGCTATACATTACCATTATAATAGATAGAATCAAATTATAGAGTCATCAGGCATGTGTGAGCATGCCTTTTTTATTTAAACTAAATTTTAATAACTCGCCAGTTGATCATAGTTGGTTTTTAATAGTCTAGGTGGTTCTTTGAAATAGTTTGCTGGGCTTCGATAAGTAGTGATATCAATAAACGCCCTAATGTCTTTTCTAAATTGATTTTCTATATTTAGATCATATTTTTTAGTTTCCCATTGTATATCAAATACACGTAAGATATTTTTTAATTCCTTAGCGCTGGCAGGTTCAATATTGCGTTTACGCTGTAATTGACTTGTTTCAATGATTCTCTGCATGGTTTGAAAAAGTTCGTCAGTTTTACGTATATCCGCATCTTGCCAATCCTTTAAGCGGCTTTGCATTTCAGCGTAACGATTGAGTTTATGTTCGCTACGATCGTATTCTTTTGAATTAGGTTCAATTTCATGTAATGCGAGCGTTAATTTTTCAATTTGCCCTTCACAATGTTTTGTTAGGCGGTTATGTAGCTCTTCTAAAGGATCATAGCTAAAGCGAATTTCCTCTTTGGGTAGGTAGTAGTTATTAGCGTAGTGCTGTATGGCGCATGTAGCTAATACAATGGCACTACCAATAACAGGTGCAGTAGGCCCTCCTATTAAGGAAACAGCCATTCCAATAAATAAGCCGGCACTAATGCCTAACTTGCTCCATTGTTCTCGTTTGGTATAACGCTTTCTAAGTTTGATACGTTCACGCATTTCAAGTGCAGAAGATAATTTATTAAGCTTAGTTAGATTCTGTTTTTTATGATGTAACTTTTCATACTCTTTTTTTAGTGTACTCGAATCAAATTGTTCGACCTTAGCGTACTGCTTAAGTCTAGTTTCACGTTGTTTAACCCATTGAAGTTCATTGTTTCGTACTTGCTCTATTTGTTTGATTTTATCAGTAGAAGAGAGGTTGCGATTAAGATTGTAGTCATCTAAATCATTATATAATTGGTTAATTTTTGAATCTAGTTTATTAAGAATTCGATTCATTTTTTGAATTTTTTGATGTGATTTAATGGCCTGATTTAAACAATCAAAACCATAGAGTGCAACGGTTAAATAAATGCCGCCTGGCCCTAAAGCTGAGGTTAACGGCGCTAAGTATAAACCAGTTGACATACCAAAAGTCATTGCCCCTGTAACAAGCCAAGCTAAATCATTAAACCATTCAAAGGCATGCTTTCTTGCATAATCTAGATTACCTGATTTTTTTGTATGCTTTATTATTAGAGCCGTGTGGCGAAAAAAGCGAGGAATATACCAAACGATACCAAGTAGTGAAATAGCAGGGTTTGCTTTATCAATGCTATTTTTTAATGCATCACTGTTTAATGCTTGAGCAATCGCATCAGCTAGCTTTTGAAGGCGTAGTGCTAATAAGCGCGAATTATTCCATTCTGGAAAAAAATCAACACCAACCCATGCTCCTGAGCCATGTTTAAGTTTACTTAAATGCCCTTTAGTATTTACAATGATATCTGCTGGATTAGGTTTTTCTGGGTTGCCATGGCGTTTTTTAACCGTTTCAATCACTTTATTAAGTGACTCTTGTCGATCTTCATAATTTAATTGATTCAGTATGCTTGAGTAATTTTCTAGTAGGCTATAATAGAGTTTTCTATCTTTTGAGCTTGGACTATATAATGCAAATAGCTCTTCGGATAATTCACGTTGCTCAGTTAATGTTAATCCTTCATATAGTTCTTCAAGGAATGTATTCATAGTGATTTCCTCCATATCCTTTCACTAAATTTGGTGTTATTATTTTTATATAATTCAACTATTTATAGTTATAATTATCAAATTAAGTTAAAGGGGTGGGGTAACACATTAGGCTACATTTTATACCATAGCATATGCTAACTAATCGTGAATAAGTTAACGTAGTTTCAATGCAATAAAATCTAATAAAATAGTTAGTAAAAATGGTATAACTGATTGAGTATTATGTTTTTTATTCAAATGTTAATTGAAATAATTATCAGTAATAATAGTAGATAGTTTGGGTTGAAAATCACAATTGTAATCGATTGGTCTGATTATAAAGCATCTTTTCCTACTTCTTGTGTTCGAATACGAATAATTTCTTCAATGTGGGTAATAAAAATTTTACCATCACCTATTTTTCCTGTTTGTGCATGCTCAATAATTAGATCAATAACATCTTCTAAGTATTCATCACTAACAGCAACCTCAAGTTTAATTTTTGGTAAAAAATCTACAGCATACTCAGCACCTCGATATAACTCAGTGTGCCCTTGTTGATTGCCAAAACCTTTAACTTCAGTTACGGTCATGCCACCAACACCAAATTCAGTTAGCGCATCTCTAATTTCATCGACTATGTGTGATCTAATAATTGCGGTAATTAATTTCATTGGTGACTCCGTTTTCTTTTCATTATAATGTTTATCTGAAAGAATAGTTGTTAAACTTAAAATGACTCATTCATTCAATTTTAATAAAGGAGATTATAATGCTAGATACAAAAATATTCGATGAAATGGCAAAAAAATTTACAGATTCCTTGCCGCCCGCGCTTAAAAGCATGCAAGAAGAAATGGAAAAAAACTTTAAGAATATCATGCAGAGTACTTTTTCAAAGTTAGATTTAGTCACTAAAGAAGACTTTGACCGTCAAGTAAAAGTATTAGAAAAAACACGAAATAAAATTGATCACTTAGAAAAAGAGTTGGATAAATTATTAAGTGAAAAAAATACACCATCTAAAAAATCAAAAACAAAAGATAAAGATAAATAAACTATAAATAACAAAACCAATTTAAAATATGGGCTATTAGTGTTTTAAAAATCTATTTTAAAGTCTAGACTATCGTTATTAGTTAATTAATAAGGATGTTATTAATGAGTCTAGCTGTCATTAAATCTCGTGCGCAATCTGCAATGAGAGCACCATTGGTTTTTATTGAAGTTCATTTATCTAATGGTTTACCAGGGTTATCAATTGTAGGTTTACCTGAAACTGCAGTTAAAGAGTCTAAAGATCGTGTACGCTCTGCTATTATAAATAGCAATTTTAGTTTTCCAATGCGCAAAATAACGATTAATATGGCGCCTGCAGATTTGCCAAAAGAAGGTGGGCGATTTGATTTACCAATTGCCTTGGGGATTTTAGCGGCTTCAGGTCAATGTAATATTGATATACTGGAAAAGTATGAATTTGCAGGCGAGCTAGCACTTGGGGGACAATTACGGCCAATTAGAGGTGTTTTGCCATTTGCTTTGGCAACTTATAAAGCAGGAAATCAATTAATTATTCCATCGAAAAATGCAGATGATGCTTCTTTAGTTAAGGATTTAGTAGCTTATCAAGCAGCTACATTAACCGAGGTAATAAATCATTTAGAAATGATCGAGCCATTACAAAAAGTCCGCTCAAGAACCCAAATGCCTTATTACGATACAAAGGTTGATTTAGCTGATGTTAAAGGCCAGCCTCAAGCAAGGCGGGCATTAGAAATTTCGGCTTCAGGTAGACATAATATGTTGCTAATGGGGCCACCAGGGACAGGCAAAACCATGTTAGCCAGTCGTCTAAATACGATTTTACCACCATTAACAGAATCTGAAGCGTTAGAAAGTGCATCCATACATTCGGTTAATGGTGCTTATAAGGTAGCAGAACGTTTTTTTATTCGCCCCTTTAGATCACCACATCATACAGCTTCGGCTGTTGCATTAGTTGGTGGTGGTTCGCAACCTAAACCTGGTGAGATATCATTGGCGCATTATGGCGTATTATTTTTAGATGAGTTCCCTGAATACGATCGAAGTGTTTTAGAAGTCTTAAGAGAGCCCTTAGAATCAGGTAAAATAACCATATCAAGAGCAAATAGAAATGCAGAATTTCCCGCTAAATTTCAGCTTATTGCAGCAATGAACCCTTGCCCATGTGGTTATTTAGGTTCGTTGATAAAAAATTGTAGCTGTACTGAAAATCAAGTTAAGCGTTATCAGAATAAATTATCTGGGCCACTATTAGATCGTATTGATTTACATGTTGAAGTACCTGATTTACCAAAAGGTTTACTGTCAGATCAACAATCTACCTATGAGGATAGTCAAACTATTCGAGCCCGAGTTGATCAAACCTATAATCGACAGATTAAACGCCAAGGCTGTACCAATAGTCAGTTATCAGGCTCTGATATTGATCAATTTTGTCAACTTGCTGAGTCTGAAGCTAAGTTATTAGATCAAGCCATGGAACGACTCAATCTATCTGCTCGAGCCTATCATCGAATTTTGAAAGTTTCTCGTACCATTGCAGATATAGAGCAGTCAAATGCAATTCAAACACGGCACATTACCGAAGCATTAAATTATCGTAAGCTTGATCGTTATATTCAGTAAGATTGCTATTTTGTTGTTTATAAGCTACAATTCTAATGATAGATATAAGAGTATATAAAACTAAAGAAGGTAAAGAACCATACTTTCTTTGGTTTAATCAGATTAAAGATAAATTGACTAAGGCTCGAATTAAAAGGCGAATTGATCGACTGTATTTAGGTAATGAGGGTGATCATAAGTCAATAGGTGACGGCTTGTATGAGTTGAAAATGACTTTTGGTAGTGGTTATAGAATTTATTATGTAAAACCACTAAACAATATCTATGTTTTATTACTTGGTGGTGATAAAAGTTCGCAAAAACGAGATATTAAGTTAGCAAAGCTATATTGGCAAACGATACAAAGTGGTGAAAATTATGAGTAACTCATTGATATATAATAATACATCAAACTATTATCATAAGCTCATTGAAAGTTTACAAGATCGAGAAGAAGCAATGGCTTATTTAGAGGTTGCTTTAGAAGAATATGAACTAGATGGTGATACCAATGCATTTATGCTTGCTTTAAAGCATGTAGTGGAAGCTTATGGTGGTATTGGTTGGTTAGCCCAAGAAACAGGGTTAGATCGAGTACATTTATATAGAGTACTATCAAGTAAAGGAAATCCTCGCTTTTTTACTTTAGATCGTATTTTAAAAGCTTTAGGGTTTAGGTTATCAATTGCAACAAGTTAAATTTTGCTAATCATTATTTTTTAACTTACAATCCACTATTACCATAAGGCTAATAAGGACATACTAATGCTGCCAAAGTTGAAATTTGAGGGTGAATATCTTTATACCTCAGTTATTGATGTTAGAGTACTTGATTTAAATATGGGGGCGCACTTAAGTAATGATAAAGTTTTGAATTATCTAACTGAAGTCAATGAGCGCTTTTTACGTTCAAAAGGTTTAAGCTTAAATAATATCAATGACTGTACGCTCGTTGTCAGTGCAAGCTATATTCGCTTTAGGAAAGAAGTTTTTTATCCTGAAAAATTAACGGTTAAGCTTGGTATTATGGAGATTACTAAAACACGGGTATTTTTTTATTACTCAATTGAAAATAGCCAAGACCAACTATCTCATCAAGCTGTGATTGAGTCTGCTTTAGTCAATAATCAAAGTGGTAAGTTAGAGAAGGCTGAGATGATTAAGAGTTATTTATTATAATTCAAGGTCAGCAAGGTGGGCTTTTCCTTGTTCTATTTCTTTAAATCGATCAAAGAAAAGGCAAGCAACCTGGTGTGTCTTATCAGTACTTATTTCATTTTTTGCCAAATTATATAAGGATTTTAGCTCAGCATTTTCAGTCTCACTGACAAGCGAATCAAGCTTGCCTGAAATATCAAGTTTTTCAGCAGTTTTTTCTCTTTGTTGCGCAGGTTTAAGATAGTTAGTTTCATAATCACTTTGTTTTTGGTAATCTTTTTGTGATGTAAAAGCCAAAGAAGTCCAGTGTGTATTACTTTGATTATTGAGTATAATTCCACTGTGGCTATTACCAAAGCTACCTGAAGCATTTTTACCATCTTTATAAATGGCCAAAGGAATTTCTCTATCTCTAGAAACTTCAATTTTAGAGGTTCGAGGGTCACGATAACTAGTTTCACCCGTTATTTGACGATGAAGCGTTGTAAGTTGCTCTTCTTGCGCCCAGACGCCATTTTTTGCTATATGATTAGTATAGATATTTAAGTTTTCATTATCATTTTCGGTAAAAAACTTTGTTGTATTTTCAGAAAAGAAACCATCAATATTAACTTTTGTTGGATCTTTTACTGCTTTAAATCGATCAGCAAGCACTTTAGCATGTTCTTCAATTTTAGATGTTAATCCATCAACTTTAAAGAGTTCAGCACTATCATAATCTGCTGCTTGTCTATCAGTGGCTACTTCAATTAAATCAGCGTGTTTAGGATGTGTTTCAGCTAAAATTTCTTTAACTTTTTGGCGTAGCTTAAAATTAAGTGCGTGATGAATTGCTGAATCAGCAGGCGATGCTATAAATTCAAGTTGAGTTCTTTCGGCAGTAATTGCTCTAAGTTTAGGTCCTAAAATACCCTGGATAGTTTGGAGCTCATCTGATGTAATTTCTTCTTGATTTTTATTCTCAATGATTTTTTGGAGATCTGTACAATTTTGCTCGTCTAATCCGATGGCGTCTTTATAGTCAGTAATTTTACCACCAGTTTGTTTAAGGTAATACATGAACGAGATGGCATAAGCATAATAACCACAGTTACCTTGGCCCTTATTGTCAACTTTAGTCAAATTCTGTGGCATATCGCTCTACCTTAAACGTTATATTAAACTCATCATACCTTATTTTATAATGTCAAATCTAGTGATTGGATTTTAATCATGAAATGTTAATCAGTCATGAAACACCATTATACCTTGATTCTTAAAGAAGAATATATCATATTTTGATGTAACGAATTTATTGAAATATTTTTGAAAAATTTAAGTAGACTTTGAAAAATAGGCTATCTATACGCTTTCTTTCTCAAAAAAACCTTCACCATAGTATTGATGTACTTTGGTGTAGAATGCTTCTTTCATCATTTGTTTGCGCCAGTTATTTAAGTGTGGGTAGTCATTAAGACTAATTTCAATTAAATCGATTGGATCAATATTTGCAATTAGACTGATATCAGCAATGGTCATATTATTACCAGCGATATAGCTATGTTTAGCTAGTTGTGCTTCAAGTATGGCTAAATTACTTATCAGGAATTGATGGCCTTCTTTCATTGAGCGGCTATCGACTTCAATGCCAATTTTATCGGCAAAGTGGCGATTAAATAAGATTTTACTGACATTACTGCCAATATGCATGCTAGAGAAATCAAGCCATTGATTAACCAAAGCCTGTTGTTGTAAATCAGAAGGGTAATAGTTCGTATTATTAACCTTCTCAGCTAAATAACGAACAATGACATTACTTTCAAAAAGAGTAAATCCATTATCATCAATAACTGGGACTTTACCTGCAGGATGACGCTGTAGATGTGCTTTGGATTTATGCTCGCCTTTAAAAGGATCAAGCGCAATGTATTGGTAATCAATATTAAGCAGATTCAGTGCAAATTTTACCTTATTTGTGGGGAATGAAAGATCAAATCCGTAAAGCTTAACCATAGTGATATTTCCTTATTTATCGCGAAAGATACGAAATTACTTTATGTGATTTGCTTTTAATTTACAATAGCAATATAATGCTGCTGGGAAATTTCTCTTTTGCTTATTATTTAGCCAATAACTAAACGCGTAATACTAGGGTGATCTAATGCAAATCATAAAACATCTAACACTTATTCTTTGCATTGTGTTAACCGATATCGCTGTTGAAATAAACATTGATAGTTATTTTCCATCCGTACCACATATGGCTGAAAGCTTTGGTGTCTCCATTGGTGCTGTACAGATTGGTTATGCTACATTTCAAATTGCTTGTGCATTAGGTGTTTTTATTTTTGGTCTTTTAGCAATACAAGTTGAAAAGCGCCGATTAACCTTGGTTGCCTTAGTAATTTTAATTGTCTCACTAATTGGTGTATCAGTTATTAATCATATTTATTTGTTTTATATTTTACGTTTTATTACAGGCTTTGCTGTCGGTGGTATTATCTCTGTAACTTCAGTCATTATGACAGAGGTTTTCAGTGGTAAAGATATTGCAAAAGTAGGTTCAATTTTAATGATGATATTGGCAGTTGTGCCAGCTGCTGCACCTTTTTTAGGGGGGGTGATTGAAAGTGCAACTCACATTTGGCAGCTAAATTTTATTATTCCTATGATGACTTGTGCATTCGTTTTTCTACTTGTGTGTTGGAAACTATCAACTTACCCACCAGAAAATGATGTTCAAACATTGAAATTAATGCTAAGAGATTATATTGCGCCACTAAGTGATCGTGCTATTTGGTTTGTTATTTGTAATATTTTAGGTTTTGGCTGGATATTATTTTATATGACAATCTCGCCAGAATTATATCAAGTTCATTTTGGCCTATCAGCTTATGACTATGGTAATTTAAGTTTAGGTATGATCGTTGTTTTTTTCTTGGCACCATTATTAAATATTTTGTTGCTTAAATTTATGAGCTTAAGAAATATTATTTTTATAGGCATTTTTATTATGCTGATTTGTAGTGCTGTCGGGCTTTATTTACACTTAAAGTCACTCTATATGGTATATAGTATTTTAGTTATTTTCTTATTTGGCTTATCTTTAGTTAGAAGTAATCTATATGCAGTATCGACAGAGTATTATTCAAGAAAAGAAAATATGGCAAGTATTTATCTATTATTAGTGATTTTGATCTCGCCAATTTTTAGTTACTATGGTGCGTATTATCGAATTAATGAAGTCGTTGATATTTATCAGGTTGCGCTTTATTTTACCCTAGCATTATTAATGACATTTTTATTAAACTTGTGGTGGTCAAATAAGAAAAAAGATAATTGTGATTCAAAGCAATTAGATCTAGCGACAAACTGAAGCATAGTAGCGTTGGATATAAGACTCATATGCACCTTCTTCTTTAGCTTCAAGTAACTTCAATGCTTCTTGAGAGTCTATGACTTCACGTTTTAATTTAGTTAGTTCACTTGCTGTTAAGTTAGTTGCAAGTGTTGATTTTTGGTGCTCGTAAGCTTTAGTTAACATCCATTGAGCACTATTAAGTCCACTTTGTTTAATGGAATTAATTAACATGGCAGAAGGCGTTTTATCTTTGTTGGTTAATTTTTCTATTTGAGCATTTACAGCTAGAGTATAATCATTAGATTTATTTGTTTCATCCCACTTTTGAGCAATGCTAAGGCATTCATCTAAGATTATTTCAGCCCAATCGTTTAATAAAATTTCTTTATTTTTATACAATTTAAGGTTTGGATTGCGACCGTAATTAGCGACCAAAGCAAAGTTCGCTTTGGCAGTTTGAATCATCGATTTTGAGTACATGGGGGCTTCTGCTAACAAGCAGTATAAGAAGAATACATCAAGGAATTTTGCACTTTGAATATCTAAGCCTTGTGCTATAAATGGGTTGATATCCAAGGTGCGTAGCTCTATGTAAGATACGCCTCGTTTTGATAAAGCACAAGCTGGGCGTTCGCAGCGATGAACAATTTGCTTAGGTCGTATGGGATTGTAATACTCATTTTCAATTTGTAAAATACAATCGTTTAATTGTTTATAGCCATATTCTTTATCCAAAACACCCAGTTGAGTGTATTTCGAGTAAGGTATCTGAGTCGCTTTAATAAGATCGCTAACATAGCTTGTAATATCGCGATAAGATATATGTAGATCTTTTTGTGCTTGACTTTGGTAGCCAAATTCACTCATACGTAGGCAAGTTGCATGCTCATGGTAATAATAATCGCTATCAAATACGTTTAGTTGGTGTTTGTCTTTAACGGATGTCTTTGCTATTAAGGGAGTAGCGCCAAATAAATAGAGTAAAATCCAAGCATTTTGATAAAACTTTCTTATTAAGCGAAAATAATATTTGTTTTTATAATACGCAATTGAATGTTCTTGAGTATCACTATTGGAGATTAATTGCATAAGAAATTCATCTGGGAAGGAAAAATTATAGTGAATGCCAGCTATAATTTGCATAATTTTACCATAGCGAACAGCAAGTCCTTTTCGGTAAATATGCTTCATCATTCCAGAGTTTGAATGGCCAAACTCCGCAATTTGAATTTCTGCTTCAGTTGATGTTGGTGGCATACTCATCGGCCAAAGCAATTCATGATTTTCAAGGTTTTGATAAGTAAAATTTAAATACGAATCTAGACTGTTAAATAGTGGGGTATAACCCTCAAATGGTTCGGTGATTAATTCTAGTAACCCCTCAGAATAATCAACCGTTATATTAGGGTGTGTTAATTTCTCACCTAAATGTTTGCTATGTGGGCTTTGTGCTACGTTGCCTTTTAATGTTACTCTTAGTGCTTCGCGCTCGATGCCTCGTTTGATGTAAGTTAGGGGTCGAAAATCAAGCTCAGAAAGATTCATAATGATTCGCCTTATGCAAAATAATCTATATTTAGCAAATGGGGGGTTAACGGTTAAATTCAAGTGCTAGTGCAGGAGTTTCATAAATAAATTTACCATTTAAGTAGAGTAGTTCACCGTTAACCATCGTCATTTGGATTGTCCCATGAAGGTCAATGCCAGAAAATGGATTCCACTTACATTTATAAAAACTCGTTTCATCACTAATCACTTGAACTTTATCAGGATCAACTAAAACAAGATCCGCATAATATCCTTCACGAATAAATCCACGATCTTTTACTTGATAGATAATTGCTGGATTATGTGCTGTTTTTTGAACAATTTCTTCAAGTGTAAATACACCTTGATGAGCAAGTTCAAATAGGGAAGGTAAAGCGTGCTGTACAAGGGGTAAGCCAGAAGGTGCTTTAAAATAAGTATTATTTTTTTCTTCTTTGGTATGAGGCGCATGATCTGTTGCAATGACATCAATTAAATTAGATTTAACTGCAGCTCTTAAGGTATCTCTATCGGTAAGCGTTTTAATTGAAGGGTTACACTTAATTAGACTACCTTTTGTAGTATAGTCATTATCATTAAAAAATAGATGGTGAACACAGGCTTCTGCAGTGATACGCTTTTTTTCAAGAGGAATCGTATTGTCAAATAGACTCATTTCTTTTGCGGTTGTTAAATGTAATACATGCAATCTAGAGCCATGATTTTTTGCAAGCTTTACTGCCAGTGACGAAGATTTAAAGCAGGCTTCTTCAGAACGTATCTCTTTGTGATATTTAAAAGGAATGGCTTCACCATATTTTTCTTTATAAGCTTTCTCATTTGCGTTAATAAGCGGTGTATCCTCGCAGTGAGTTGCAATCAGTGTTGGGCTTGAGGCAAAAATAGCATTAAGAATAGTTTCATCATTAACCAACATATTACCAGTTGATGCTCCCATAAACACTTTAACACCGGCTATTTTATTAGGGTCTGCTGATTTTATTGATTCTAAATTGTCATTGCTAGCACCTAAATAGAAAGCATAGTTTGCCAGTGATTTATACTTTGCTCGACTAAGTTTGTCATCGATTGCTTGCATCGTTAATGTCGCAGGAGTAACGTTGGGCATTTCCATATAGGATGTAATGCCGCCAGCAACTGCAGCTTTAGATTCGCTTTGAATATCTCCTTTATGCGTCAGGCCAGGTTCTCTAAAGTGAACTTGATCATCAATCATTCCAGGAATGATATATTTACCCAGTGCATCAATAATTGTGGCATGCGTTGATGTAATATTAGTAGCAATTTTTTCAATTCTACCATTTTTAACTTTAATATCCGTTTCAATGCGCTTACCTTCATTAATTATGATTGCATTTTTAATTATATAGGCACTCATGATTTTCCTAGTTACAAATACAGCTAAATTTATTAAAGCTATTATACTCATTATAAGTAGTAATTGTAATTCATAGCAGAAACAAAACGACACATAAGGTTGAATTTTTGGGCGAAGAAGAATTAAGATAGATTATTGAGAAATAGTGCGAGGTAGATAAATGAAAGGGAAAGAGCATAGCGAAACCTTTCTAGTCGATGCAATGCGTTGTTCATCGTGTATAGCAAAGATTGAAACAGCAGTTGTTGCATTAGAAGGTGTGAGTCAAGTTAATGTTAATTTAATTGAAAAAGAAGTGACAGTTACCGGAGGAAACCGAGATTTAATCATTAAAACATTAACGAATTTAGGTTATCCAGCAAAATTAAAGTTACAGCAAAAGTCAAAAGCGTTACAGTTTGCTATCAGCAATATGTCTTGTTCAAGTTGCGTAGCAAAAATTGAAACGGAATTATATAAGGTTAAAGGCGTATCATTAGTCAATGTTAATTTTGTAGAAGGTAGTGCAAAAGTTGATGGTGACTTTAAAGCGAGTGATATTTTATTCTCACTGGAAAAATTAGGTTATCCAGCAACGGTATTAAAGGCTAATGATTTAGATCAAATTGCATTACGTAAAAAATCAAATCAACGAGAGATAAAGCACAGTTATTATCGAGCGATTGTTGCTTTTATTATGGGGTTATTTTTATTTATTCCAGATATGCTTGCTATGTTTTCAAAAAATATACAAATTTTTCCATCATTTTATCATCAGACTAAAGGTATTTTTAATCTGAATCCATATCCTTTTTGGTTGGTGGTTTTAATCTTAGTCTTAGCTGTAATGAGCTACTCTGGTGGTCAATATTATCGCAGTGCTTGGAAACAGTTTAAGCATCGATCATCGAATATGGATACGTTAGTTGCATTAGGAACTGGAGCAGCATTTATTTATTCTGCGTTAGTTATATTATTTTCAAAAGAGCTGCCAAAAGAAATGTTATATATTTATCTTGATGCGGCAGTACTAATCCTTGCTTTTGTGAATTTCGGGCATGCTTTAGAGACAAAAGCGAAGGGTAAAACCTCAGAGGCAATTGAGAAATTAATTGGCTTAAAGCCACAAACTGCAACAGTATTACAAGGTGATAAAGAGGTACAATTAGATGTTGATTTGCTATCAGTTGGTGACTGTGTTTTAGTTAAGCCTGGTGAAAAACTCCCTGTTGATGGCGTTGTTATTGATGGTGAAAGCTCAGTTAATGAGTCTATGTTAACAGGGGAATCTTTAGCCGTTACGAAAAATAAAGGTAGTGAAGTTTTTCAAGGAACAATTAATTTAAATGGAATTTTAACTGTAAAAATTGAAACGGCTATGACGGAAACGCAGTTAGCTAAAATTATAGATTTAGTACGTCAGGCGCAGAGTTCAAAGCCACATATTGCAAGACTGGTTGATCGTATTGCCGCGGTTTTTGTACCAATTGTATTGGGTATTGCATTTATCACCTTTAGTGTTTGGTTAAGTACAAGTCTACCGCATGCGATCACAGCAGCAATTAGTGTTTTGGTTATTGCATGTCCATGTGCTTTAGGATTAGGTACACCAATTGCTATGATGATTGGTATGGGAAAATCAGCTGAATATGGTGTTTTGGTCAGAAATGCGCAAGCATTACAATCGGCAAGCCAGTTAGATATCATCGTATTTGATAAAACAGGTACGTTAACTGAAGGAAAACCTGAAGTTACTTCAGAATGTTGGCAACAGGCAGAGCAAAAAAAAGTATTGAATTATTTGTATCAGATAGAAAAAAAATCAGAGCATCCATTAGCACAAGCGGTATGCGATTATATGGATAAAAAAGCGATTGAAATTTATCCGGTTGATCTAAAAGCTTTTCAGGCTATCTCAGGTCGAGGTGTTAAAGCTATGGTTAATGACGAGCCGATGATTATAGGTAATGAGAAGTTAATGCTTGAAATGAATGTTGAGCTAACAGATGCACAAAAACTAGATTCACAATCATTAGCTGAAGGTGGCGCAACGCCGATTTTTGTTGCGCTTAATGGTAACGTTGTTTTGACTTTAGCGGTTACAGACCCAGTGAAGCCAGAGGCAAAAGAGGTGATCAACTTAATTCATTTGATGGGGATTAAAACGGCGATGATTTCAGGTGATCTTTATCAAACAGCACACGCAGTTGCACAACAAGTTGGTATTGATACAGTGTATGCTGAAGTTTTACCACAGGATAAATCAGCTTATATCAGACGCTTACAAAATGAAAAACTAAATGTTGCCATGGTGGGAGATGGTATTAATGATGCTCCAGCATTATCTTTGGCACAAGTAGGTTTTGCCATTGGTTCTGGTACGGATGTGGCCATAGAAAGTGCAGATATTACATTATCAAGTGATAGCTTATATGCGATAAAAAATGCGATTTGTTTCTCACGCAAAATTATGCGAAATATTAAGCAAAACTTATTTGGTGCATTAATTTATAATGTGGTGGCAATTCCTGTTGCAGCTGGCGTGCTTTATCCAATTTTAGGGATTTTATTAAGCCCAATTATTGCTTCAATAGCGATGGCACTATCTTCAATTACCGTCGTATTAAATGCATCAAGGTTAAGGCAATTAAAGCCTTAGCTTTATTGAGCATTGATAATTAAAGTTTTTGCATCTTTAGGTGTGAGTGGTTTTGAGAAATAATAACCTTGAACAAAGTCACAGTTTTCTTTAACTAATAAATCTAATTGTGCTTTTGTCTCAACACCTTCAGCAACAACGTTCAGGTTTAATTTTCGTGCAAGTGCAATTAGAGATGAAACAATACTATTATCAGCATCTTCAACGCCTAGCCCTTGAATAAATGTTTTATCTATTTTAATGGTTGTAATTGGTAGATATTTCAATCGAGAAATAGAAGAGTAACCAGTACCAAAGTCATCTAATGCATGTGACGTACCAAGTTTGTGTAGTTTATCTAGCATGTTGCCACCATGTTGCATCACAGCCATTTCGGTAATTTCAAATTCAAAGAGTTGATAAGGTAACTGGTATTGATCAATAATTTTACTAATCATTTTAAAAAGCTCAGCTTCAGTTAGTTGAACTGGCGATAGATTAACCGAGATTTTATAGGGGAATTTCCCTAGTTTAGACCAATGAGCAACTTGTTTACAAACGGCTTCAAAAATCCATCGACCAATGCTATGAATCATACCGGTTTCTTCGGCAATAGGGATAAATTGATCCGGTGGTATATTACCTAATACACTATTATTCCAGCGAATTAAAGATTCAAAGCCATGCAATTTACAGTCAGGTAAGCTGTAGATGGGTTGATATACCATAGTAAATTCGTTATTTTTTAAAGCCTGCTTTAATTGTTGTTCAATCGTTAGTTGTTGTATATGATCTTTGTGTAAATTAAGTGTGGCATAAGCATATTTAAAATCACTTGAAGTTTTCGCTTGATACATAGCGATGTCAGCATTTTTAATTAAATCATTTTCATTATCAGCAATCATAGGAAAACATGAAATACCAATACTTGCACTAATATTGGCTGTGTGGTTGTTTAGAATAAAGAGTTTATCCAGTTCTTGAATAATTTTCCATGCGACAATACCTGCAGCATGCGTACTCTTAATTTCATGTAAAATAACGGCAAATTCATCACCACCAATTCTTGCGACGAAATCACCTTTACGTAGACAGTCTTTTAGGCGTAATGCAACATCTTTTAGCAGTAAATCGCCCATTTGATGACCTAAGGTATCATTAACATTTTTAAATTTATCTAAATCAATAAATAGTAATGCTAAGATATGCTGATGCCTTTGGGCATGTGCAAGTAGTCTGTGTAAGGTTTCTTCAAAGTTACGGCGATTGGGTATATCAGTAAGTACATCATTACTTGCAAGTTTTTGTAATAACTCATTTTGTTGGCGAACCTTTTTAATTAAGAGCTTATTTTCGTTGATTAAATCATGTAGGCTTGATAGTTCATTTTGATTGTTACAGTGATGATCTTGATTATCGGTTTGCTGATAATCAAATGAATGAGTGAGTTTTTTTAATGTGTTTAGCTGTTGATTTAGCTCTTTATAAAGCTGTGACTTTTCAATATTGGTGGAAATTGCGCGCTCAAAACCTGATAAAGTTAATTTATCTGTATTTAATTGATCGAGTACATACTGATCCATCTTATGGGGCTTTTTTTGTCCTTCTTTTAATAGATAGATTATGGGGATTTTAATTTTACTAGGAGGAAGGTTTAATTCTAAAAAATCCTTTGCTTTTTCACAATCAAGTAAAATGGCTGCGTAGTTATGTGCTTCAAGGGTTTGATGATCTAGTGTTTTATATTGATAGGTATCGATTTGATACGATTTTGAGTAAGCATTAATAATCGTTTCAATTTTTTCATCATCAGTAATCAATAATAAAGTTTCAGTATCCATTTATTTAATATCCTTTTATCTAAAAAGAAAGACTACTAGTTATATTAATTATAGTGTAAAGGCGAAATCCCATTGGATTAATTAGTCACTTTTATCTAATGCGGATAGTTTATTAGCGCAATGACTATTTTTTTGAGGGTCTTCTTGATAGAAAGCATACTTTTGCTTATGCGATTTTTTTGCTTGATACATGGCAAAGTCTGCTATTTTGATTAGTTCATTATAGGTTAAGGCGTCATCAGGGTAGCAGCTAATTCCAATACTTGCTATTACTGATAAAGTTATTTTATTCGTTAAGTGAAATGGTTCTTTTAGTTGCTCTAGGATTTTAGTTGCGATAAGGCCAGCTATGTCTTTTGATGGTAATTGCTGAACAATCACAGCAAATTCATCACCACCAATTCGCGCAATAAAGTCATTCTTTCTTAAGGTTTGCGTTAAGCGTTTACTAAGTTGTTGTAAAAGTAAATCTCCAATCTGATGGCCATAATTATCATTAATTAATTTAAATTTATCTAAGTCAAGAAACAGTAACGCAAGCTTTTGATGATGGCGCTTTGCATGGGCTAACATACGTATAAAATGTTCTTTAAAATGAAGTAGGTTTGGTGTGTTAGTTAGTATATCGTAGCGCGCTAACTTTTCTAATTGAACAATTTTTTCATTTAGTTGATCAATTAGCCGTTTGTTTTCAATAATGACATCATAAATATTTTTGTGTCGGCCTTGTAGGTGATTATATTGATTTTGCATCAGTTTTTTTAGATTTTGATTTTGTAGTTCTAATTCATTCATTAAATTTATTTCATGTGTATTATCTTGCTCAGAAGGTTGTTTTTTTTTTCATAAATTAATGATTCCTAATAACTAAAGTAATATTTATTTTTAAATATAAATAAGTATATCGAAATTGATTGTAATTTTCTTAATTTATGAGATTATTTTTGGAAACTATCAGTCTAAGTTAAAAAATTAGATCAAAATTATACGGTTACCCTAAACAGTAGCTAGCAATACCAATGCCTAATGTAAGGGTTGTTGCAACAGCAATTTGTCTGTTATACCAAAGACATTCTGACCAAGTCTGATCATTTCTAGGAGCTTGCTGTACTTGTTTGAAAATTTCAAAGGCATGAGATGAAATAAAGTACATTTCGCGTAGATCAGAATTTGAGTCATATCTGTTGATAAAGTACAACAACTGCCGAATAAACTCAACACCACATGAATGTCCTTTACTAGCCTCTCCATCGGAATCCTCATATACATTTTCCCAAACGATATCACAGGCTAGTTTATCAATTATGCCATATTGGTCTATTGCATCCGTTTTAGATATTTCATTGAGTATAGGTTCTAATTTACGATAGGTAGCTTCATTAAATTCTTCTATATCATCTCTTATGTCATAATCTGGAAGAAAGTTACACCCTTGTCTTTCTCCTTTTGCATAAGATTTAGCATAATTTAAAGCCAATTTACAAACCTTGGGTGTGAAATTATTAGAGGTTAAAATCATATCGCTATATTTTCTGATTTTTAAACGTGTTATTACTTCTTCAGCAATAGATTTTGCATCATCTGTACTAAGTACTTCGTCAGTATCGTTGGCTAGTAGATGATTAATCAGTAGCGTGCCATAATTAACATTAGCTCTAAGTGGAAGCGCCATGGTATAAATATCATAAATATCGTTATTATCTTGCCAATACAAATTATTTTCTAGTAGATCAGAAACTTCAGTGGGGTCTATTTTTTGCTTTTTAAGAAGATTTGATACGCTCTTGCTTCTTATATCAAACTCATCATTATAGCTCATTGAGCCGAAAGCACAGCCATCGCCCAAACCAAGCATTGTATTTTTTGTATATTGTAATGCTTTTTTTAATTCGTCACTGCTAATTTGACTGATAATATCTGCATAGCGCTTTATTTCTTTGGGTTGAAGACTCATCACGATTAACCTAACTTCCTTGTTTTAAACTAAACTGATTCTAGTTCAAAAAGTCATTAACACATATTGAAGTATTGTTTCAAAACAAACACGATTGTTTAAAGCCGGTGCTGATTCTCCTTATGATTATTAGGATCAGGGTTGTTAATATTTTGATTATAAAATGGCTGGCCTATACTTGTGCTATTATCCTCAGATTGAGCTATTTGATGCCGAGCTCTATAGGCATTGACTAACTTTTTACAGTCTTCTGTCGTTATCACACCATAAGCATTACTTATAATCTTATCCCATAACTCTTCTGGAAAATTTTGAAGCTGCGAATTCCTTTCCAATGCATCCAATAATGCTAATTGCCCCTGATTATCTGGATCTAATAAAAATAGCATATGATCATAAGTTAAATCATACTGCTTTTTAATCTTAAGTAACGATATGATGGATGCTTTCTTTTCCTTGTCAATTGCTTGAGGTGTACTATCCAAACATTCAAAAAGGGTATCTATATGATTTAAATTAAATAACATGCAAAATTCAAAAACATTACTTGGATTAATTGACTTATATAATATATTCATCGCTTTTGCATCTAACGTTGTGCTGTTTAGGCATGTTGCTACAATTTGAAGATGATTGTGTTTAGATGCATTACAATGCTTAACAGCTGCCCATAAGGGAGTCGTTTCTGCTCTTTGATTAACCTTATCTAGTTCTGCACCTTGTTGCAACAAGTAGTTAAAAATATCTAAATTACCATTATTTGATGCTATCCATAAGGCGGATACCCCCATTTTATCAGATAAATTAACATTTGCACCATGTTCACATAAGCATTTGATTATCTCTAAGTTATTTCCAAAAGTAGCATCTAATAAAGGGGTTATTCCAATTGTTTCATTTAATTTATTTACATTAGCCTTATTTTCACATAGGTATTTAACAACGTCTAAATGACCACCATTAGATGCAGCTAATAAAGGACTTATATCATCGCTATTAGCTTCATCTATATTGGCACCTTGTGCATGTAGATATTTGACCACGTGTACATGGCCATTATTTGCAGCTGTCCATAGGGGGCTTGTTTTATGAGCTGTTGATTTACTCAAAATAGCACCATTTTTATATAAATAATCAACTATATCCAAATGACCAGAGAAGGCTGCTACCCATAAAGCTGTAATGCCATCGTCATTAGCTGCATTGATATTTATTCCAGATGCTATTAATGTTTTAACAGCATTTAAATTTCCATCTTTTGCTGCACCCAATAACTCATCTATTGGATCAATTGAATAACTTTCACTATCTTCTATATACATGTTACAGCCTTAATAGGTATTGTTTGTGATTTTATATTTATAATAGTATATTGGTTTTGTTGATACCGTAATTTTACGGTTGCTTTGTCAGCTGATTCTGATATTGCAAAAATACGTATTTTTGCAATTTTTATAAGATAGTCAGAGGCTTATTGTGGGTTTGATAAATTACCTCAGTTGAGGTAGATTTATTCATTAGTTGATTGACTCTCTATATAGCTAAACGACCACTCATTCTGAAAATTATGATTGTAAGGTAGTTTCCATGTCCAAAAAAACATTTTAATTCCATTTTCATTGGCATATTTTACTTGTGACTCATAAGTTTTATCTCTATATTGTTGATAATTTTTTAACTTAATACCACTAACATTACTTGAACAAGAATTTTTTGTGTCAAAATTAGTACTTGCACTAAACTCACTAGTGGCTAGTAATACGTCTTGGTTAACTCCTAATGAATCGCGCAATTGACCATAGAAGTTTTTTGCACAATTATGAATATTGTCAAAGGCTTCTGGTTTAATAATATCTTTATCAATATACTGCTGTAAGCATTGATTGCATTGCTCATCCCAAGCAAAATAATGATGTATATCCAAATAAGCCCACTGTTTTCTGTCATCGTCTGAAAGACTAGTTTGATGTTGCCACCAATTTCCGATGTAAGCTAATTCTGACTTACCTGTAGAGTTAGGAATCATAGTCTCAATTACATTTAATACTAAGTATTTATTATCCTTAGGTAAGTTGGAATTTTTAAATAGTACAATGGCATCATTGAGTGTCTCTAATATATCAGTATAACTAACATCAGATATCCAGGGAGCCTGTGGGTTACAAGTAGCATCAGGTATGGCATGTAAATGTGCAGGCTCATTCATGGGGGTTATACCAAAGAGGCCACGATAGGCAGCCTTATTCGTATTTTTTAAAGCGCCAGCCCAATTAATTAAATTTCCTACAATTGTTTGAAAGTTTTTACGGTATATCGCCTGCCCATTAACCTTTGTTGTTGCCGTCCAAAACTCAGGAGGTAATGGCCAAACACCATTAAATGTGCCACCACTTGCTCCACCTGGGTAGGCATGAATATCAAGCAATACTCGAATACCATTCTGTTCAGCAATTTCTAATATATGTTCTATTTCTGAAATAGGAATCGATGCCCAAGCATAAGGCATTTCTTCTGTATAATGAAAAGGATCTTGAATAATAAAATAGTCACTTTTTCCAGCTGGAATTGAAAACGTTATGTTTTTCTCATTATAGATATCATAAGGTTCTTCATATGTAATTGCCCAGGTAATGGGTAAGCGCACCACTGAAATGCCCAATGATTTAATTTGCTTAAAATTTTCCACAAGAATATTTTCACCTGATGTATTTGATGATAAGTACTGTTGTCTATGCGCCTTAAAATAATTAATTATATCCTTATCGCTTTTGTTATATTTTGTTCTCAATTGTTTAATTAAATCAACTTCAGATGTAAAATAAAATTGTGCAAGTTTATCATCATTAACAATAAACTTTTTACTATCTCCTACAACGTAATCGCAGGGCGTCGAAACATAGATGCCTACATGCTTATCTTCAGAAACATTCTTTATGTTTGCTTCAGATAGAAACCAATCTTCTAAAACGTAAACACCACCAAGATTAACTGCAAAAGGGGGAGACAGTGCATAAAGATTACCAAAAGTAAAAATGCAAGTTAGGAGATATATAATTTTTCTTATCATATAAATAACCAATAATAACCATATAACAATATATTTAAGTGTATTTAAAAATTCTAATTTATCAATAATCACAATGACAGTGTTGCCAAATCAGTTTTAATTAGCATGAATAATTAACAATAAGACTCATCACGATTAACCTAACTTCCTTGTTTTAAACTAAACAGATTCTAGTTCAAAAAGTCATTAACAAATATTGAAGTATTGTTTCAAAACAAACACGATTATTTATGTAATAAGCCAAAATCTGCCTAAATCATATCTAATAAGTATGAGGAAAGGCTTCAGCTTTGATCAGGAGAGTAAAGCCCTGAAGAAAATTCAGTTTCAAGACCCTTTAAAAAATCCTCAAAAAATTGCATAAAAGGCGAGCGTTGAGTATTTGTAATATTTCTTTCCATTTGAGAGAAAAAGTTACCACACGCTTCTTCATCAACAACATTGATTTTTTGAGTATTTGCTAGTAATCCTTGATAACCGGACTTGCAAATATCAGATATTTCATTTTTATCATTATCAATTAGATAGGCAACTTTGACCTGTCCTGATAAGCCACATGAATTAAGTACATCAGCCAGTGCTGCACTTTTGTTAGCAACCAATTGATTTTTAGTTAAAATATAGTCACATGTTTCTGTAGTACTATCGTTGTGAAAGTCAGCCGTATTGATCGGATATTTTCTGTTAACCTGATAGAACGAACAGCTATTTTCATCTAAATCATAATGATTTTTTATAAATTCTGGCATGTTGCCTTGTCTTCCTTTTGTAACAAAGGCAATATGCCCACCATTTTTTAAGATTGTGGCAAATAGCTTTTTATAGTCTTCTAAAAATAGCGTATAAACCTTATTTTCCTTATACTGAGAAGAGTTATATGGTGATATCTTAGCTACTTTTGGAGCACATTTTTTGCCAAATGTATTTTCTTTTATATCTTTTTCTTGTGCTATTAATGTTTCATCAATATCAAAGCATACTACAAAATTAATTTTTGTTTCATTGTGAAGTTCAGAGACTGGCTTACTGATTAATTCATTGCTAGTTAGTTTAGCTAACCGATTAAATTGAACTTCACTAAGTGTTTCAGCTAGTTCTTCGAGTTTATCAAAGCATACTGTTTGGATTTGTTCTACTGTTAATTTTGATAATTTACTAGTATGTTCACTTTTGATTAATTTATCTAATAGGTTACTCTCAAGATCAGTTAATTGTTTTGAGCTTAATAAAGTTAGTTGTTTATCATATTCAGGAGTATATTGATTTATTAGATCGTTTAACTTCTTGACAGGAACTTCATTTAACTGTTTAGAACTAAATATAAACAAATGCTTAAATTTCTCTTTAGGAATGGTTGAAATTAATGTTTCGAGTTTACTATAAGTTAAATTTTCTATATGTGCTGGTCTAAGTTTATTTTCACATAAAAATTTTAAGTTATCGCATGATAAATTATTTAACTGCTCAGTTGTGAAGTTTTTAGATAGGTATTCTAATTCATCAATCTCATACTTGTCTATAAACTCTTTTAGCTTACCTTTTGTTATGCCATTTATCTGCATGGCTGACAAATGAAGTATCTTGGCTATGTCTTTAGCTTCCCAAGATGAAAATAACTTTAGTCTTTCGAGCGTGATATTATTAAGTGCTCTAAGATGCGTAATATGTTTATGAGTTTTTAATTGATTTAACTTGTCATTACCATAGCTATAGATTACTTCTAACTTATCTGGGTGGTGAGAAAAATCATCTAATACACGAGTACCTAATTGAGATAATACCTTTAATTTCTCAGTCTTAAGTTCAGATAGGCCTTTTAGACTTTTAATGTCAATAAGTAATAGGTAACTGTAAGATAAACCAGATAGATTTTTTAATTGATTTTCATTAAGCTCAATAAGCTCTTTTAGTTTTTTAAAGTGAATATTTGCTAGACTATCTCCCAAATGATGGAGTTTTTGATATCCATAAATAGCCGTTAAATCCGTATATTCTTCACTAGTAATCTTAGGAAAATTTTCTTTAGTCAAAGTCATTGATGCTCCCCCCTCATTATTTTACTAATATTTCTTGCATTTATAATTATACTGGTTCATACCATTGTGGCGCATTTTCATAAAAAAATAAATTTCAATATATTGAATGTATTCCTATAAATCTTTCTATTTTATAAAACTGTCATTGTTATAACTGTTTTTTAAAATTAAAAACATTAGTATTTAGAGAGAATTAGGTAATATAAAGTCAGTTATCAAGGTTGTAATAGTAGTATTGTTTTAGATACAAAAGTTGACTTGACTGTGTGCCAAATCAGTTTGAGTTGCTGCAGTCATTGGGCAATCAATTTCAAGATTCAATTTAGTATTAATTTTTTCAATGTGCCCATGCCAACGCTGATTCAGATATTGGATTATCGTTTGCCTGTCTTGATAGGATTGAGGCCCATCTAAATAGCGACAGTATCTTTGATATAATGAAGAAGTTTCTTCAGATAAGTCACTAAAATAGGTTCTTCTAGCTAGTTTTAAAAACAAAAAAGCAGGATTTTCTATGATGAGTCGATCTAATGCAATTTTATTAGGTAATTGATTTTCTTTTGTAAGGAGTAAGAAGAGTTTAATAGCACAAAGCAAATTAATTCGGCTATTTCGTTCAGAGATTCGCGTAATTGTACCATCTGGCTTTACTGTCCAGTGTTTTGATGTATTGAAGCTACCAAACTTAAGAAAGTTAGCGCTTTTAAACCATAATTCTCGCATAGCAAGTAAGTGTGAGATGCTCGTTGCTTTGGCAATTAGATTAATTACTTCAATTCGATCATTGTGATTCATATTATTGTAGCTAAGTAGTGAGTTAAAAAAAGGTGTATGAGTTTGCTGTGGCTTTAATTTAAATAGCTCGCTAGCACGGATAAAAAAGTTATTAATAATGGCATGATATTCTAATGCATAGGAATCAGTTAAGAGATCAAAATAAAGCTTATCCCCTTCAAGCTGGGGGTAGTAGTTGAGTAAAGCTTGATAACGGTCACGGCTTTGAGGGTTTGCTATAAGGTCATATAATTGTTTTGGAAGCATATGTTGTTGAATAAATTCCTTCCTATCTTTTTGAGGGCAAATTAATTGGTATTGTCCTTTTGCAATTTTAACTAGATGTAATCCACATTCATTTGTTGGAGCTAGAATGGCAAGGCCATTAAGCGCTAAGTTTTTTCTTTTAGTTTGAGTAAATTTTGCAAATATGTGATGATCAATATTCGTTAATTGAAGTGGTAGTCGAGTTAAAATATCACCAATGTATCCCTTTAGTTCTGGTTGTAATTCAAAAATTTCAGTAAACTCATCAAAGTTACTGCTCGTTGTTGGTATAATTTGCGCACAAACGGGCCAGTTATTCTCTTCAGCCTCTTTTCTAAAACCAAATAAAAATCCGCATTTTTTAGAAAATAGCTGGTAATCTTTTTTGCAATCGTTTTCCCAATAGTGATAAAACATATAGGTTAATGCATTATGGATATTATTGGCTAAGCGGATGTTATACTGGAGTTTTTTCATCAGATCATCTTCAATGGCATCAAAATTCGCTAGATTAAAACTTGAAGTTGATTCTAGAGAGTCTAAGCGGCTGATGATTAAGAGTACTTTTAATGCATTAAGTACAACCATCAATTCGTAATCTGAATGAAATGCATTGATAATGGGTAATTGTTTTTGAATTTGTTGCTGAATCAATAATTTAAAAGATTGCTGTAATTGATTTGCATAGTCTCTTAAGGTTTGATTTTGATTGAGCATTTCTATCAGTGTAATTAAAGGCGCTTGAGTTATATTGTATTTTGTAAAATTAACTTGCTCATTGTAAGCAAACTGCTTTATCAATGTTTGGTTTAAAGTTTGTATGTGACTGTTCTCTAAATTTCGCCTAAAAATACGATTTAATGCGGCACCACAGCTTAAGAAATCGTAGACACTAGCAGATGAAAGATGCATTTGCTTACCCCTCCTTAGTTTAAGTCATACTTCTTTAAAGGTTCTATTTATAAGGAAGGTATAAAGCAGGTCATTTAGCAATTATATTAAATTTAAAATTGAAATACTTTGGCTTGACTTTGTTCAGAAAATTATTCAGTTAAGTCATTAAGGAGTGTGGTAGGGGTAAAAAAATATTTGTAATAAATTATCAAAATAAAAAAGCTGCTATATGATGTCGATATTCATTTTAATTGCGTGATTCATTTACAGACTTTTTTAAATAGGGAAATGCAATAAATAGCTGCAATACCGACGATTAAATAAACTAGTTTATCAAGCCATTGGGTATGTCCAAGTAAATGTTCAACTGCATTATATTGAAAAACACCAACAAGTAACCAGTTAATGCCACCAAGAATAACTAAAAGTAGGGCGATAAAGTTTATGAATTTCATCATGGTAGAACTCCACTATTTATTTTTAGTTTCGTTGTAACTGTAGGAAAAACTCGCTTTTTTGTAAAGAAATAGTGTTAATTATTGTGCAATTGCTTGCTTTTGCTTACTAGAGATAGCCTCTGTGCCTTGTTTAGCGAGTAAAAACATTTGATGAAATTCAGCTTCACTAAATGGGGAACCTTCTGCAGTGCCTTGAATTTCAATAATATTACCATTTTCACTCATAATTACATTCATATCCGTCTCAGCTTGAGAATCTTCTAAATAGTCAAGATCAAGTATTGGTGTTTGATTATAGATTCCAACAGAAACAGCAGCAATATGCATTTTAAATGGGTTACTATCTTCTTTAAGTAACTTATTTGTTTTCATGTAACTAATAGCGTCATATAGTGCAACGGATGCACCAGAAATAGCAGCAGTACGCGTACCACCATCAGCTTGAATAACATCACAGTCAATGGTAATGGTATAGTCACCTAAGCGGGTTAAGTCAATAGCTGCGCGTAATGAGCGACCAATTAATCGTTGAATTTCCTGGGTGCGTCCTGATTGTTTGCCACGAGCTGCTTCACGTTGCATTCTTTCATGTGTAGAGCGAGGTAACATACCATATTCGGCAGTAATCCAACCTTGGTTGGTATCTTTAAGAAATTTTGGTACGCCTTTAATAACAGATGCCGTGCATAGAACTTTTGTATCACCAAATGAAATCAATACAGAGCCTTCAGCATGTTTGGTATAATTCCTTTGAATTGAAATTTCTCGTAATTGATTAGTTTGTCTTTGACTTGGACGCATTGTTTTACCTTTTATTTTTAGCAGTATTTAAATTTGCTAATCAGTATACGATGTTATTAAGAAAAATTTAAGTGGCAAGTTTATTTGATTATGGGATAATGTTGGGCAGTGTAATTTAGGTATAACGATAATAAAGAAGAATTTTAATGTCTTGGCGGTTTCAATTACCCAGCGATAACCCATTGTATGTAACATGGTTGAAAGAAACACAGAAGTTAAGTGCAAGTTTACGAGATATATTTGTTAATTGGCGCATCCAGTTGCTATTTCAAGAACATGCATTTCTAAGCAAATCTGAAGCAGATATTTTAGCTGTAACATCCGATTATAGTTGGCAAAGGATGATTGTGCACTTAGATGATGAAGTGCCGTTAATTATTGGTCGAGTGGTTGTACCAGAAGTTACTTTTAACCGTTACCAAAGTGAATTACTCGATTTAAAAAGAAAGTCTATCGGTGACCAGCTCTTATTTATTGATCCTAAGATTCAGCGTAGCGAATTTTTATTTAAGAAATTATCATTGAAGGAACTTCATCTAAAACCCTTGCCTAGGCAATTATTTGACCAAGAAGATGATACGCTTTATGCTAGAAACTCAATTTTTCATTTAAATGGTGAATATCCTTTGATGGTTGAAGAGTATTTTTTAGCAAGTTTTTTTGAGTCACTTAAGGCTAGGACTTAATGGCCAAGTTAAGCGCTTATGCACGCTTAATGCGACTACATCGCCCAATGCCTATTTTATTATTATTGTGGCCAACCTATTGGGCTTTATGGTCTGTTTCAGGCGGCTATCCTGGGAAAAAGCTATTAATTATTTTTACCTTAGGTGTTGTAATTGTTAGAACCTTAGGTTGTATCATTAATGATTTATCTGATAGAACGTATGATAGTCAGGTTAAACGCACAGAACGTAGACCCTTGGCAACGGGTGAAATCAAACCAAAAGAAGCTTGGGCTTTATTTACTATATTAGGTTTAATTGCTTTTGGCTTGGTGCTTTTTCTAAATGTAGAAACAATACTGATGTCATTGGGTGCATTAGCACTAACTTGCTTTTATCCATTGTGTAAACGTTTTTTCTCTTTGCCACAATTAGTGTTAGGAATGACCTTCAACTATGGTGTGTTAATGGCTTCGACAGCGGTATTAAAAACGATTACTTTTGAAGCATTTTTACTTTATTTGGCAGCTATCATATGGACGCTTGCTTATGATACAATCTATGCTTTAGCGGATAAACCCTATGATATCAAACTGAAGCTTAAATCATCTGCACTAACGTTTGGTCGCTATGATATAGCTATGATTATTATCCTACAGCAAATAACGTTGCTTTTATTGGCCTATTTTGGCTATATCAGTAATTTCTCGTGGGTATTTTATATTGGGCTAATTATTTGTGAAGTATTGTTTTTTTATCAGTACCTTTTCTATGTTAAACGTGACATCGTTGGTACGATTAAAGCATTTTCAGATAACCATTGGATTGGTTTAGTTCTATTTTTTGTTATTGTCTTACAGTTTAGTTATACAGTTTGATGGTTATCAACCGATGAATAAGACCTCGGATAGAGGTTAGCTTTGATATGAGCGTAAACTTTCCCTTGAGTAAATTGTGCTTTTAATTCTGTAGCTTTAGGTAGCATAAACCAAAGCATGGCGATCAATGCATATAAAATTGCATACTGAATCAAATGAGAAAATGAGATAAGTTTAAATGCGCTACCAAAGGATCTTTTTAATGAAACACCTGAGAGGTTAACACTATAGAATTCATCAAGCAGTAAATGAACACAGAAACCATAGAATAAAAAAATGCCAAGCATCCATGCCAGAAGACTATCTGCTGTTAAGTAATAGAGGCTAAATACGAGTAGCATACTTAAGAGTATACCCATTGGAATTGAATGAAAAATACCACGATGAATGGTTAATTTTCGAAAAATATGGATGACGCCATAACGAATGACTAAAAATGCAATAAACCACGAGGAAATGCCAATAATAATACCCCACTGCGGCATTAGCGAAAAGATGGCGCAAAAACCGCTAATAGCAGCTAAAATACCAAAAATAATACTAATAGAAGTTGAATGATCAGAGTCAACATCAGGTAAAAAACCACCAATGATGCCAAGACCAATAGCGCTTATTGTTTCGATAGGGTTTAAAATACCACAAGCTGCAACTAAGCCGCCAGCAATGACGCTTGCAGAAGCAGCAACGGTTAAATGTGTGTGAAAATTAGCCATTATTTTGATTTATCTATGTTTATTTATTATTGCTAGAGAGCATAACTAATATCGTTTTAAATCACTACCATAAAGTTAAACTATTTTAATCAATGAAAGTTAATCATGTGGTACTAACTTATATTCAGCAGATCAATAAAAAAAATCTAAAAAAAATGTTTTTATGACTTGAAAAGTATGGTTCTGCCCTTATATAGGGATGTGCAATGAAATTATGCAAACCGTACTAAAGTAGTTGGTTTGAAATTACGTTTTTTAAGTAAACACTCAAAAGGAGGAAAATAAATGAGTATTCGTCCATTACATGATCGTGTACTAGTCATACGTGCTGAAGAAGAAACAACAACTGCTGGTGGTTTAGTATTACCAGGTAGTGCTTCTGAAAAGCCAATTACTGGTGAAGTGATCGCAGTAGGTAACGGCAAGATTTTAGCAGATGGTACAACACGTCCTTTAGATGTTAAAGTTGGCGATACCATTTTATTTGGTAAGTACTCAGGCACTGAAGTTAAGCTTGATGGTAAAGAATATCTTGTTATGCGTGAAGAAGATATTATGGGCGTTGTTGTTAAACAAACAGCAAAGGCATAAGTTTAGGTTTTATTAATTAACTTTTAAATTTTAAAGAGGAAAATTAAAATGAGTGCAAAAACAGTTAAGTTTGCAGATGACGCACGTACGCGTATGCTTGATGGCGTTAATACATTGGCTAATGCCGTAAGAGTAACACTAGGGCCTAAAGGTCGTAATGTTGTATTAGAAAAGTCTTTTGGTGCACCAACGATCACTAAAGATGGTGTTTCAGTTGCTAAAGAAATTGAACTTAAAGATAGATTTGAGAATATGGGCGCGCAAATGGTTAAAGAAGTTGCCTCTCAAACAGCTGACATTGCAGGTGATGGTACGACAACTGCAACCGTTTTAGCGCAGTCTATTTTAACTGAAGGCTTAAAATCAGTTGCTGCTGGCATGAATCCAATGGATCTTAAGCGCGGTATTGATAAAGGTGTTCAAGCAGTTGTTGCTAAACTTAAGAATGATTTATCTCAGCCTTGTGATGATACAAAATCAATTGCTCAGGTTGGTACAATTTCAGCTAATGCTGATCAAACAATCGGTAGCAAGATTGCTGAAGCAATGGAAAAAGTTGGTAAAGAAGGTGTGATCACTGTTGAAGAAGGTTCAGGTTTTGAAGATGAGTTAGCTGTGGTTGAAGGTATGCAATTTGACCGCGGTTATCTATCGCCTTATTTTGTGACTAATCAGCAAAATATGACAGCTGAGCACGAATCACCTTACATCCTTTTAGTTGATAAGAAGATCTCTAACATTCGTGATTTATTACCAGTATTAGAGAGCGTTGCTAAAGCAGGCAAGCCATTGATGATTATTGCTGAAGATGTTGAAGGTGAAGCATTAGCAACACTTGTTGTTAACAATATTCGTGGTATCGTTAAAGTTGTTGCTGTTAAAGCACCTGGCTTTGGTGATCGTCGTAAAGCAATGTTAGAAGATATTGCTATTCTTACTGGTGCAACTGTTATTTCTGAAGAAGTTGGTTTGTCATTAGAGAAAGCAACAATTGATCAATTAGGTACAGCTAAACGTATCCAAGTGACTAAAGAAGAAACGACAATCATTGATGGTGCAGGTGAGAGTACTTCAATTGAAAACCGTATTGCACAGATTCGTACACAAATTGATGAAGCAACTTCTGATTATGACCGTGAAAAATTACAAGAGCGCCTAGCTAAATTAGCTGGTGGTGTTGCAGTAATTAAAGTTGGTGCAGTTACTGAAGTTGAAATGAAAGAGAAAAAAGACCGTGTTGATGATGCATTACATGCTACGCGTGCAGCTGTTGAAGAAGGTGTTGTACCTGGTGGTGGTGTTGCATTAATTCGTGCAATTTCTGCCTTAGATAGCTTAGTTGGCGATAATGAAGATCAAAACCATGGTATTGCTATCCTGCGTCGTGCGATGGAAGCTCCGCTTCGTCAGATCGTTACTAATGCTGGTGGTGAAGCGTCAGTTGTAGTTAATGCAGTTGCAAAAGGTGAAGGAAACTTTGGCTTTAATGCGGCAACAGGTGAGTACTGCGACATGGTTGAAGCAGGGATTATTGATCCAACTAAGGTCGCACGTTCTGCCATTCAGAATGCTGCATCAATTGCTGGATTAATGATTACCACAGAAGCAATGGTTGCTGAAATTCCTGAAGACAAGCCAGCTGCCCCTGATATGAGCGGAATGGGCGGTATGGGTGGAATGGGTGGAATGGGCGGCATGATGTAAGCCTAGACTATTCATTTATACTCTATTTGAATCAATTAATATTAAAAGCCTGCATTTTATGCAGGCTTTTTTTTTGCTTTTTTTATAAGGAATCTTTAAACTTGACTGATTACGGAGTCATTTTGAAAGTTAATAGTTAAGGATGTTTAGATGAATGAAATGCAAAGTATTTGGCATAATGGTGCGCTTGTTCCTTGGAAAGCGTGTAAAGTTCATATTTTAACGCATGGATTGCACTATGGCAGTGGAATTTTTGAAGGTATTCGTGCTTATCAGACAGATCAAGGTGCAGCTGTTTTTAAATTAAAAGAGCATATGGCAAGATTTATGTATTCGGCAAATGCATTGGGTATGAAATTACCTTATACGCAAAAAGAATTAGAAGATGCCGTTTGTTTAACGGTGCAAGCAAATAATTTAGAAGCAGGTTATATTCGACCTGTGGCATTTTATGGTTATGATGAGCTTGGCGTTGTGCCAAAAGTAAACTCACCCATTGATGTTGCCGTTGCATGTTGGCCGTGGGGTAAGTATTTGGCAAGTGATCAGATTGATGTTGAAATCAGTCAGTATATTCGTATCCACCCAAAATCAACCGTGGCCGATGCCAAAATCTGTGGTCATTATGTTAATAGTTTATTATCCAAATTAGCGTCTAATCAGCAAAAATATCATGAAGTTCTGATGCTTGACTCTGAAGGTTTTGTAGCTGAAATGTCGGCATCAAATATATTTATTGTTAAAAATAATAAAGTTTATACAACAGAAGAAGGCACAATTTTAGTTGGTATTACAAGAAATGTTGTTATGGATATTTTAAGAACTAAAGGTTATGAAGTCATTGAAACTAAGTTTACCCCTGAAGATATTATCAATGCGGATGAAGCTTTTGTTTGTGGAACAGCGGTTGAAGTTGTTTCAATGAGAAGTTTAAATGACCAGTTGATTAATGATGCTCAGCTAGGTGAAGTAACCGCATTTGTTAAAGATGCCTATCATAAAATAGTCACAGGATGTGATGCCCGTTATCGTGATGCATTAACCTTAGTAAGTGAATATTCTATTTCATAAGCGGTTGTTGCGATTTTAAACGACTGGTTAATTCTGCAATATTTCTCTAATTTCCCTAATGGTATAAATTCTATATAATTCAATGTGCAATAGGGAAATCGTGTGATAAAAACTAGGGAGAAATAGATGTTTGTAGAAGATTTAAGCGATATTGCTCAGTGGTATTTTAAAAGTTGTGGCGAGCATGTTAGTATTTTTCACAGTAACCATCATCTTGCGCGTAGTTTGCTCAATTATGCAGAGGCACATTCTTCAGCTACTGATGCTGAGTGTGTCTCTGTTCTACGTCAACTATTAGCACATTTACCCAAAATGGGTCAACTTGCTAAAAAAGTGATTGAGACATTAAATAAAAGATATAACTTAGAGGTTCAACCGAGGAATCCAATTGATTTTACAGAAAGTCAGTTTGGTGATTATCTCTTATCTGGTGGTGCAATGAATACCCCATCAGAGATAGTAAAGCAATATGAGTATAAATTTCCAACTGAGACATTACAAGAGAGAGACACTAAGCTTTTTTTTAGTGATTTATCGGAATTAGTTGAAGCGAATAATAAAAATTCACTGACTGTTGATGTGGTTAAACGCTTAGGACAGTGGTATTTGGATGAGTATGGAAAAAAAGAAAATTGTTTTCATAGTAATCAAAAAGTTGCTAACCAATTAATTGCCTATGCGAATACTAATAGAGAGGCAAGTGCTGATGACTGTGCATCACTATTAGTTGCAATGCTTAAAAAAATACCGAATCATGGTCAGCTTGTTGAGCAAACGGTTAGTTTATTAAATAAGGCCTATGGGCTTAGTATTTCTACAGAAGAATCTATGCAGCATATGGCACAATTATATGCTGGGCCAATTTTGCCGATGATGAAAAGTCCTTATCAGGTTGCTCGCGAATTTCAGAGCGCTGAAATTGGTAGTAATTTAGATGATTATGATTGTTATTTTAATGACCCTCCTAAAACTAGGCATCAGACGCCTATATTATTTAATAATGAGTTAAGCATTCCTGCTAGTTATGAGTTTGATAATCGTTAAGTAATCACAATGGAATTCTGATCATTTGTATTTTAGAATGAGAGTTATCATAAATGAATAAATAAGGAACTTCCCATATGCAAACGAAACTGAAATGCTCATTGATGGTAATCCTTTTAGGAGCAACAGCGACAAGTTTTGCAGCGTTTGGTGTGAATGCTGGCGTATCAACGGATAGTGCAACTAAAACAATCAGCTCAACGACATCATCGTCGAATGCTAATACGACTAAGGAAATTAGCGAAATTGTTGATCTTGGAATTAAAAATCAAAATGATCAGGCAATGTGGAGTAATTTTGTTAAAAACTGTATGCTACCAAACTTATCGCATGATCAAATTGCTTCTTTAGCAACAGGTGGTGTTGACAGTATTAATAAGTTTTTAACCAGTTTTACACCGAGTCAAAGTGCAATGACCATGGCCTATAACAAACTAGTGTCATGTCCTGATGCAAAGCCAGCGGCACAAAAATTAATCGAAAAACTAACGTCAGCACAAGCAACCAAAACAGGTACAAAGCTTTGGTAAGGTGCTGGCGTTAACGAGAGTAATCAGGTAGAATTCATCTTTTAGAATGAATAAGTTAGCTTTGACCTAGAGATGAGTCAGAAAAATAATATAAATTTTATACCCGTGTCAACTTGGCTATTTGTTGGTGGCATTATCTTAGGTTTATTTGATATGTTTTCATCAAATAGTATTGTTGATGCAGCTGCGAATTTCTATTTAAGTGATATTATTGCCTATCTTATTTTTGCAACATTGATTTTTCTATTAATTATGGGGCATCATTGGGCGAAATATGTTTATGTATTGATGTTGATTTTTTGGTTTTCAATTTTATTTTTATTATTAATTCCATATTACAATCATACAGTTAACTTGGTGATAATTACGTTGCAGATTACCTTGAACCTTTTAGGGATTTTAATTTTAAGTCATAGTCAAAAAAGTGTTTATCATCTTAGTCATTAGGCTTTGTTAATTGCAATTAAAATTGCCTTTCATTGTGTGCTGTGGTAGCGTAAGTTTACTGTATTTAAAGGATTTTTAAGTGGAGATGCCGCTTGTATCGTAAAGCAGATAAACAAAGCCTATGGCAGGGGCGTTCTGATGCAAATCAAGATGAATATATCTATCAAATTATACAGCAGCTAGCAATTGATGAATTAAACCCTAGTAGTGGGTTCGGCTTAATTGGTTTTGCATCTGATGAGGGTATTAGACGTAATTTAGGTCGTATTGGTGCAAAAGAAGGCCCTGACGCAATACGATGTGCATTAGCCTCAATTGCGATTAATAAAAAGCTAAATTTATATGATTTAGGTGATGTCTTATGTTTAGATGGAGATTTAGAGCGTGCACAAAATGAATTGGCAAAAATAGTTAAATTGACCATTGACAAAGGCCTATTACCAATTGTTTTAGGTGGTGGACATGAAACGGCTTGGGGGCATTTTTTAGGGATTGATCAGGCCTATGCAGCTCAAGAAGATATAGCCATTATTAACTTTGATGCGCATCTAGATTTAAGAAGCTTAATGAAAGGAAAATATGCATCTTCAGGAACGCCATTTTATCAAATTTCGGAGCATTTAAAGCATAACCTTCGATTATTTAATTATTACTGTGCAGGTGTTCAACCATTAGCAAATACAACAAGTTTGTTTGACTATGCGAAGAAGCATCAAGTTAAAATTAATTTAGCAGAGACGATTAATGCGAATCCTTATGATTTGGGTTTTATTGAAACTATTATTAATCAGCATAAAAAAATCTATGTATCTGTTTGTTTAGATGTATTTCAAGCAGCAATAGCTCCTGGTGTTAGTGCGCCACAGTCAATGGGCATTGATACTACGTATGTCGTGGAAGCATTAAAATTATTAGCTGTTTCTAATGCAGTTGTAGGAATAGATATAGTAGAGCTATCACCACGTTATGATATTGATAGGCGAACGGCCAAACTTGCAGCAAGCTTATTAAGTATTTTTTTAATGGCATATCACTAGCTGTAGCTGGAGTTTATAAATAAATTATTTAGATTAATCAGTAAGTTAAGGAGTTTAGATAATGGATGAAGTTATAGAATCAAACGATCAAAATCAACATCAGTCGAGGCTGCGTGACATTAAAGCACCAACGGGTAATCAGTTGCATTGTAAAAATTGGCAAATAGAAGCAGCACTTAGAATGCTGATGAATAATTTAGATGCAGAAGTAGCAGAATATCCAGAAAAGCTAGTTGTTTATGGAGGTATTGGTAAAGCAGCAAGAAACTGGCCTTGTTTTGACAAAATTATTGAAACGTTGAAATCACTAGCAGTGGATGAAACGTTGTTAATACAATCAGGAAAGCCAGTTGGTGTTTTTAAAACAACAGAAACAAGTCCAAGGGTTCTAATTGCAAATTCAAACTTGGTTCCACATTGGGCTAATTGGCAGCATTTTAATCAATTAGATCAGGCTGGATTGATGATGTATGGCCAGATGACAGCAGGTTCTTGGATCTATATTGGTTCTCAAGGGATTATACAGGGGACATTTGAGACCTTTGTAGAGATGGCAAGACAGCACTATCAAGGGGATTTATCAGGAAAATGGATACTAACAGCAGGTTTAGGTGGTATGGGCGGTGCGCAGCCATTGGCTGCAGTTTTAGCTGGTGCGTCGATGTTGGCAGTTGAGTGTGACCCATCACGGATTGACTTGCGCTTAAAAACAAATTATCTGGATTATAAAGCAGATAATCTTGATCATGCCTTGGCTTTAATTGAAGATGCTAAACTAAATAAAAAAGCAATTTCTGTAGGTTTATTAGGTAATCAGGCTGAAATATTACCAGAGCTTATCAAACGAGGTGTTAGACCCGATGCTTTGACTGATCAAACGAGTGCGCATGATCCATTGAATGGCTATTTGCCAATTGGTTGGACATTAGAAAAAGCACAGATGATGCGAAAGAGTCAGCCAGAAAAAGTGATTCAGGCAGCAAAAGAGTCGATGGCCGTTCATGTTAAGGCTATGTGTGACTTGGCAAAACTTGGTGTGCCAACATTCGATTATGGTAATAATATTCGACAAATGGCCTATGAAGCAGGCTGTGACAATGCATTTGATTTTCCAGGTTTTGTGCCAGCCTATATTCGACCCTTATTTTGTCAAGGAATTGGGCCATTTAGATGGGTTGCACTTTCAGGAGATCCGCAAGATATTTATAAAACAGATCAAAAAGTAAAAGAGCTATTACCTAATGATACGCATTTGCATCTTTGGTTAGATATGGCAAAATCCCGCATTCAATTTCAAGGCTTACCTGCAAGGATTTGTTGGGTTGGTTTGGGTGATCGAGCAAAACTTGGTCTTGCATTTAATGAAATGGTTAAATCTGGGGAGTTAAAAGCGCCGATTGTCATTGGTAGAGATCACTTAGATTCTGGTTCAGTAGCCAGTCCAAACCGAGAAACCGAAGGTATGCTTGATGGATCTGACGCTGTATCGGATTGGCCTTTATTAAATGCACTATTAAATACGGCTTCGGGGGCTACTTGGGTAAGCTTACACCATGGTGGTGGTGTGGGTATGGGGTTCTCACAACATGCTGGAATGGTAATTGTTGCTGATGGTTCTGATCAAGCAAAACTAGCGTTAGAGCGAGTCCTTAACAATGATCCTGCAACAGGTGTGATGCGACATGCCGATAGTGGTTACCAAAAAGCCATTGACTGTGCAAAAGAAAATCATCTTAATTTGCCCATGATTAATCAATAAACCTATGGAGGTGCGTTTATGGATACAATAGCATTTAAAGAAGAGATAAGTACATTTAAGGAAATTGCTGAAAAATCAGATAAAGTATCTAGTGAGGTAGGTCAATCATTGGGTGAGGACAGTATGCTGCCATTTATGTTAATTCCAGGGAGTTTGGATCTTGAGAGTATCCGCCATTTAATTCAAAATGATCGTAAGATAAAGTTAGCAGATAGTGCTTATCAAGCAATTGATCGTTCCTATCAAACCTTAAAGGATTTAGTTGCTGAGGGTAAAACTATTTACGGCGTGAATACCGGATTTGGTTTGTTGGCAAAGAAAAAAATAGAAAAAGATGAATTAAAACGGTTACAAAAACGCTTAATTTTATCGCATGCAGCAGGTGTAGGTGAAGCACTAGATATAGATTGCGTTAAGTTGATTTTATTGTTAAAAATTAATAGCCTTGCGCAAGGCTATTCAGGCGTCTCTAGAAAACTGATTGATCGTTTAGTTTTTTTCTACAATCAAAAAGTATATCCAAAGATTCCTTCTCAAGGTTCTGTTGGCGCTTCGGGCGATCTGGCTCCTTTAGCGCATTTGTCATTACTTCTTTTAGGTGAAGGTAAGGTTTTTTATCAAGGAAAAACAACCTCAGCTTCCAATGCACTGGCAAGTATGAATATTGAGCCATTAGAATTAGAAGAAAAGGAAGGTTTAGCTTTAATTAATGGCACACAAGCTTCAGCTGCAATTGCCTTAATCGGACTGTTAAAAGCACAGCGTAATTTTGCAGTAGGAACCATCGCAGGGACATTGTCATTGGATGCTTCTGCTGGAAGTATTCGACCATTTCATCCAACAATTGCTAGGATGAAAAAATCACAGGGGCAGATGGTCTTTTCTCATGCGGTATTTAAATTAATTGAAGGCAGTGAAATTTTACTTTCTCACCAAAATGAATGTAATAAAGTACAAGACCCTTATTCAATTCGCTGTCAGCCACAAGTAATGGGAGCTATATGGCAACAAATTAAGCATGCAGAAGAGAATTTGATTAATGAAGCCAATGCAGTATCGGATAATCCATTGATTATACCGGATACCAAAGAAGTTATTTCAGGTGGTAATTTTCATGCAGAGTCTGTTGCTTTAAGCGCAGATCAAGTAGCAATTGCTGTTTGTGAAATTGGTGCAATTGCAGAGAGAAGAATTGCGTTATTAACGGATAAAGCATTTAGTGGCTTACCTTCATTTTTAGTCAAAGATGCCGGTTTAAATTCTGGGTTTATGATTGCTCATGTCACAGCATCTGCCTTAGCAAGTGAAAATAAAACCTATGCGCATCCTGCATCGGTTGATTCATTACCAACCTCAGCTAACCAAGAAGATCACGTTTCAATGGCTACCTTTGGTGCTATAAAGTTAAATAAAATTTGTGATAATGTTTTACAGATATTAGCAATTGAAACGTTAGCAGCCTGTCAAGGCATTGATTTTCGTTCGCCGCTGAAATCTTCTGATAAGTTGATGGGATATTATATGCGAATTAGACGTGAAGTTTCATTTTATGAGAAAGACCGGTTATTTGCTGATGATATAGCTAAAGTTGCATCATTGATTAGTCAAATAGCTTATTACGGTGAGATATATCATGATGTCTTCTCCTGATCTTTTAATTAAAAATGCTCGCTTGTTAACGGTTAATGACTCATATGATATTCTCGATCGAGTTGATATTGCCATTAAGGATACGAAAGTCATTGCAATCGATAATGCCATAGAGGCGGGTAGGGATACAATGATTATTGATACTAAGGGGGCGCTTGTTAGTCCTGGCCTCATAGATTGTCATACGCATATTATTTATGCAGGCAATCGAGCGGATGAATTTGCAATGCGTTTAAATGGGGCAAGTTACCAAGATATTGCACAACAAGGTGGTGGTATTCTATTGACGGTAACAGCAACTCGTAAGGCAAGTATTGATGAACTTACAGCTTTAGCATTGAAACGATTGGATACGATGGCAAACTATGGCGTAACAACGGTAGAAGTCAAGTCAGGTTACGGGCTTGATACGGAAACTGAAATTAAAATGCTTAAGGTTACGAAACGTTTAGCGAATCACAGTGCAATCTCAATTGTGTCAACCTTTCTTGGTGCGCATGCCATTCCGCCTGAATTTAAAAAGACGCCAGAAATCTATTTAGATCTTATAATTAATCAGATGCTGCCTGAGATAAAAGAGCAAAAGTTAGCTGAGTTTGTTGATGCATTTTGTGAATCAATTGCATTTAAAGCTGACCAGGTTGAAAAGCTGTTTAATAAGGCAAAAGCCTATGGTTTTAAATTAAAATTGCATGCTGAGCAGTTAAGTGATCAAAAGGGTGCAAAATTAGCAGCGAGCATGGGCGCATATTCAGTTGATCATCTGGAATATTTAAATACGTGTGATATTAGGGCATTAAAGGAAAATAATACCACAGCAGTTTTACTGCCAGGGGCTTTTTACTTTTTGAAAGAAACGCAATTACCACCAATTGATGCATTGCGGAAACAGCAAGTGCCAATAGCGATTGCAACTGATGCAAACCCAGGTAGTTCACCGTTTTTATCTTTGCCTTTAATGATGAATATGGCGTGTGTTCTATTTGGTCTATCAATTAAAGAAGTTTGGCAAGCTGTGACAATTAATGCTGCCAAAGCATTAGACCGTCAAGATCGTATTGGTAGTGTTGAAGTAGCTAAAACTGCTGATTTAGTTATTTGGGATACAAATAATGAAAATGACATTGTTTATAATCCTACTGGAGTTAAACCTGATAAGGTTATAAAAGAAGGTGTATTTATTTAATTTCAACTGACATTTTTATGATATATTTAAGTTTTCATTTTCTGCAACCTTGATAGATTGTATTGAAAAAATATTATCAAGAGGTTTCATGCATGTTTAAAGATTATAAGTATGAAGTAGTTAGTGATGATGATAGTGTCGATAGTATAGATTTATCTGATGTTAGGCATTTATCTACTGAAGAGTTCGTTAAGAATTATTTACATCGAAAAGTACCGTTGTCTTTAAAATTTAATAAAAAAGAACAAAATGCTACTTTGTACCTGGTTTGCCCAACGGATGGAGTTTTTGCAGGTGGTGCATCAAATGCTGTAGCAATACCTGAAAATGGTTATTTTATCTGTTCTAAGTCTCAACTTGAACGTGGTGTGTCTGGAAAGGCTATTGCTTCTTTTTCAGCGACAGTACTACCTTGGCAAGAAAATAGGATATGTACTCAAAAGCTTGACAAGGCTGAAAATATAATTGTAACTCCAATACTTGAAGGGTGTACATTTATAATTGATAAAAAAAATTCTGAAATCCATCATATCAATGCGCAAACAGAGTCAGGCAGTATTTCTGTTGATTTAATGGATAAGCAAATAGAAAAATTAAGACATGAAAAATTTCTTAGTGAATCAGATATCATAATAATTGGTCCCCAATCTGGTGCTGAGTCATATCATTTTAAAGAACATGAAAAACTAGCTAATATTGCTAATGTTGTTGGAGTTAATACGCAAGATGGCTGGAAATTTAATGTTCATACGTATGGTATAAATCATGGGTCAGAAGGATATGAAATTGTCAAAGTTTCAGCTAAACGTTATGATATAGACGATGAAGCTATAGCAAGATCACCTAAAACTGTATTTGCAAATGAAGTTTCCGAGGCAAAGCATGAAAGCATTTGTGAAACTCTCTCTAAAACTTGTGTAATTCTTTAAGCTTCTTGTAGCGTTACATTTAATTCTAGTACAGAGTGGCCATCAATATTGCCAACATCAACATTGACCTTTTCTCTGTCAACTTTAACGTATTTAGCAATGACTTCCATAATTTCTTGTTGTAATTTAGCTAGTATTTCAGGTGAAGCCAAAACGCCGTCATCACCACTGCCTGAGCGTTCAGCTCTTTGGTGGGCGACAATAATCTGTAGGCGCTCTTTAGCGATATCGGCAGATTGCTTTGTGTCTCTTGAGCGAAATAAATCAAAAAATCCCATTACCTATGCCCTCGCGCCTTTAAATATTCTCTGCAAAAACCCAACTTTTTTAGCCTCAATGTAACGCAGTGGTTTATCTTCTCCTAAGAAGCGTTCAACTGCATCAATATAAGCTTGTCCTGCATCGCTGTCATCATCCATAATAACTGGTACACCTGCATTAGATGCTTTTAAAACGGCTTTAGACTCAGGTATGACACCCAATAAAGGAATCGATAAAATATCTTTAACGTCACTTAAAGATAGCATTTCACCATTATCAACGCGATCGGGTGAATAGCGAGTTAATAATAGGTGCTCTTTTATAGGATCTTCTCCTACTTCAGCTCGGCGACTTTTGCTTGATAGTACACCTAGGATTCGATCAGAATCCCGAACTGAGGAAACTTCAGGGTTGGTAACAACAATGGCTTCATCAGCAAAGTACATTGCCATTAAAGCTCCTTTTTCAATGCCTGCTGGAGAGTCACAAACAATATAGTCAAACTCTTGAGCTAACTCATCTAAAATTTTGCCAACAGCATCTTGCTTAAGTGCATCCTTATCGCGCGTTTGAGAGGCAGGTAGGATGTATAGGTTATCAATGCGCTTATCTTTTATTAGCGTTTGTTTGATATTAGACTCACCATTAACAAGGTTAATAAAGTCATAGACAACACGTCGTTCACAACCCATGACAAGGTCAAGGTTTCTTAAGCCTACATCAAAGTCAATGACAACGGTTTTATTGCCTTTTTGGGCAAGCCCAGAAGCAAATGCAGCACTTGTGGTTGTTTTGCCAACGCCTCCTTTGCCTGAAGTGATAACAATAATTTTGGCTTTTTTGTCAACTTTATCATTGGTTTCATTATTTTCTTTTTTATCATTTACTTCTACATCACTCACGGTATGATCCTCTATTTACTGTTAAATCAGTTCAGTCATTTAGTTAATGGGTAAGATCATTAACTGTCCATCCTTTAAGTATATTTGATGTGAGCGATTTTGCTCACTATGGTAACCATCTTCAAACAAGCGGTACTGTCCAGCAATGGAAATTAAGTTCGCTTCTAGGTTATGGCAGAAGATGCGTGCATCGGCATTACCATTAATACCTGCTAGAGCTCGACCACGTAAAGTACCATAGACATGAATACTACCTTCAGCTAGTAACTCTGCACCTGGGCTTACTGTTGATGTAACAATTAAGTCACCTTCTGATGCATAGACCTGTTGGCCAGAACGAATTGGTGTGTCAATGATGAGGCTTTGCTTATTGTATTGGCGTAATTGCGCTTCAGAGAGCTTTTTACCGTTAGTTGCGTTGTCGTTAGCATCTTTTGTTTGCCTTGGCTGAGCTGTAAGGCGTGCTTCAGTTAGAATTGGCAACTTAAGTGATCTGATTTTTTCTTGCCAATTGGAATTTTTAGCACAATAACCAACGGGAATTAATGCATGTTTGGTTAAAATATTATTCAATGACTCTAGGTCAAGTTCTGTTTCATCTTTTTCAATATCTAGTAGGTCAATTACAACGGGTGCTTGATTGAAAAACTTAGGTGCTTGTTCTTTTTTTTTGGCAAGTTCGTTATCAATCGTATCAATATTATTACTGGTTAATTGCAACACGCTAAGTGTGAACAATCGACCTTTAAGCTGAAATGCTGCTTCCATGTTGCCTCTTTTTTGTTTCGGTTAGTTATTTTACCTTGTATAGTGTATGGCTTTATAGCGTTAGTATCCAGCTTTCGCAAGAAAAAAATTATAAATATTGTCTGTATGTCTATTTGATTTGCAGCAATTTAAACAAAAAAGTGATTATAATACAGAAAAGTGTTTAGAGGTTATAGCATAAAAAGGTCATATTCAAATTGAGGCAGCCAGTTTATTTAAGTTTTATACTAATTATTCTCATTGCTAGTGCATCATTTATCTTTTTAATGACAGGTGAGGCAGCAATAAGTTTTCATTCTTTAGTTGGGCTATTGATCGCCATATTTGATCAAAAAAATCAGATGACATTATTAGATCAAGTCGTATTATTTATTAAGTTGCCTGTATTAGTTGCAAGTTTATTAGTTGGCATTATTTATGGCTTTTCAGGTGGGCTAATGCAGGGTTTATTAAGAAACCCTTTAGCAGATCCTGGTATATTAGGTGTATCATCCGGTGCATCCCTAATGGTAGTTTTAGGCTTATGGTTTTTTTCAACGCCATTAATCGTTAGTTTGAACCAAAATATTATGATTTTAATTTTAGCTGCAATAGGCAGTGGCATTGTTTTAATGGTGATGTATTTAGTTTCAATTTTATTTATTAATGGCAAAGTAACAGGCGTTTTACTAGCAGGTATTGCATTGGCCTCTATTTTCTCATCAGTCTTGATGCTTGTGATGACTTTCTCTCAAGCAAATAACCTTCATTTTGCTTTAAGTTGGCTAATGGGGGGTATTCAGAGTGTATCATGGCCTTTATTGGGATTTGATGCTGTGATGGTGGTTATTATTCTATTTATATTGCCGAAGAGTGCATCTGCGTTGGATATACTGGCACTAGGAGAATTAGATGCTAAAGCAAGCGGTGTTAACATTAATCAGTTATTAGTTATTGTATTAATTGGTTTATCAGTAATGATGGCCGTTGCTGTCTCTATTGCAGGGCCTATTGCATTTGTTGGGCTCATAGCACCACATATTGTGCGTCTTTTTGGAATACGACGCCACTTAGCACTTTTGATTAACAGTGCATTAACAGGTGGTTTATTAGTGCTTGTTGCAGAGATTTTTGCAAGATGCTTGTTTGCACCTTATATTTTACCATTAGGTGCTATTACAGCATTAACCGGCGCGCCATTTTTTTTGATGCTATTATGGCGCTCTAGGAAATTAAGTTTATTTATTTGATTTTTGCTTCTTTATAAATAACATGCTTACGAACAACTGGGTCAAACTTTTTAATTTCAAATTTTCCAGTCATTGTACGCTTATTTTTATCCGTTGTATAAAAGTGGCCTGTACCAGCTGTTGAGACAAGTCTTATTTTTTCACGCATGAGAATTCTCCTTATACTTTGATGCCGCGGCTGCGGATATCAGCTAATACACTATCAATACCTTTCTTATCGATAATACGCATACCTTTAGCACTGACGCGTAATTTCACATAACGATTTTCACTTTCCACCCAAAAACGATGGCTGTGAAGATTAGGTAGAAAACGACGTCTTGTTTTGTTGTGCGCATGAGAGACATTATTACCACTCATTGGGCGCTTGTTTGTAACCATACATACTCTGGACATGATAACCTCCAAAATTAAACCATAAAAAACTAAAATTCTTCAAGGCTGGAATTTATATCAGATATTGATAAAAATAACAAGTGTTAGACCAAAAAGAATCATAAAAAGTAGTGATTTGAGCTAAGGCATTAACTATTCGTTTCATCAAGGCTGAGCATCTTAGAATTATAGTCATATTCAATAATCTCAGCATAGCGGGCCCAGTCAATAAATGTATTTAAGATACGTTCTGCTTCTTTTTCGCTGAAGTGATCTTCAAGTTCCGTTAAAAATCGTGACTGAGGTGCTCGTTTGTTAGGGCGTTCTTTTAATACTTTAACAACATGGCGTGCTAATGGAATGTTTTGCAGTAATAATCTAGAAAATAGAACCTTACGATTAGTAATATCAGCGTTAACAAAGGTTTTTCCAAGTTCAGTCATGGTAATATCACCTTCAGCAATATGTGCCAGCTGTAGTACGGATAAAATTTCTAAAATGGGAAATAAATCATCAACATCTAAACGGACGTAGTCAGCAACTTCTGGTAAGTCAATCGCACCTTTTTCTTGCATTTCATACATTTCAGATAATAGACCGGTTAATTCAGCAATTTCAGTTGCTGGTAAGCGATAAGCAATCGTCAACGCGCGACGGCGGTTCATTCGCTCGCCTAGTTCTTTTGTTTGCGCTGTTGTCATCATACGATAGACTTCATCAATTAAATGACTAACAGCTAAGTCTTTAGCATTTCGAGGTCTGGGTAAATCAATTTTTAACTCACCTCGAATAAAGCCTGGATTGCTACCAAAAATAATAACACGATCAGCAGTTAATACCGCCTCTTCAATATTATGGGTAACAAATAAAATACCTTTCATATCATTATTTTTTTCCCATAATTCAAGTAAGTCCTCACGAAGTGTTTCAGCCGTTAATACATCAAGCGCTGAAAAAGGCTCATCCATTAATAAAATGTCAGGTTTTAAAACTAATGCACGAGCAAAGCCAACACGTTGGCGCATTCCACCAGATAATTCTTTAGGGTAGGCATTTTCAAAACCATCAAGACCAATCATATCAATTGCATCAATGGCACGTTGTCTTCTTTCTTTGCGTGGGATATTGCGAGCTTCTAGACCTAGTTCTACATTTTCTAATACGGTTAACCATGGCATCAAAGCAAAGCTTTGAAATACCATAGAGATATCAGAAACAGGTTCAGTAACCGCTGTGCCTCGGTAGAGTACCTCACCTGATGTTGGTGCACTTAAGCCAGCAATGATTCTCAGCAAAGTTGACTTGCCTGAACCGGATTTTCCAAGCAATGCAACAATTTCCCCTTCTTTAAGTGTGAAATTTACATTCTCCAGCACAACAAGGTCTTGTTTGTCTGGGTTTTGAAATGCTTTGTTCACATTACTAACGCTAATGATGCTTTTTAAGTCAATTGATTGATTGTGCGAATGTGATGATTGAAGTTTACTTGTCATAATCAGATTACTCCATTTTGTAGCGTGTTTCAGCAAAGCGATAAAGTCGTCGCCAAAATAAGCGATTAACTAACGTTACCCAAAAACACATAACGATAACGCCTAGGGCAACTTCAGGCATGTGTCCTAGTGTTGTATTTTCAGTAATATAGGAGCCAAGTCCTGTTGCCATAAACTTTTGATGATTCCAGTCAATCACTTCCGCTACAATACTGGCATTCCAAGAGCCACCAGCTGCCGTAATTGCGCCTGTTACATAAAAAGGAAACACGGAAGGGATTAAATATTTTGTCCACTTAGTCCAGCCGGATAGTTGCAAATTTCTAGAAGCTAGCTTTAACTCCTGAGGAATTGCAGAGGCACCAGCAATAACGTTAAATAAGATATACCATTGTGTGCCCAAAATCATTAAAGGTGCACACCAAATTTGGAAGTTCAAGTGCCAAGCAAGCACAATGACAGCAAATGGCCCGTAAAGTAAATTAGCAGGAAAAGCGGCTAAAATTTGTGCGATGGGTTGAATTGCCTGTGCAAGTTTAGGGCGAGTGCCAATCCAAATGCCAATTGGAATCCAAATAAAAGAGCACAAAATAATTAAAATAAAGACGCGAGCACCTGTATAAAAACCAAGGATAAAGACATGGAGTGTTTCTTTAAGGTTAATATTGGTACTAGCGTAAATAAAATTCCAAGTCAAATAGACAAAAATAATACCGCATATCGTTAATGATAAATACCAGACAAACGCAGAGATAGTGCTTGGTTTTTTATCGGCAAAAAAGTGAGAATTATGCCTATGCGGTCGTTTTTCAAGAAGTTTAAGATTAACAAAGTGATTTGCATATATACCAAATAAAAAACTAAAACGCTTCATCCATGGGGCGCGTTTCATTACATTTAAAAACCAAGAAGACTGGTTCTGCTCTTGAATATCAGTAACAACAAATTTTTCACTCCAAGCCACTAATGGGCGAAATAGGAGTTGGTCATACAGTAAAATAACAATTAGCATAGCAATGAGTGCATAGAGAATTGCATTGGCATTACCTAAATTAAGTGCTGTTTGAATATATGAGCCAATACCAGGAAGCATCACTTCGTGGTGGCCAACAGAAATCGCTTCTGATGCAACAACAAAAAACCATCCGCCTGACATAGACATCATGGCATTCCATAATAAACCAGGCATGGAAAAGGGAACTTCTAATTTCCAAAATCGTTGCCAAGCAGAGAGTTTATACATGCTGGCTGCTTCATTAAGCTCTTTGGGAATTGTCCTTAGCGACTGATAAAAACTTAATGTCATATTCCAAACTTGAGAGGTAAATACAGCAAAAATAGCTGCACATTGTGGCCCAAGCATTGATCCAGGAAATAATGCAACAAATGCGACAATTAAAATAGATAAATAGCCTAAAATAGGTACGGATTGTAATATGTCAATAATTGGAATAATGACCTTTCCTGCTCGTACGCTTTTTGCTGCGAGCGCTCCGACAATGAAGCTAAAAACAAAAGATAGAATAAGTGCAATAAACATTCGAAGCACAGTTTCTAGTGCATAACGAGGCAAATACCATGGATTAAGATGAATCACTGGTAAGTGTTCAAATGAAAAACTGCCACCGAGGTTAGAACCAGTCCAAGCGAGTGCCAGTAAAACACTAAAAACTAGAAATAGTGCAAATAAATCCCATTTATTTGGAAGAAGCTGAGTTGCTGGTTGGTTAAATAAGGTATTTCTCATGGCACCAAACTCCTAGCGTTTAACTTATAGAAGGTTATGCGAGAAAGAATCTAACATTATTAACAATTAAATGATAGAAGTTTTTTTGAAAAAATAGATAATGTTGATATCATAGGGCAAATAAATTATGTTATTGTACAGTTTATCTTTAAGTTTAAAAATTTTAAAAGGAGTTTGCTATGGCGCTTAAATGTAAGGTAGCAATTTTATCGGTGGCACTTGCAACAGTATTAGCTACATCAACTGCTCAGGCAGATATTTATAATCAAGGCTCTGGTTTTTATGTTGAGCCTGCTGTTGGTGGTTGGGTTGATGCTTCAAATGCATATGATTCATCGCCTGTAGGTTCAGTGAGTGTAGGTTATAAGATTAATCACCAGTTTGCAGTACAAGTAGCCCCTTATGCGGGTGCTACTGCTAATGCGGTAGTAGGCGAGGGAATTTGGAATATTCCAACTAAAAGTCGCTGGAATCCATATGTTGCTATTGGTGCAGGTTATATGCATATGGTTCATAGCGGTTTTGGTATGGATGCAGGTGTTGGTGTGCGTTATCAGGTGTCACAAAACCTTGATTTAACGCTTAATTATCGCTATATGCAGTTATTCGATGATGACTGGAATAATGGTAATGTTATTACAGCAGGTATTAGAGTGTTTTTTGGGCAGGCAGATCAAAGCCCAGCAATGGATGATCAAGTTGTAAAAGAACAGTATGTACTACCAGAAGGTGTAGAACGTTGTAGCGGTGATATGTCGCAGGCAACTAAACAATCAACGGGCTGTTATAGTGTATCAAGCGATGAAGTAACGATGCACTTAGATGTTAAGTTTGCTTTTGATCGCTCTGTATTAACACCAGGTAGTAAAGTAGCTGTAACACGTCTGGCTACATTTATGAAACAGTATCCTGCAACAAATGTTGTACTTTACGGTTATGCTAGTTGGGAAGGCAAAGGCTCTAAATCATACAATAAGAAGCTATCGTTAAAACGCGCTAATGCTGTCCGAGTTTATTTGCGTGACTTAGGGATTGATAATACACGAATTAAAACAGTAGGCATGGGAATAACAAGTCCGATTGCATCAAATAAGACAGAGGCTGGGCGTGCACTTAATCGTAGGGTAGAAGCGGCTATTGGTCTTCCACTTAAACAAGCTAAATAGCATTTTAATACAACGTTTAATCAATCATTAATTAAATTAAACTTTAATAGTGTCCAAGCTTTTTGCGTGCGCTGCTATTATCTATTGGTATTGTGAATACAAAGATGACAAAACAAATTAAAGTGTTGCACACCGAATGGGGTGATGGCTGGGGAGGCCAGGAAATTAGAACAATTAAGGAAATGCAGGCAGTTACTGAGCGTGGTGTGAAGGTGTATTTAGCTTGCACAGCACATGCACAGATTGGAAAAAGAGCAAAAGCATTAGGCTTTGAGGTTTTTTATTTTCCGTTTAAAGGTAATTGGGACTATAAGACGTTATTTGGCATTAAAAAACTGATTAAAGACTTAAATATTGATATTGTTAATACCCACTCAAGTAAAGATACACTTGTTGGCGGTCTGGCAGCTAAGCTTTCAGGGCGTAAGTTTATTCGTACGCGTCATTTATCAATCCCAGTAAAGAAGTCATCGTTGATGAATAAACTAGCTGATCATGTTATTACAACAGGAGAGGCCGTGCGTCAAAATATGATTAGTTATAGCGGCTTAAAGGCAAGTAAAGTAACATCTGTTGCAACGGGGGTTGATGAAGTTCAATTTGATCCTTTAGCTTATGACCCTATTAAAATGCGTCAGAAATTTGCGATTAAAGAAAGTGAAATTGCAGTTGGTATTATTGCAGTATTAAGAAATGGCAAGCGTCATGACCTATTTCTCCAAATGGGGAAACTACTGAAAGAAAAAAGTTTCAATGTTCGATTGATTATTGCAGGTAGTGGGCCTGGAGCAGAAAAAATTGAAGCATTGATTAAAGAGTTAGGCATGTCAGATTATGTTACGTTAACGGGGCATATTGACCAGCCGCAAGAATTATTAAGTGCCTTGGATTACTTTGTATTAAGCTCAGATGCAGAAGGCGTTCCGCAGTCAGTTATTCAGGCGTTAGCGATGCAAAAGGCAGTATTAGCCACGGATGTTGGTAGTACTGCAGATTTATACCAAGGCGATAATTTTTTGCTTGTGCCACCAGGAAACCCTGCTTATTGGGCAGATCAACTAGAGAGTCTGATTAAAGACCCAGATAAGAAAAATAAGCTAGAATCTAATGCAAGAGGCTCAGTTTTAGAGGATTTTTCTATCAAAGCAATGACTGATAAAGTGTTAAGCATTTATCACCAAGTCTTAGGGCTTGATGATGATTAATCCATTTAGGAGTGCTGTTACTGTTTTAATGTATCATCATGTATTAGAGGCGTCGGGGTTTATTTGTTCGTCAATTGATGAATTTGATCAGCAAATGGCTTATTTAGTTGCTAATAACTATAAAACCCTATCGATAGAAGAGTTTTATCGATTTAAAAAAGGGGAACTTAAGTTACCCAAAAAAAGCGTATTGATTACCTTTGATGATGGTTGGCGTAATAATTTTGTTTATGCCTATCCAATTTTAAAAAAGTATGGTCTTAAGGCGACACTATTTGTTGTTACTGGCTGGATTGAGGCAGCTTCGAATTGTAAGGATAAGCCATTTTTAGCGTTACAGCATAAACAGTGTAAAGAAAAGGCACCAGTCAGCCCTAGAGAAGTATTATGTACGTGGAATGAACTGAAAAAAATGCGTGATGTATTTGATATACAGGCGCATACACATACGCATAGGGATAACTACTTTGATCAGCTTGATTGGCGTGAGGATATCATACAAAGTCGTGTTTTATTGAAGGCGCGTTTAGGTGTTGAATCCAAGCATTTATGTTGGCCTCGCGGTAATTATAATGAAGATACCGTTAAACTTGCCAAAGCGGCAGGTTTTGAGGTGTTATATACAACTGAACGCGGAGTTAATCTTGCTGATAATAAGCTTGATCAGATTAAACGTATTGCAGTAAAAAAAGATGCGCGTTGGTTAAGGAAGACAATCAAACTATTTTCAAATGCATATATGGGTAGTATTTATGCAAAGTTAAAACGTTAATGGTATTTATTAGCAAATAAATTCTTAATATATAATTGACCTTATTATTGAGGCTGATTAAAGTATTAGGCAGATCAAGTTGAGTAATTAAGGCTAAAAATTGAATACTCGAGAAGGACTTATTTTTGTAATTTCTGCACCTTCTGGTGCAGGTAAAACATCCTTAGTGAAATCACTATTAGAAGATATTGCTGACATTGATGTATGTATTTCTCATACTACAAGAGCATCAAGGGAGGGTGAAAAGCAAAATGAGGCCTATTACTTCGTCAAGCAAGATGAATTTGAGTTTTTGGTTAATGAAGATGCATTTGTTGAACATGCAAAAGTATTTGATCACTACTATGGAACTTCAAAAGCTGAGATTTCTCGGGTTACATCATCAGGCTATGATGTGATTCTTGAGATTGATTGGCAAGGTGCAAAACAAATACTTAAGCAATATCCAAAGCAAGCAGTTAGTATTTTTGTGTTACCACCATCACTTGAAACATTAAAAGAACGTTTAGAGAAGCGAGCAAAAGACTCTGCTGAAGTTATTCAAAAGCGCCTTGAGAAAGCGAAATGGGAAATTAAGGAATTTCATCACTATGACTATTTATTGATTAATGATGATTTCAACCAAACATTAATGGACTTAATTTCAATTATTAAGGGTGAGCGTATTAGGCATCAACATGATAAAATTGCAGCCTTTATTCAAGAGCAACTGCTTTGATGGGTGGTTATAATTCCTTTAAATTAAGTGCAAAAAAAACATTTTCATCTATATTTATTAGTAATTAGTAAGACTATTTTCTAGAATAATTTATGACGAAAAATGATTTTAAAATCTTGATTATAGATACGAATAAATCAGATAGAGCGTTAATTAAACGTACGCTGTCTAAGTCAGCTAAGTTTAATTATCAAATCTCTGAGTTAGATTTATTAGATCTTCATGCAGATGCAAATTCACTTAACAGTGTTGATTGTATTTTAGTTAATTGTGATATGCCTAAAGTTAATGGGCTAGCTTTATTTAATGAAATTAAATTATTATTTAAAGATAAAGTACCAGCTATGGTTATCATGACAGGCCATGGTGATGAAGATTTGGTAATAGAATCCATAGAATCTGGAAATTATGATTATTTAAACAAAAGTGCAATTGATTTAATCTCAATTGAAAAGGCCATTTTAAACAGCATACAGCAGAATATCTTAAAGGGTGAACTAAATAAAAAAGAGCAGCAATTAAAAGTCATGGCATTGCATGATACCTTAACTCACTTGCCAAACCGAACTGCATTTCAAGAAAATTTAACAAAAATGCTATCTGCATCTGAGCGCTACCATCGAAAGTCAGCACTTTTATTTATTGATTTGGATGACTTTAAAAATATTAATGATGGTTATGGTCACCCGGTTGGTGATGTTGTGCTTCAAGAAGTATCAGCTAGAATTCATCAGTGTGTGAGAAAGAGTGATCTAGTTGCACGCACTGGTGGTGATGAGTTTGCAGTTATACTCGATGAAATTGCGCAAGATTATGATGCTGGGGTTGTTGCTGATAAGATTTGTAAAATGCTTTCAGAACCATTTTATATTGATAAAAAAATTATTAAAATTGGTGCAAGTGTGGGTATCTTTTGCTTTTCATCAAGTCATATTGATGTCGTTGAATGTATTAAGCGAGCAGATATTGCAATGTATCGTGCTAAAAAAGAAGGCAGGGGCGCTTATCAATTTTATCAGAAGAAATTACATGATCAGTATCTTGAATATATTAGGTTGGATTCACTAATCAAAGATAGTTTAAAATATAATGAAATTTCTTTAGTTTATCAGCCAATTATCGAGTTGGTTTCTGGAAAAATTTTAGGCTTTGAAGTGCTATGTCGCTGGTATAGTAAAAAGTTAAAAAAGCATATAAGACCAGATCAATTTATATCGCTGGCTGAATCTAATGGATTCATTCATGAGTTAGGACTATGGATTATACAAAAGGCATATCAACAAATATTATTATGGCGAGATAAGTTAAAGTTTAGTGGATTTTTGTCAATTAACTTATCACCCGTTCAACTATCCAGTGAGCAATTTATTCAAAACCATCAGTTATTGTTAAAAAAACATCCGATTCTCTCAAGCGTTACGCATTTTGAAATTACTGAAACCAGTATAATGAGTAATGCAAATAAACTAGTAGAGTCATTAGAGTATTTGAAGGACTGTGACATAAAAATTCATATTGATGATTTTGGTACTGGCTATTCATCATTAAGCCGCTTAAAAAATATGCCGATATCCGTGCTTAAGATTGATCGTTCCTTTATTAGTGAAATTGGTAATGAGGTTAATAATGAAGTGGTCCAAGCGATTATTTCTATGGCGGATGCATTTCGCTTGGAGGTCATTGCAGAAGGCATTGAAACAAAAGAACAGTTAGAGTTTTTAAAGCAACTTGGTTGTCGAATCGGTCAGGGCTATCATTTTTATAAACCACTTACACCGGAAGTTATTAGTAAAGATCTAATTCGATACTTTAAAAATAATAAGCGGTAGAAGTCATAACGGTAGACTGTAATTTCATTATGATTCGTATCGGAAAAGGAAGTCTCTTGCCGCCTTGGTTTTGTGCATTTTCCGCATGTATCTCTTCATCAATGCGCATTTGCCTTAAAATGGCCTTACTTTTCTCATCTTGCTTTGGAAGCTGATTAAGGTGGTCATCTAGATGTTTCATAACTTGTTTTTCAGTTTCAACGACAAAGCTATAACTTAGTTTATCACTTATTAGACCTGCGGTAGCACCAATAATAAAAGAGCCTGAATACCAGAATGGATTTAAATAGCTTCTTCGACTGTCTAGCTCATTTAATCGCTGTTGACACCAAGCTAGGTGGTCATTTTCTTCATCTGCTGCATGCCATAGGTGTATTCGTGTTTTTGAATTTTTAGCAACAAATGCTTGACCTCGATAAAGTGCCTGTGCACAAACTTCACCTGTGTGGTCAACACGCATTAATGATGAAGCTTTATCTCTTTCATTAGAAGATAATTTTTCTTCAGTGTGTTGGTTAGCTGGAGATGAGCGTTGGCTTTTTATATTTTTAGCAATAATTGTTCTAGCTGCATGCTCAAGCTCTATAATGAATTTATCAAATAAAGAGTATTGTCTCATAATACACCCTAATATAGGCTTTGGAATATTAGCTATTATAAAAGAAAATATTACCAGAGAGAAAAGAAAATTAATGCTCAGTAGTTACTAAGCGTAAAACTAAGACTCTGTTTCATCAGAAAGGAAGCTTTTTAAAGCTTCTGAGCGAGAAGGGTGTCTTAGCTTTCTTAGTGCTTTAGCTTCAATCTGACGAATACGTTCACGTGTGACATCAAATTGCTTACCAACTTCTTCTAACGTATGATCCGTATTCATATTAATACCGAAGCGCATGCGTAAGACTTTTGCTTCTCTTGGCGTTAATGCATCTAGAATTTGGCGTGTTGCCTCACGTAAATTTTCATTGGTAGCGCTGTCAACCGGAGAGTCAGTTGCCTGATCTTCAATAAAATCACCTAGATGTGAGTCTTCATCATCACCAATTGGTGTTTCCATTGAAATGGGTTCTTTAGCGATTTTTAAGATTTTACGAATTTTGTCTTCAGGCATATCAATTTTTTCACTCAACTCTTCAGGCGTTGGTTCGCGTCCAGTTTCTTGTACCATCTGACGTGAGATGCGATTTAATTTATTGATCGTTTCGATCATATGGACAGGGATACGAATGGTTCGCGCCTGATCTGCAATTGAGCGGGTTATTGCTTGACGAATCCACCAGGTTGCATAAGTTGAGAACTTATAACCGCGACGATATTCAAATTTATCAACGGCTTTCATAAGACCAATATTGCCTTCCTGAATTAGATCAAGGAATTGAAGGCCTCGATTAGTGTATTTTTTAGCGATTGAAATTACAAGACGAAGGTTAGCTTCAATCATTTCTTTTTTAGCGCGTCTTGCAACCGCTTCACCAACAGACATTTGTTTATTGGCAGCTTTAAGCTCTTCAATGGTCATGTTGGTATTATCTTCAACTTGAAGCATTGATTCTTGAAGATTGATGATTTCATCTTGGAACGGGCGAATGCTGTTATATTTTTTAACAACTTTATCAGTCCAGTTTAAGTTTGTTTCGTTACTTGTGAAGTCTGAAATAAACTCTTGGCGTGTCATTCGGCCTTTAGCTGTGCAAACTTGCATAATTCTTCGTTCTGCTTGGCGTACCTCATGCATATAGCCTCTTAATGTGTTAATCATGCGATTAAGCTGTGGTGAGGCAAACTTAAATAACAAAAATGCTTGTTTTAATTCTTGAAGTGTTTGTTTGTATTCGCTTGAATCTTTTTTACGAATAGTAAAAAGCGCTTCTAATTTGTCCTTTAACTGAGTGAAGTAGATAGAAGCAATTTCAGGGTCTGGGCCTTGATCTTCTTGTGGTGTAGAGTCATCACTGTCACTATTATCATCATCCATATCATTGGAGGTAGTCACTGCTTCATCTTCCAATGTGTTTTCTGGATCATCAAGCATTGAACCGACATCTGTTGCAGAGGTATCAATGTCATCAAGTGAGTTAAACCCAGTAATTAGTTCAGCTAACTTAGTCGGTGATAATAGGATATTAAAGTCTTCAATATTTTCATCATCTGCAAGCTCTTCAGCTAGATTTTCTTCAGCTTCTTGAAGTAATTCATCATATTTTGAGAGTAGGTTTGAAGCTGTAATTGGACACTCTGATAATGTTTCAATAACTTGGCGTGTCCCTTCTTCAATGCGTTTGGCGATTTTAATTTCACCATGGCGGGTCAGTAGGTCAACTGATCCCATTTCGCGCATATACATACGAACGGGGTCGGTAGTTCGTCCTAACTCTGAACCAACAGATGCAAGTGCTTGAGCTGTTGCTTCTGCTGCATCATCAGTTGTATCCGATAATAATAACTCATCTTCATCTGGTGTGTTTTCGAATACTCGAATACCCATTTCATTTAAGGTTTGAATAATCTCTTCTAGTTGCTCTGGGTCTGTTGTTTCATCAGATAAATGATCATTAATATCAGCATAGGTAAGATAGCCTTGCTCATTAGCCAAGCCGATGAGTGCTTTAATATATGACATTTGTTCTTCTTGGTTATTTTCAAGAGCCATAATTTCTGTTCTCTTTTGTTTTGCGATTATTTTGGACACGGAATCAAGGCAGAAATTGTAAAACAGATTATTGGATTTGTCCAATTTTTGCCGCAATAATTGATTACTTTTTTACTTATTTGTTTCAATGCCGGCTAAGTAATTGTTTCAATAGTGCTTTCTCCTGTATGTTAAGATGGGTATGTTTGCTTTTTTCGATCAGCTTACTAAGCAGTATATCATCATTTTTTTGGTTTAATTTGATAAAAGTTGCATTTAGCTCTGTTTCAACTTCATTTAAGTCTAAAAATGGGAAATCAATTGCCGAAATAGCATAGAGATATTGCTTTTGTTGTGGATGCAGTTCAACCATGTAATCAAGTAATAATGCTGTATTAGGCATATGCTGTGCTTTTTTAAATAAAGTAATTAATAAGTCTAGGCTATTTTTTGCATCTTTGGTTAGTTTTGTTGGAATTTCAATTGTAGCGGTTGCTTGTGGTTGTTGTAAGATTAGGGCAATTGCTTTTTCTTCTAGGGATAATCGCTCTTTAATCAGTCTTAATGGTTTTATAGTGGGTTTGTGCTGTTGCGTTGATGGTGCTTTGTGGTGTGTTTGCTTTTGATGAAACTTAATGGCTTCGTCTAATTGTTTTGGCGTTAATTTAATTTGTTTTGCTAATGTTTGTTTAAAGATAAGTTGATGTGTAATATCCATTTTAAGTAGAAAGTCAATGGCTTTTTCTATCATGGTAGCTTTTGCATCAGCTGAGCTATCTGAGTTCGTTGTAATGCATTCAAGTGTATACTCAAGTGCAGAGGTGGCGCCTTCAACTAGGGTTTGAAACTGTTTTAAGCCATAGGCTTTGATGTAACTATCTGGGTCTTCATTTTCAGGAAGTGTTAAGAACTTTGCTTGGCGGTTTTGATTGAGCATTGGGAGTATCATACTAAGGGCTCGCATTGCCGCTTGTTGGCCTGCTGTATCGCCGTCGAAAGCAAAAATAACCGTTTGGGTTTCCCTAAAAAGTCGTTTAATGTGTTGTTCAGTTAATGCTGTGCCTAGCGTTGCAACAGCATGTTTAAATCCATGTTCGTGTAGGCTGATAACGTCCAAATACCCTTCGGTGACTAGTAAATAGTCAAAATTAATGCGTAATTTACGAATTTCATATAGGCCATAGATTTCATTGCTTTTATGAAAAATAGGTGTTTCAGGTGAGTTTAGGTATTTAGGCTTTTGTTCACTGTTAAGTGCCCTAGCTCCAAATGCAATTACTTTTCCTTGGCGGTTTCTGATAGGAAATATTAATCTTTTTCTAAACTTATCGTAGTGACCACCTGATGAGTTTTGTACAATTAACCCTGATTTTTCTAATAGTTCTATGCTATAGCTGGTGTTGAAGGTATTGAATAATGTGCGCCATTGATCAGGAGCAAAGCCAAGCGAAAATGTTTGTGCTGTTTCTGCGCTAATGGCTCTAGATTTTATGTAGTTTATTGCCTCAGGGGCATTTGGGTGATGTTTTAATTGCCATCGAAATAATTTATTTGCTTTATCTGTTATATCATATAACTGTTTGATTGCGTCATTATCAGCAGTAGTTTTAATTGTGGCATTTGTTGTATTAGTCTGATTGTTGGCTTCATATGGGATTGATAACCCTTGCATCAGTGCAAGCTCTTCAATGGTTTCGATAAAGTTTAGACGTTCATACTCTTTAAGAAAGCTAATAACGTTACCGCCAGCACCGCAGCCGAAGCAGTGGTAAATTTGTTTTTGTGGGCTGACATAAAACGAAGGTGTTTTTTCATCATGAAAGGGGCAGCAAGCTGTTAGGTTAATACCCCGCTTTTTCAGCGGTACAGACTTAGAAATAATATCAACAATGTCAGTTGAGGCGACAAGTTGGTTAATAAAATCACGTGGGATTAATCCCTTGTTCATTAGGTGTTAACCAAGTTTTGATTTAATTAATTGACTAACCATACCCATATCTGCTCGCCCAAGTAATTGTGGACGAACAATAGCCATTATTTTTCCCATGTCTTTCATAGAGGATGCACCAGTAGAATCAATTGCATGCATGATTAATTCATTGATTTCTGATTCACTAAGCGGTTGTGGCAGGTATTGCTTTAGGATGGATATCTCAAGTAACTCTTTTTCAGCTAGCTCATCACGATTTGCCTGTTGATATTGTTTAGCTGAATCATTGCGTTGCTTGATCATCTTAGTTAGTGTTGAAATCGCAAGCTCATCGGTAATGGTGGCTTTTTCATCAATTTCAATCTGTTTTAAAGCCGCCAAAGCCATGCGAATGGTATTAAGGCGGTCTTTATCTTTATTTTTCATGGCAGTTTTCATGTCCTGCACCAGTTGTGCCTGTATTTCAGACATAGACTCTCCCATTTTATGATATGTTTAAGGTAGTGGAAGCATTACGCTAGACGTTGGCGGAATTGAGCTTCACGGTGCAGTTTTTTCAGATGACGTTTGACTGCGGCGGCTTTTTTACGTTTTCTTTCCCAAGTTTTTTTCTCATGAAACTCACGACGACGTAATTCAGACATAATTCCTGCTTTTTCGCAAGTACGCTTAAAACGACGCAATGCTATGTCAAATGGTTCTGTTTCTTTGACGCGAACTGATGGCATGCTAAATCTCACCTCACTTAATATATGTAGTTTGCCTGTTATTTTATAAACTATAGAAGTTAATCTAAACTTGCGCATTGTAATCAAAGGCGTAAGCTGTGTCAAAGTTTTTCATGAAACTTTTTTAGATTCAGGTTTTATTTTATCTCTAAAGTTACAACTTGGATAAGTTTAACCTACTTTTTTTTAATTAGCTAATTGATTTTGATATATTTTAATTAAATTTGTGTGTTTTTTCTTGCAATTCGCTATCAATTAAGCATAAAGTGTCACTTTAAAGAGACTCAACCCGTCAACAACAAAAAGGAAATGGTTATGGCAAAAGGTACTATTAACAAGGTGATTTTATTAGGTCGTTTAGGTGCAGATCCAGAAGTTCGTCAGACACCCAGTGGTATGACTGTTGTTAATTTACGTCTAGCAACAAATGATGGCTATAAAGATAAAAATAGTGGTCAATTTGTAGAAACGACTGAGTGGCATCGTGTTGTATTATTTGCAAGGCAAGCAGAGGTTGCTGCTGAATACTGTAAAAAAGGTTCGTTAGTCTATATTGAAGGGCGTATTCGGACAAATAAATGGCAGGACCAGCAAGGAATGGATCGATACACAACAGAAGTTGTTGCAACTGAATTACAATTAATTGGTTCACGTTCTGATGCTCAAGCCTACCAAGGTTCAGAGCAATATGCCTCACACTCGAGTGAATCTGAAGCTAAAGTGCCAGCTACAGAGCAAGCAACACCATCTTTGGCAGAATTAGATAAAGATTTTAATGATGATGAAATACCTTTTTAAGAAGAAACTGATAACAAAAAATTGACAAATGCATAAAGGCAAGGTATGTTGTTGTTCATTTTTTAGTGTAAATGAAATATAACGACTTTATTAAGTTTTAGTAGATAAAGATAAAAATTGGAGAATAACATTGGCTAATAGTAAACAAGCAGCTAAGAGAGCACGCCAAGCTGAAAAAAACCGTAAGCATAACATGGCTCGTCGTTCAATGATGCGTACATTTATTAAAAATGTACTTAAGGCAGTTGAAGAGAAAGATGCCAATCAAGCGAAGGAAAGTTTTAAAACACTTGTTCCGATTCTTGATCGCTATGCAACAAAAGGTTTAATCCACAAAAATAAGGCTGCTCGTCATAAAAGCCGCTTAAATGCTAAAATCCGTGCTTTAGAGACTGCATAATTTATAGTATATCGAAGAACCATTATGAAAGCCCGTTAGTTGAAAACTAGACGGGCTTTTTTGTTGCTGTTTATTGTATTAATGTTGCTTTTTGTTTTACTTTAAACCGTCGTATGACACGATAGACGCGAGGTAGGCGTTTTAAAGCACGTAATGCGCTGGCAAGTTCTGTGCGATTGGCAACTTCAATAATCATTGATAATACACCATAAATGCTATCAGATTCTTCAACATTGATTTGTTGTATGTGAATGCCCATATTTCCAATGACAGTTGCAATATCAGCAATAGCTCCTGTGTAGTTTGCCGTTTCAATTTGTAATTGGCATGCGAAGCGCTGATTAACATTATCACCCCAGTCCGTACGGACAATTTGATGTGGGTTTCGCTTAAGGAATTTTTGTTTTTTTAATTCATTACATTTTCTATGATGGACTTCTAGGCCTTGATTTGGAATCATAATGCCAAGAATTTTATCACCTGGAATTGGATAACAACATTTAGCAAAACTAACATTGGTAGATTCATGACCATAGACAAGTAAGGCAGGGCTAAAAATAGAAGCCCCTGATTTATATCTAGGTTCTTTATCACGAATACATTTAAAAATAAATTTGGCAACTTCAGTTGGTTCTTTTTCGCCTCGACCAATTTTAATGAGTAAGGCTTTTAATGAGTTAACAGCGTATTCTTTATTGATGCGTTCAATCATAGAGTCGGTTAGGTCGTTATCAATATTTAATTTATTAAGCATTAAAAAACGATTAACCAAGCGTTTACCTAAGGTAAATGCTTCATCATTAGCCTGTTCGCGGATGTATTGTCGAATAGCACTTTTTGCCTTGCCTGTTTTGGCAAAATTAAGCCAGGCAGGATTAGGGCTTGCTGTAGGAGACGTAACAACTTCTACGGTTTCTCCGTGAGCAAGTGTATAACTTAATGGTATCATGCGGCGGTTGACTCTTGCTGCGATACAGTGATTGCCAATTTCTGTATGAATGGCGTATGCAAAGTCAACCGGTGTTGCATCACGTGGCAGCTCAATAATTTCGCCAGTTGGTGTAAAGACATAAACTTCATCAGGAAATAAATCTACTTTCACATTTTCAACAAACTCAATTGGTGAGTCAGTATGTTCTTGGATTTCAGATAATCGTTCAATCCATTGTTTTGCTTTTTGTTCAGTTAGGCCTTTGGATTTATAAAGCCAGTGAGCTGCAATACCTTGTTCTGCCATATAGTCCATCTCGCGCGTTCTAATTTGCACTTCAATGGGTACGCCATAAGGGCCTAATAAGGTAGTGTGTAGTGATTGATAGCCATTTGCTTTAGGTAAGGCAATATAATCTTTAAATCTGCCTGGCAGCGGTTTAAATAAACTATGCACTGCGCCTAGAAGCTGATAGCATTCAGTAACATTTTCAGTGATGATTCTAAAGCCATAAACATCCATTATCTCTGAAAGTGGTAATTTGCGTTTTTGCATTTTACGATAAATGCTATAAAGGTGCTTTTCACGCCCAGTAATTTGGTAGTTTTCAGGAATATTAAGTTCTTGTAAATGGTCGGTTAATAGTGCTTTTAACTTTTCATGTAAACGTTTTCGGTTGCCGATAGCCTGTTTAACGTTTGATCGTAAAATTCGATAGCGAAATGGGTAGAGTGCTTCAAAAGCAAGCTCTTCCAGTTGAGTTTTAAAGTCATGCATACCAAGACGGTGTGCTAAAGGTGCATAGATTTCTAATGTTTCATGGGCTATACGCCTTCTTTTATCAGGGCGTAGTGGGCCGAGTGTTGACATATTATGTAGGCGGTCAGCAAGCTTAATAACAATAACACGTAAGTCATGCGCCATTGCGAGCATCATTTTACGGAAATTTTCAGCCTGTGCTTCTTGTTTAGATTTAAATTGTATTTTTAATAGCTTGGTAACGCCATTGACTAGGTTGGATACATCTTCACCAAAATTAGATTGGATATCTTCAGATGTGATTTCAGTATCTTCAACCGTATCATGTAATAGGGCAGCAATTAACGTTTCTTTATCTGCTTTGATTTCAGTTAAAACTTCTGCTGCAGCAACAGGGTGAGTGAAGTAAGGCTCGCCTGAGCTACGTTTCTGGGTTTCATGCGCATCAGCGCCAAAAATAAAAGCTTTAGCAATTTCTTGGCGATCTTGATCACTACAATAATTAGCAAGCTTTTTATTTAAGTTTTCAAATAAAAACATAAAATAGATATACGCTTAAATTAATCCTTATATTTAAAGAGTATAAATGAAAAGGGCATTGTGAAGCTATCTAAATGCAACTAATTATTTTCATTTGTTGTAGAATTAGGTGCTAATGTCTCACTGGATGAAGCTTTGGTATTTTTTGCATTAGGTTGTGCATTAAAATAAAACTCTTCTACAAATAGAGGGTGTGGGTTTGTTGGAACACCGTTAGGTTGGTTGACATTAGCATTACTTGGCGGCTGTGTTTGTCCTGGTGCGACATCAAAACTTTTTTGCGTGCAAGCAAGTATTGCCAATGATAAAATAGCAACAATAGAAAAAATGGTGGTCTTAATCATTCTTAAACACTCAAATTCAATAATAGGTTTATAAAAGTATAGCAAAAATAATGAAAACTGAAATTTTAACTAATTATGAGCAAGTGATCATACAATTATGCAACAATCAAGTTGTTGCTTTGCCTGCTGAGGCTTGTTTTGGCCTATCTTCATTACCATCGAATGATGCCATAACGCAGATCCTAAGGCTTAAAGGGCGTGCAAAATCAAAGGGCTTAATATTAGTTGCGCCTTACCTTGAAATGTTTGAAAACTGGGTTGATGGCTCGCAGTTAACGGATCGGCATTGGGGGAAGTTAAAAGCTAGATATAACAAACCAACAACGTGGGTTGTTCCCGCGAGAAATACAGTCGAAAGCGGTATTCGGGGTGATTTTGACTCAATTGCTATCCGTATTACAGAGCACCCGGTTTTAGCTTATTTATCAGAAAAGCTAAATTCGGTATTAATATCGACAAGTGCTAATTTACAGGGCCAACCTCCGGCTATGACAACAAACGAAGTGCTGGGTTATTTCGATGGTAAAATTAGTGCGGTATTTGATAGTAAGATTGGCAGTGCACAAGCACCAAGTCAAATTATTGATTTACTATCAGGGGAATTAATTCGACGATAATTCGTTTATTATTCATAGAGTCAAGTAAATTAATATTAATTGCTAACTAGACGTTTGCTTGAATTCTGTCTAATATGGAGGAGAAATAAATATAGGAGCGTATCTATGAGTCGTGCGTATGATCACATTCGTATCGAAGCGTTATGGAATGAAGACAGCGATGATAATCTTAGTAATGACCAGTTTTATCGCTTGTTAATGGAGCAATATAAAATCTATGTTGAGATGGCAGATCGTGCATCATTTAGAAGAACTTTAATTAACTTATTTTTTATGATTGTAAATATTTCAGTAGTTAGTATTATGGCATTGGGATTAAGTCGTGCAACAAGCGGTGTTTCGATGTTTTTAATGTTAATTCCGCTTTTAGGATTATTAGCGATTTGCTATGCATGGTGGCGTTTAGTTCGGTTTTATCGACATAGTGTTACCATTAAAGAAAAAATTATTGGGGAATTAGAAAAACGTATGCCATCCGCCGTATGGCAAGCTGAGCGCAAAGCTGTTGTATTAAAAGGAGCACTTAATCCATTGCATCGACTTGAAAGTGTTATGCCTTATATTTTTTGTTTACTCTATATTGGTATCTATGTTTATTTATGGGTTAACCCACCTTGGGATTAAAATAACTACTCTTAACTTTAATTTAAACAGTTAACGAACTACAAGGTAATGAAAATCATGGCAGATTTAGAATCGTTAAAGTCGCGTTATGAGGCATTAAAGTCGCAAAATTTAGCATTGGATATGACTCGTGGCAAACCATCACAGGCTCAACTTGATTTATCTTTACCGCTATTGAGTATTTTAAAGGAAACGGATTATACAACTGCTGCAGGCGTTGATTGTCGTAACTATAGTAGTCCTGATTTGTTAGCTGGTCTAGGAGAGTTGAAGGCCTTATTTGCAGAGTGTTATGACCTTAAAGAAGAGAATATCATACTTGGAGGCAATTCATCTTTAAAACTTATGTATGATGTTATCGCTGCAGCTATGCTTTATCCATTACCAGATGCTGATGTATCTTGGTCGAAGGCATCGAGTGTTAAGTTTCTTTGCCCATCTCCTGGATATGACCGTCATTTTACGATTTGCGAAGCTTTGGGCATTCAGATGATACCTGTCAAATTGACAGGGGATGGTCCTGATATGGATGAAGTTGAAAAATTAGTGTTGAATGATTCGAGTATTAAAGGGATTTGGTGTGTACCAAAATATAGTAACCCTACTGGAGAGGTCTATTCGGATAAGGTGATTCAGCGCTTAGCTTCAATGGCTACGGCAGCTAAGGACTTTAGAATATTTTGGGATAATGCATATGCGGTTCATTATTTACATGATGAGCCAGCTGAGATATTAGATATCTTTAGCGCATGTGATCAAGTGGGACATGCAAATCGTGTTTTTTCATTTGCATCGACGAGCAAAATTACTTTTGCCGGTGGTGGTGTTGCTTTGGTTGCTGCTGGTGATGAAAATGTTGCTTGGTTTAAGCAGAAGCTTTCTTATCAAACAATCGGTTATGATAAGCTTAATCAACTAAGACATTTAAATTTTCTTGAAACAAAAGCTGGTTTATTAAACCATATGCGTCAACATGCACGTATATTAAAACCTAAGTTTGATGCAGTCTTGCGTGTATTAGATAAAGAATTGGGTAATGATGGTCAATTTGCTACATGGACAGAACCTGATGGCGGTTATTTCATTAGTTTAGATACGAAGCATGGTTTGGCCAAACAAGTTGTCCAAATGGCGAACGAAGCTGGCGTTAAATTAACGAAAGCAGGCGCAACTTACCCTTATGGAGAAGATCCTTTGGATGCTAACATACGAATAGCACCTTCAATGCCAACGGTTGCAGAGATTGTTCAAGCATCTGAAGTTTTGGCATTATGTATTCAGATTGCCACACTTCAAGCAGATGCTCATTGTGTTGTATAGCCGCCATCTATGGGTAAAATTGCACCGGTGATGTAAGAAGCTTTACCCGAGGCTAAAAAATAGGCTAATTCGGCAACTTCATAAGGTTTACCGATTCGTTTCAACGGCTGTAAACTAGCTTCATCTTGATGGATGTTTGCTAAGGGAATTCCTGATTGATCACTGTAGCGTTTGACTGCTTGTTGATAGAGTTCTGTATCGATTGTGCCTGCTGCAATGCAGTTTGCAGAAATAGTATATTTAGCATAATCTAGAGCAATATTTTTTGTTAATTGACCAATGGCTGCTTTTGTTAAACCATAGACAGCTGAGTTTGGCTTAGCAATAGAGCATTGATCAGAGCCAATGGTGATAATATGACCATGGTGATTTGCCTTTAGCATCGGCAACGCTTCTCGAATTAAGACAAAGGTAGACTTTAAATTAGTATTAATAACATCATAGAAGTTATCATCGCTAGTATTTTCAATCGATGCTGAAAAGTGCTTTCCTGCATTTGAGATTAATGCGTCAATTGTATTGGTGTGTGTTTGAATTTGTTGAAGTGCTTTAGCAATATCATCGGTATGAGTTAAGTCGCATTTAATCCAATTAGTTTGATGTGCTTTTGGTTCATTGATATCAAGATTAAACACTTGCCAGTTTTTAGATAAAAATAAATTAACACATGCCTGACCAATACCTGATGAACCACCAGAGATAATTACAGTTTTCATTTGAAATAAATCCTTTACTTTAAGTTAAACTCATAAAATGCATTTGCATTATCAAAAAATAGTTTTTGTTTTTGCTGTTCTGTTAAATTGGCTTGATTTAGTTGATTAAACCAGTTTGAGTAATTTTGGTTGTAGTCAACTGGAAAATTACTACCATAGACTAAACGTTCAGTGCCAATAGTCTCAATTAAATAGCTTAAAAGGTTATCTAGTTCATCTAATGTAAAACCAGCTTTAAACATGGTTAAGCCTGAGACTTTAACATAGACGGATTCAATAGATTTCAGTGACTTAATTGCTTTAGCCCATCTATGAAATTCACTATCATGATCCATAATGGGTAGTCCAAAGTGTTCAAGCATGATTTTAGTAGTAAACTTTTCTAAGTAAGGTGCTAGTTTAAGCCATTGTTTTGGATAGAATTGAGCTTCAAAAATTAAGTTATATTCAGCTAATAATTGTAAATTTTTAATTAGGTTAGGATTGTTTGTTTCATCGAATTCAAGGGGATTATAATTAGCTGAAGGTTGATGGGCTAGGATGTGACGAATACCAATTATTTCAGGGTAGGTTAATAAGCGTTCAATTGATTGTTTAAAATGATTTGTTGGCTGTAATATATCTGCAAAAGCAATGATTTTAAGCTCAATATCAGGATGCTTTTGAGCTTCATTAATTAGCCATTGCGTTTCTTTTAGCGTATCCGTTTTTGAATCGTGCGCTTCAATATGTACGATGCCTTTTAGCGCGTGATTAAGTGATGCTTTGACGCTATCTAAGGTAAATGATTGTTGGATTGCTTTAAATGTATCAGATGAAAAAATCCATTGATTGTAGTTGTTTTTTATATCCCATAGGTGGATATGACTATCGATGATGTTCATGGGTTTTGAGTAACTTTATTATTGGAAAAATGTACTGTTTCATCATTGTATTGAGCGTAATTTATTGATTGTGGACAGCGGTTCGCTAGTGCCCAAAACTCTTCTTTGGGGTTGGTGATTTTCATAAACTGTGCTTTAGTCTTCAAACAAATATCTGGCGAAATTTTAATAATAGTTTGATTGGTTGATAGTGTTTTAATTTGTATTTCACAAGCTCTTTCAAGGTAAAATAATAAATAGGTCGCTTGTTCAATGGAAGTACCTGTAGTAAGAAGGCCGTGATTCCTTAAAACCATGACTTTTTTATCTTTTAAGCTGTTAGCAATTTGTTCACCTTCATTACCAAGTGCTAATGCATCGTAGTTGTGATATGCAATCTCATCATAAAACCTTAGGGCATGTTGATTCATAAATAATAATCCGCATTCAAGTGATGAAACGGCTGTGCCATAGATGCTGTGTGTATGCATAGCAGAGTGAATGTTCGGATTGTTTTGGTAGATTGGCAGATGAATATTGCTGCCTTGAGGCATTACGCTATAGCCATTATCATCAATTATATCGCCATTTAAATCTAATTTAACCAACATATGAGGTTGTATTTTTTCAAATGGTACATCTAGTGGTGTAATTAAGATTTGGTTTGTGTCAGGAATTCGAGCACTTAAGTGAGTTGATAATAAATCGTCAAGGTTATTATGTTGAATAATATGATGACTAATTACTAGTTTATTTCGTATAGTGCTTTCAATTACATTCACGAAATTTATCCTTCTTGTCATATATCTTGCTTTTGTCATAGGATAAGCGAAAATGAGCTTCTATGAAATGAAAAATGTTACTGGATGCATCTGGATATTAATAGTAATCTAACTTACTATATTTTTTATTGATTTTTAATAACATAGAGCAGATTATAAATGAATCATTAAACACTTAGCTACTAATTCGACTTTAGAAGCGCAATAGCCGACATTTGTCGACATAAAAGATAGCCCTTTATAAAGACCAATTTTATATTTGTTTTTAAATTTAAATAAGCAAATATCATTGATGCTAATAGTAAACATATCATCACTAGGTAAAAATAATAACCGATAGCCTGGTTTAATGCAGGCAGTTGGATCTTCTTCTGTGATTTCTATAAAAAAGTGATCATCAGATATATCTTTAGAGATTGTATAAATTGGTTTTTTCTTAGGATAACCGTCTAAGGCATAAACTGGGATATCATATTCACAGGCCTTAACGCCATCTAAATATAATGATGGTAATTTAAGCATATGCTCAATCTTGCGGGCATTTTTTTCATTAATGCATCCTGAACCGTTCATACCTTTGCTTAAACCACATAAATCAACGCCTGTTATGCGAGATAGTTCACGTAATGAACGTATGTTTTTACGTTTCATTGTATGTTCAATGCGTTGTATGCGCGTTTGATAAATAACACTAAGGCTTTCAGTAGCAGACATAGGCTTTTTAACGTATCCATTGTTAATTGCTTTGGGCATTATAACGAAACAATAAATTTATTTCAAAAGGTAAATAGCTAACGACTTTATTTATTATAAAAACTATGTTAATGATTGATATATCCAGTTCAAGTAATTTTCATGGCCATTTGAAATATCAAAAGATATAATTTCAGGTATATCATATGGATGATGTTGCAGGATAATCTTTTCAAGTTCTTGGTAATGTGCTTGGGTAGTTTTAATTAATAAAAGTGATTCTTTATCATGCTGAATCTGACCCTGCCAGTGATAGATTGATTCAATTTTTGGGATAATATTGACACAAGCCGCTAATTTAGACTCAACTAATAATTCTGCCAGTATCGTTGCTTGATTAGGCGCTATGCTAACTAGTAAAAGTTGATAGTTGGGTTTCTCCATTTTAATTTTCCATCCTAAGCTTTAAAGGCATAGATATTTTTAACAATTACATCGCCTTGATTCATTGCAGTTGCTGTTAATTGGTAACCTTGTTTAATTTCAGTATAAGTCTGTTTGCCAAAGCGCTCGATGAATTCACACATAATGTTTTCAGAGGCTAAATGTTTAACGATTTCAAAATTATACTTGGCGTATTGCTTGGTTTGATCAACTACCTTAAGTTGAGTAAAACCAATGGATTTGAGTAAATCAAGATAGTGTGTTTTAGTGGTTGGAAAAAGGGATAGTCCTTCAGTTTTTGCCATTTTATCTAATGCATCGCCAAATGTATCTGGAGTTTTACTTAACCAATCATTCAGTACAAAAACACCATTAGGTTTTAATACTCGGTATATTTCTTGATAAAGGGGGCGTTTATTATGGAGATGAACTAAGACACCTTTGCTTGTTACAATATCAAAATGATTACTTTTAAAGTTGATTTGGTTGGGTTTATCAGCATACTGGAAATGCAAATTAGTTAATTTTGGCCACTTATTTTTACAGTAGCTAATGAGCTTATTATTAATGTCCGATGCAATAAACGCCTTCGGTTGGTGTGTAGAGGCTAAATAATAAGCCATTCCTCCAAGGCCGCAGCCAATTTCATAAATAGATTTATTCTGTATATCTATTTGAGAAAATAAAGTATCAATTGCTTCAGTGCCACCTTCAGACATCATGCCACTACCATAGGCAAGCTCAAGTTGTTGGCAGTAATTAAGTGGATATTCATCAATAATTTGATTAAAATCATCCATTTTATATCCCTTTAAAGTTGATAGACATCAATATTGAAAAAATTACCAATATGATTAACCCAAAGAAGCGTTGTTTTTTGGGGGTTAATCGTTATTTGTTTGCGGTAGGTGCCAATACGAACGTTATAAGTACCTTTGTTAAGTAACGATTCATATAACTGAACGCTTTGAGGTAATAATAACCAACTTCTTAGATCAGCTCTTGATGTGACAATGCTATAAACTGAGCCAGCTAGCCAGCCAGCTAAGCCTGCATCTTTATTTAGTTGATAGGTAGCAACTGATTTTAGTATTAGTCTTAGCACTTCACGTGTAATTATTGCAGGGTATTGTTCGGTTAGTGACTTGGCTGCTAATAAATTAGTATCAACCAAAAGTGCAGTTGTGCCGGATTCCAACTTATGATTATCAGAATTAACACTTACTATTGTACTATGAACTGGTGCATTAGCATGGCTATAATAAGGTATTGCTAAATTTTGAATACCAAGGTTGCCTAGTGGTAATGGTAGATAGAATGCGTGTTTTGTCTCAACTAAGCCTGATTCATAAAGTACGACTAATCGACCTTTATTACCAAATGGATTGCCGCCATTAAAGCCAATTTTCATTTGCTGATAAGTTTGTTGAACATAAGGGTTATCTGGAGTTAGTCGTAGTGCATTTTTAATTGAAATAAAAGCATCATTATAATCATAATCATCTGCTTCATAGAGGATAGCCTCCAGATAATATGCAAAGCCATTTTCATATGCATTGGCAATGTTTTTGACTTGTTGCTGCATTGATGCAATCTCTTTATGTTTACTTAGATCAAAATCACGTTCATTTATACCGAATTGGCTATAATCATCATTGATTTTTTTCTTTCCTTGGCTTGAGATATCATTTTGTCGTTGAATCCATGCTTGTGCCTGAGACAGCCGTCTAATGGAAACAAGCGCATTTGATAAGTCATTAAGCGCTAAGTAATTTTTTGCTTGATAAGCATATAAAAAAGTTTGTTCATAATCGGGTACGTCATAGGCAAGCTCAAGATCGCTAGTTGCAAGTGCTCCTGCACTTGAAAGCATTTTTGATACTTGAATTTTTGCCTTCATTTGTGCTTGGCGTATTGATTGAATAACATTTGCATAGTCATTAAGCGATGCTTTATTATCATTATTTAACTGATTAATACGACCTAATTCAAGCGCATAAAGGTTTGGATCTTGACTTGCTGAAAATTCCTTTTTATACGCTTTAATAGCAGCCTGTGCATTATTTTCAGTAACATCTTTTTTAGTTGTCTGCATTTTCTTTGGGTAGGGGCTTTGTAGGGTTGCACAGCCGCTAATGACCCCAGCAATTAAAAGAACAATGATTATTTGGAATGGTTTAAGCATCGATAGGCTCTATGATTTTGTTTTATTTAAAACTTTTTGGCTAATGGTCTGACTGGCTTTATTTATCAATTGTTGTTCAACTGTTTTAAGGCTGTTATCTGGGTCTTGTAGAATTTTTGTAATTTGATCCTCTGGAATACTGACAGTGACGGTATCAGCGTAAAGAATTTCCATAGTTGCCATTTCAACCAGTCGAAAATTAACGGTTGTTGAAGCAATATAATGGTCAAAGTCAGAGCCATAGAATTTTTGTTTTTCGTTTTTGATCGTTAATTCATCAATTGTGCCGACCAGTAGATAGTCAGCACCAATCATTTGGCTTAGACGTGCTTTATTTAAGCTATTAACATTACCGCTTGAGAGGATAGCAACTTCTTTTGCATATTGCCCAAGGTCTGCATTATTACGATCAATCATGCGAAACTGACCTGATTGACTAATATCTGTAACAAGTGATTGATTAAGAAGGCTAATACTACGAGCCGGCGAAATTGGGCCTTCAGCAGCTGAAGGAGCTAATTGGAAAGGCAGTACGGCAAATGAATATTTTTTAGCATTAGCTTGTGACTGATCAATGCCTTTGTACTGAGCAAATGTCATGTTTAAAGTGACATAGTATTGATTGTCTTTCTGTTCTTTTTTAGTTAGCTGGTAGTTAACGACGACACCGCTGGTAGCTGCTTTAATTGCGCTTATCGTATCTTGAGATAAGATATTTGCATTGACTGGATAACGCTGATTACCAATAGTTACATAGCCTGTTGCAACAGCTTTCTCATTAATAACAGCATTAATTGCATTAACATAGGTACCATTGACTTCAGCAACACCATTAATCAGTGCATTTGAAATGGCCAAATTTAAGCTATCGCCTTGGCCTTGAACTGTTCTTGTTTCAGTTTTAAGCGTTGGACTAGCATATAAATTTAGGGATATAAGACTAAAAAGAATAGTCACTATGAAGCTAAAATAAGACAAACGTTTCATTATTTCCTCCGCTTATCTGTTAGTAATTTAAATACATCACTTATTTGATATTTTTTTTACCAGCCAAAGAGCGTTTTCTTTTGAACTTTTCTAATTTGTTTTTCTGCTTGCCAGACGATAGTGCCTGTTTTTAAGTCAAGCATTTTTAAAGTAATTAAAAAGAACATTGATTGTTGTGATGAACCTTTAGCATCAATATTTGCAATACTTCCAGTAAGCATATAATGAGCACCAAGTTGTTGGCCCATTGCAACGGCAGTTTTTTGATCAACCATACCGGATTGTTTTTGGTATTCCATTTGCTCTTTCATTGCTTGGATCTGCTTCATATCAGTAAATTGGAAGTAGCCACTATTAATCATACGCGTTGATACGGTATTTTCGAGCATGTTCGTATTGATATGTTCGTTGGTTTCATTGCGAATACCGCTGAAAAAGACAACCGGCTGCTTTTTACCAAAATCAGTAATACGTTTGATATTCTGTGATTGAAGCATGCTATCAACCATTTTTTGTGTCGTTACTTGAAGGTCAGTTGAACTAAAATCAATAGAAGTGGTATCAACATCATCTGGATTTGTATATTCAACTTTTGGTGAGCATCCTGCGACAAAGATAATAAGTAATAAGCCTCCAAAAAGGGCACTAATTAATTTTACTTTAGATTTAATCATTAATAACTCCTACAGTAATTAAACTAAATAATTTAAATTCTGTAGGAATTATAGCGAACTTTATTGCTGTTAGCTAAGGAAATTGCATTTATTACCTATTCGACTATTCATAATTTGGTGCATCATTGCCATGCTCTATCGTGTTATCATCAACAAAGAGCATGCGAGGAAAAGAACCTCGAGCGATATTGGCGACGGTCATATTAGGGGCATCAACAGCAGGCCCTAATCTAAAGCCATCAGCAATTTCAAATACTCTAGCACGATCGATATGAAGTTCAGATACTGAATTCTCAACAATTGTAGCTTCAACGACATCATCCATATCAAACTCATCAAACATAAATTTCTCCTAAATTTTAGGTGGTTATTTAAACAATTTATTATAAAGCAATTAAGGGCTATTTGAATGACGAAACGTTTGGTTTAAGTTTGGTTATAATTATATTTGATTAATAGCATTGATCAAAATGGCAATAAGATATTTTATATTTTATTTGTAAAACAATAAGTTGAACGATAATCTTTGTGTATTATCATCTGATTTTTAAATGACAGATTATCTCATATTGTATTATTTTTGTAAATAAATATTACATAAAATATGTAATATTATTTATGTAATTATTCAATAAAAATCACTTAATACATATGAAATACAATAAGTTAAATGAGATTAAATAAGCATTAAAATGCCAAATTATAAGATAATCAGTTGATTTTATTATCAAACATATGAGAAAGTAAGTGTTGAGTTTAGTATAATTTATTATAGATAGCTTAATGATATAAAATGATGTGGTATCAGGGTTGTAGCACGTATTATTTCAGGTTTTGATACGGGAGGTTTGCAAGTGAAAGAGTATATTGGTTTAACAAGTTGGTTAGAGTCTAAATTTGTAGAGAGAGTTATTCATCAAAAATTATCCTCCCAATTAAATACTGCCGTTTCGGTACCGAGCCTTGATGATGCCTCATCAATAGGGTTTGCATTAACTCGTTATAATCATCTATTAGGAGAACAGGATCGTATACCTGAGCCAACTAGTAGAACAGGTTATAGAACAGTAGGGCAGCCTGGTGGAAGAAATTGGGACGATTATGATCATTTTGTAATACCAATAAACACAGGTGCAGCACATAATGAGGCAATTATTTTATTTCCAGGAACAAATAAGGCAATATTCATTGACCCAATGGGTGGCTCTATTCCTGTAGATAGAAGGAGAGAGTTGGCAGAGCTCGGCTTTACTAATGTATTATCAACAACACAGGTACAAACAGACAGTTATCGTTGTGGTGATTATACAATTGCTATGGTTGATAAAATTTTATCTGAAGAAAATCCTAAGGAGATAGGGCAAGAACGCCTGAGCGCAATATCTAGAGAAGTTAAGCAGCTGAACAGCGTTCAATTAAATAGGCAAAGAGCTAGTTATATTAAAAGCTACGTAACAGCATTAGATGAAGACCCATTAATAACGACTGATCAAAGGGAAGTTGTTATTAGCGAAAGTTTAAATGAACAACTTGAATTAATTGATGATGAATTTCATAGTGTTTTTCTATCAACAGAGTCAGATTTAAGTGTAGCTAATCATGATCGGGATGCTAGATTTAGAGATAGTTTAGTGTATCGTCAATACCTTAGCGGTTCATTAACAAAAGAAAATACTCAACAAAGACTACGCGATCAGGGCATTGATGAAGATTTTATAGTAGCCGTTGAAGATCCATTAACCCAACTCAGTTTTGAGGTAGAGTTTTTATTTGAAAGTAGTCCAATTTTTGATGAAGATGAGTTAGGAAGTAGCGTTGACGATGAGTCTTTTAAGCGACAACAAGAAATAGCAGAGCTTGAAAAGCGTATTCAAATAAATAGTGGAAAAGAATTGGATTATACTCGACTTGTGTACGATCCAAAAACACTAGAAGATAAAAGTTTTTGGCAAATTGAAGATCCATTTTCAAATAATTGTTTTTTAAGGCAAACTTTGCTTTTTGGTCAAGAAAAGCATCTAACTGAAATTCATACATTAATTGAGGAGCTTAATCGTCCAATCGATGAAAGTAGTGCTTTAGCACTTGGTGAAGATGAAGGCGAGACATTAAAAGCATTCAAAGAGCTAGCTAGGGTATTTCCAGAAATTGCACCACAACTTGGAAAAAGTGTGCTTGTCGATGAGTTAAATCGACTGGCCCAAATAATAAATACCGATCAAGAACTAGAGGAAAATGATTTAAAAAAAATAAAAGCAGTTATCACTAATGATAACTTTACTAACCTAGTACTTACTATTTCAAGTTTGCAAGTGGTTAATGAGCAAGTAGCAGGTGTTGAAAGAGAGATACGTAAGCAGTTGATGAGTACATCAGAGTATGTTGACTATCAATCAGCTAGAGAAAGGTTGCTTAATGAAAAAGTTCAGACTTCGAGTAAACTTTATGATTTAAAGCATGAGTTATTTGACATATTTGGCCGTGCGTTGGATGTCAGTGCTACACCAATTGAACGTGATGAAATATTGCCCATGTTACAAGAGTTTATAAAACTAGAAAAGCGTATTGGCGTATATACAGAAGACTCAGTTAATCTAAAAAGCCAGAAAGAGCAATCTGAGGCATTATCATCGCTAATTGCAGAAGCAAAAGAATTTATTAAAGCATATGATAGCGACCAGAACCTTAAAAAGCTTAGAGATCAATCACAGGTTAAGTTACAGCAGTATGTAGAATTAAAAGAACAAAGGTTAGGCTTGGGGGCAAAGTTTCAGTTAATTCATGGATTAATCAATGATGCTGACAAAGCATATAGTGTAAAGGAACCTATTAAAGCTCGTGAAAAATTTTCAGATTGGGATCAATATATTCTTGATGTTTACACTGATGGTTTAGAAAATCTAACAATAGAAGCTTTAGCTCAAGCAATGTTTAAAATCTATGAAAAAATCATTCAAGCAAAAGTTCTATCTTCTGATAGTGAGAGACTTCTTTTGCGACAATTAAGTAGCATTGGTATTGATAAACGTTTATTACAATCAAAAGAGCTTTTGTCAGCTCATATAAGAGACATGGATATTACTCGTCATCGGAATTATGGTAAGGCTGCTGAGCTGGCAACTGCATATTTTGATCACCGTATAGAAAAAGAAAAAACTCAATATTTAGCAGACAATCGTCTTTATCAAAATAGCCAAAGAAGATTGCTGGATCTAGAAGAGGGGAATCAAAAAAAGTTAAATCAAATTAAGAAAATTATGCTGCCAGGTGGAGATATATCCGAAAAACTATCGGATTATGAAGGAATAAAAAGTACACTTAAAAGTGTAAATAAGAGTATATTGAAACTTGATCAAGCTAATGAAGGATCATTAGATAGTTATGCCAAGAAAAATTTAGAACTGACTAAGCTCGCGTTGAAAGAGGATAAAGAAAGGTTGATCATCCTTGCAAAAGCAGACTACAAAGAGAGAATTAAACCGTTAGTTTCACCAGATGTTACGGAGTTGCCAAACATCCCATTCAAGATAGATGAATTGAAAAATCAACTCTTGGCGTTAGCTGGCCTAACTGACGAGCATGTAGTTGGTAGTAGTAAGCTATTATTTAACAAAAGAAAAGATGAGTTAATGGATTTAAGCGAGAAATTTGATTCCTTAAAATATGAAATAGGTGAGAGTTATAAGCGCTGTGAACAGCACATAGAATCAGACAACGAAAGCTTTTATACCAATTATAAAGTGTTAACTGAGCAGGTAAAGCAAGCTTCTGAGGAATTGATTAGTTGTCAAAGAGAAGTGACGCAGCTGGTTGCTTGGTTAACCACACAGGGTGTAGCAGAGATTCGTGTGCCTGATAGTATCGAGTTAAATTTTTCCGGAATAGATTTACGTAATGTCGATTTAAGCAAAATTAAGAAAGCTAATGGTGATGCTTATGATTTTCGTGAGGTTGAGTTTGATAATGCAACGTTAGGCAGTATTTCAAAAGAAGAGCTTCAGCATCATTTTATTGCATTTACTAAAACAGTTGGCCAACCACCCATTGATTTAGGAGCGCTATGTCGTAAATTTGAGATTGAAACTGAGGAAGCTGCTTTAAAATTTGTCATGCAGCAATACGTTGAGCATTTTCCTTTTTTACCTATATTAGATCAAACAAGTATGGATGAAATGGTTACTAATCTAGATTTAATTGAAACTAAGTTAAAGCATAATGAAGGTTTTGCAACTCGTTTTGCAGAAAATATGACATATGTAAATTTTAGTACTGCAAATTTTATTGGAAAAATTGGTCATTCCGGTGTATCGCTACGACGTTCTCGAATGCCTAAAAATTTAGCTGGTGTAGATCTATCAGCTTGTAATTTAGAGGGGACAGTATTTCGTGGTTCAATGATTGATAGTACAACTCAATTGAATCAGTATGCTAATAATTTAAAATCAGCGATAGTTAAACCAGTAAAGGGTAGTTATATTAACTTAAGATCCCATGTTTTTGATGGCCACCTTAATGACGGTTTACCAAAAGATTTAAGGGGTGTTGATTTAACTGGTACGACTATAAGTAATTTGGATTTAAGAGGTTATATTATTGATGAGACAACAATTTTAGATGGAGTGAATTTTAGAAATGTTAAGTTTGATCACTGTAGAATTAATAATGCAAAGTTTAGAAATTGTATGTTTGGGGATAACAGTTCAATAAAAAGTGATATTTCAGGTGGTGAGTTTACTAGCTGTACTTTTGATGGTGTTGAGTTTGGCGATGCAAATACGCATGAAATTTTTAATATATCAGCAACGTTTTTAGATTGTGAATTTGCAGGTATGACCAATTTTTGGGATGGATGCAATTTTAGAGACGCTCATTTCAATCATGTTAAACTTAGGGATCTATATATTGGTGAAATTATTGCACCAACAACTGGTAAAGCTATACAAATTGATAAATTAATAGGAAGAGAACTCGACATTACAGGAGAACAGAGCGTATGGAAAAATCCACAGCTTACAACAATTAAAAGTCTTACAGCAGAGCAATTTATAACGCAGTTAAGTGTCTATTTAAATCAGTTGAAGCAAGCAAAAAAAAGTTCGAGTTCAATAAGGAAGAGTGTGCATGCATGGGTGAGGCAAGTTGCATCGAACATAGATAGCATAGATGATTGTAATCAAATTCTATGGCAATTTGATCAATGGAAGAATGAATCATCAGGTGATGTTTTAAAAGACAAAGAAAACCCTAAGTGGAGATTATTTAATCGATATGCAGAGGGCAGTTTTTTTGGACGTAATAAGGGTAAAGTATCGGACTCTTCTGTTGGAGCAGAAATTTGTGGCCTAATTAATCAAAGATTGATGTATTTCGACACACATCAAAGAGTAAAGGAAATGTCTGATCGTTTTTTACCAGAAGATCAATATATTTCAAAAATTATGCATCAATTACTTGAAGGTGTAGATGAAGAAGAAATCAAAAAAATAGGCTTTAAAGAAATTGAAATTGCGTTTATTCAAGATATAAGGCAGGGTGTTGCTACTTTTGATCGAAAGGGTGTAGAAAGATATAAGCACCTTCAAGAGAGCAATGAAGCCTATAGCGATTTAGATCTAAAGGCAATGAGTGAGTTTATTCGTGGTGATTTAACAGATAGTTTGGCTGAAAAAAATAAGTATTTATTGACTATTAAGATGTTAAAAAAGGTGATGGTTCATTTTCCAGAAAGAATAGATCAAGTAATGGGTAATTTGTCACCAATTGAATTAATACATTTGTCAGATGCATTGATTGTGTTAGATCGAGAAGGTATTGGCAAGCGTATTGTAGATTCTCCTAGCTCACAGAAGTTACTTAGGGAGCAAGTCTTAACTGAGAATTTGTTTGCTGAGTTCCTAAGGGATTCAATAGAAAAAGCATTAACAAAGATGAATCTAGAAGAGCAAAGATATTTTTTGAGTAAGTTTCTGAAAACACCTTTGACAAACCAAGACATACTTACTGAAGAGGACATTAGAGTCTATTTTGAGGAAGGGCTTGATAGTCGGGAATTAACTACTGTGATTATAAATAAACTTCCATCAATAAACAAACTTGATGTAATTAATGAGCTATTGTTGAATTTTAATAACGAATATAGATTTCATAAGGTTTCAGATGAAGAGCGACACAATCAAGTTAAAGCTAAATTTATCAAATATTTTGATATGAACCGGTTCAAAAAGTCTCGTTTTAACGATGTGGTAGATTATATTATGAAGAATTATAAACTTGAGAAAGATCAAGCTACCCAAAAAGCTCAGCGACTATTTAAGCAGTTAGGTGTTACTAGCCATCCGCCTTCTGTTAAATGGCCAGCAGCATTGGAACAAACATTTGAAGGCTGTGAAAGTTATGATCAAATAAGTGAAATGATTACGGATTGGGCTAAAGATAAAGCAGAGGCATCACAAATAAATGCTTTTGTTAAACAAGTTATTTTTGATGCTGTACATCGTTATCATAAAGCAGTTGGCTATGATCAGAAAAAGGTTAACGAAAGATTAGCAGGCATTGCAGAGATTAGCTCTGACTCAAAAAAAACTACCGTAACAATCATGGTGAAACCCTCTGAAGGTGGGCAATATACGTTAGAAGATTTAAATGGCATTTTGGCAAAACTAAAAGATACTAGAGGTAGATCTAGTAAAGTAAATCGTTCTGAAAAAGCTTTTTTAGCTGCAATAGAAGAGCAAAGCTCCACTGCAAGGGGAGCCTTTAGAGAAATTTCAGGTAGGGGTGAATTAGTTATTACGACTGAAGGTCAGTTAAAAGATGGTCTTACTCTTAAGAAAGGGTTTTTATCTAAAGCACCTCTAATACAGCCTCGGATACGAGAAGCAAAAATGGATGAAAGAGGTCCAAGGTATGACAGTAATCGAACTAAATTAAGAACATTGTTATATAAATTAGATGTTCGTCAAAAGAGATTAGATTCTAGGTTTATGGAATTACATAAAAATTCGAAAGAAGTTGATAGATATAGACGTAATATAGAACGTTTGAGAAGACCTAGCGGTGTCATAGATGAGATTATTGACTTTTTTGAGGATGCTTCAACTAAAGAGGATATCATTACCCGTAATAAGCGTAATATAGAAATTGTAAAACAAAGTGCAGCTAGGACTTACAAAAGGCTACTGAGAGATTTTGATGAAATAGTTGATCTACTACAGCAGTTGCATACTCTGGATAGTCATATATTTATCCAAGATGACTATGAATTTATAGCGGGTTGTAGAGAATCTATTGAATCAATGCCAAGTGATTTAACAAATATTAGAGTACAGTCACAAAAAGCGGTTGAGCGTATAAAGACTAGATTATCGGAGATACGTTATGACAGTGGTATATTAGATATTAGAACTCCTGTCAGGTCTACTGCTCCTAAAAAAGCTGATAAACTATTTATGAAATATGATGGTGCAACTGGAACGCCGCCAGGAAGAAAAGTTCAATTGGATTGATGATACAAGTAACTCTACTGAGTTAAAATATCGGCTAAAGATTCTATTACAAAAAATGTATCCCATATACCTAAAGGATTAGGCATTTTTTTGCTTAGTAATCAATCTAATTATTTCAATTAAAAGACATAATAACTTGTCATAAGAAATTGTTTGACGAATAATCAAAAAATAACTGGATATCATTCAATAACATGGAGGTTAGCGATGACGCCAAGGGAGTTTAATAATCTATTTATCACTGTGTTATCGATGATGCAAACGTTAGAAAAAGCAAATGCAAACTCTAATTTAGCGTTATTAAATCAACTAATTCAACGTGATTTGGTGCGATTTTTAGATCATTTAAACACAGTGATTACTGATAGTTATTTTTTAAGTGATCATATTCAACAGCCGAATATAGATTACCTTAAACGAAACATTGATGACTTCTATGAAGAGGATGTTAATCGCCAGTGTGTGGGTAGATTAAACTTTGAAGCGATTATTTATTTTGAGGTTGTATTAAGCTGTATTTTTAAATTTAATCACCCACAGCTAGAGCGTTTTATTTCTGAGTTTATGAATAAATTAGTAACAGGGTTTCCAGAGGATGAACGACTTAATTTGCAACTTAAAGCGCTACATAAGATCAAACATGAGTTTCATCTTGATGTTGATCTGATTAAGCCTATCGATTTTTTACATGAATTAAGAAATATACAAAGCCAACAGCTTGAATTAGAGCAAAAAATTTCATTTATAGATAGTGATGAACTCGCAATTTCTATGCTGAAAACACAAAGAGAGCAACGCTTTAATTTACAAAAACAAATTTTAGAGTCTATTGCATATCTGTATTGTCATGGTAGCAATCAATTCAGCGATTATTCAGGCATAAAAAAGCATAATCAAAAAGACGTTGAGCGAATATTTGGTCAATACCTTGATTATAATTATGGAATTCCACGACTAAAGCCTAAGTATCAACTCGATAACTTTAACTTTCAAAATGCCTTAACTACTATATTTAACGCATGTATTAATTATTATAACCGTTTTAGTTCGCGACAATGTGGCAGTATTGCAGATAGTCTATGTGCAGAAGTTAATCAATATAAAGCTGAGCTTAAAATGGAGGTACTATCGGGTAATGCTAGAGAAGGTATTGTATATACTTATGCACTAGAAGCAGATACTTTGAAGCACGAGTATCAAAATCGCCTTGCTTTATTTAGAGCTTCAGGGAAGTTGGAAGAGCGTGAAATGCTAAAAATGAGTATTCAAACACTTCAGCAAACCCCGCGTAATCTAATTCTTCAAGTACAAATAAACGTATCTGAGGCCTATCAAACACCCTTAGATGAACACCAAAAGCCTAACTTGGCTATTCAGACTATTAAGGATGAAATACAGCCAGTTAAATCAGGTGATCAAGTAAAGTTACCTCAATTATCCTTTCTTGAGTTATCAATTGAGCGAATTTCACAACAAATTAAAAACACCACATTAAATAAATAAATAAAATAATAGTAATAAATAATTGCTAAATAGGATTGATTTTTTAATATTTTAAATTTATAATGTTTCAAAAATATCACTTTAAAGTAAAGTAGTTAATGACTAACACCGAAAAAACGGTTACAAAATAATTTTATTAACTATTGTATTTATTTTTATACTAAAGTAATAATCGATTGTGGGGTTAGGAAACTTTAGAGCTTTTCTGACTGCTATTAATTGAGTTTAATTTTGGAGGTTGCAAGATGGTTAAAGATAGAATTGAGGCATTATCAAAGTTTTTCCAAAATGGAAAAATGCAAAATTTTAATGAATTAAGTTATGAAAAGCAGCTAGAAGTTCGCAATCAATTGTTAGAATTGCTAGGTTCTGTATTTGGTGAACTTAATCATGATGAGACAGAAGCTAGGAAACAGTTAGCAGATTGTAACCGAGAAGATCTTATCTTATTTCAGCTCGTAGTTAAAGTCGTCTATGGTGAAGCCAAATTTGAGGCCCAATCTAAATTTGACATAGTCAGTCGCTTTCTTGGTGATATAAAAGGTTTTTCATTAGAAGAACAAAATAACTTAAGGGCTCAAGCATTAGGAAAAATTACTGATGTAATTGGTGATAGTGAATTTAAACAGAGTGTTTCTGAGGGGATAGAGCAGCTTAACAGTGACGAGATATTAAACAAACAATCTATTGATAGTGATTTTTCTAGGAAATATAGTGAAGCTCGTAAAGTCAATATGCTGCAACAAGATCAAGAAAACGAACGTTTATCATCTCAACAAAAGTTACAAGTTGAGTTTTTGCATCATATTATCCTTGATTATTACTCAGGTCGAGATGGTTTAAGTGCCCATAGAAAAGATGGAAGTGCAGATGGATATGAAAAGTATAAAAATATATTTCAAAACTTAGCAAACTTTACTAACTTAGTAATAGACCCAACTAGTGACAAAGCTTTTGATAGCCTGAAAAAACAGACAATTGACCAACCTAATTTTGACTTTATAGCTGCAATAAATACTATTCTAGCGGCATGTAAAAAAGATAAAGACAATACAACTTTTCTTTTAAATGAACCTTCTAGTCTTAAGTTAATGCGTAGAATAAGTGATATGCTTAAAGAGGAGCCTTATTCTCGTCTTGGTTGTTCTGTTGAAGTAGATGCAGATGGTGAATATTCAATCAAGGGCATTGACAGGGCTAAAGAGTGTCGTGAGAATATTCAAAAGTTACAAGCTGATTTTAAAATAATTGAGCGTGAGTTAGGCGAGATAAAACAACAAGCACTTAAAGATTCAGCTATCGAGCATCGTCTTAATCAAAATAGTCTATTAGATAAGAGCTGTCAGAGTTTACATCAGTCATTTTCTGATAATATTGCTAAAGCTGAAAAACAAGCATTTGCAGAAATTGAAAATATACAAAGTGAATTACAAAAATTAAAAGCTAAAATAGCATTATCAAAAAAAATGGTAGACCGAAACTCAGAAGAAGTAGATGAATGTAGCAGAAAGTTAACTGAAGGTGGTGTGAAATTAGAAGATATAGGAAAAGAGATTGAAAGTATTAATGAGCTTTTAAATGGGCAATATAAGGATGAACTTCATGGTTCTGTACATACACATGGCTGCCGGCAAAGTTTGGATGAAATAGCGTCTAGAATTGAAATATTAGAAAGGCTAGTGGGCCCTGACGCTGTTAACGGTGTAATGGAAGATTTAAATGCTGCTCGTCATGGTTTTGATGATGCAGCAGCTACGTTGAAAAAAGCTCAAGAGAAGGCAGGTGAATTAATAGAAAAAGTATCAGAATTACAAGCACAGTCGCAACATAGTATAAGTAGTTCTAGCTCTTTAGATGATTCTTCTTTAAGTGATAGCGGTTCACCGTCAAAATATGACTCCCCACCACTTATTGATTTTCCGGTTGGTTCCTCTAGTCCCTTTCACTATGGTGTAGGTTTAGAACTATCTTTGGAGACGTCTGCTCGTAAAGATAATAGGGAAAGTATATATAGCCATATTAAAGACTATTTGAAAGGTGGTGTTTCTAATGAAGATATTTTTAAATTACATGATACGCTTACCAATAGAGAAAGCATTCACAAAAAATATTTAGTAGATAAAGTTTCTGGTCCTTATAGTCGCTTTACTAGATTTAGCCCTAATAGCAATAAAACAGTTCAATGCAGCAAATCTTGGCATGAGATTGAGGTAGCTATGGTTGAGAAAATTGCTAATAATTTGAAATTAGATAATCCCCAAGGGGTTTCAGTTAAGCAAAGAGAAGATTTAATTAATCAACATGTTTTTTTAAAAGGACATAGAGATTTATTTATTCGAGAATTAAATCAAGAAAAACAGCCACCTTCTCTTTTTTCAAGTCAAGCAAAACCAGAGGGGGAAAGTTATTCTCAACATCTATAATCCTAAATCATCCGCTTTTTATATTTACTGGTATAAAACATAATTGCTGAGACAACAATAGCAATAAGACCAATATAGAAAAAAACAGAGGTATAAACAGTTAGAGAATAATGACTGGAAATTTTTCCTTCGGGTAATCCCATTGTTGATGCAACATATCCCCCTAAAAGATTACCCACCGATAGAAACATAAACCACATACCCATGGTAAATCCACTAATAATAGCAGGGACAAGCTCAGCAACCATAGCAACACCTAATGCTGAAATCATTAATTCACCTGTAGATTGTAAGAAGTAACTTAATACCAGCCACCAAGAGGATACGATGCCTTGATCCGATGAAAGAAATTTTGAGAGATATAACACAATAAATGCCAAGCCACATAACAACATACCAGAGGCAAATTTATTATAGATGTTATAGATGATATTTTTCTTTTTTAGCCAGATGTAAAAATAAGATAAAATAGGGCTTAGTAGGATAATCCAAAATGGATTTAACGCCTGAAAACTTTGCGCTTCTACATTGAAACCTAATAACGTATGCTTCACATTATTAATTGCGAAAAAATTGATTGATGTTTGCATTTGTTCATAGAGAATTTGGAAGATGATTGCCTCACTCATTAAAATCAACGCAAGTATCATTTTACTTTTTTCTTTAGCTGTTACTTTGAAAAAACAGATTGACAAATATAGCACCACCCACTAATAAATAGTTAATTTATCTAGCACTATTTCCATAGCATCAGCTAAGGTTGTTTTAATATATCTCATTTTTTTTCTAATTGCTGTTTTAACTTTATGCCAGTAATGCTCAA
>JAKJJU010000030.1 GCA_021713295.1 Thiotrichales bacterium 19S3-11
CCTAGTAATAGCTGTAGTTGTTTGATGGCTTTCATTGGACTCGTTCTTTTTTATTTTTTCGCAATTATAAAATTGCATAAGTTCAATTTAAAATCAATAACTTAAGCTATTACTGTCCTGTAGTGTGAAAACTTTTAGATTATAAATTTACAGATGTAGATGTTCGTTGGTTAATAGAGGTTGTTAAAAAAAGGCATCATTGTGTCCATAGAATGGGGCATAAAAAAGACAAAGAGAAAATTGAAATTAATGAAAATGAATTATATAATTTAATTGAGGAATGTCTGAAATTAGCAGATAAAGTTAATGAATTTCTTTCTGATTTAGAAGAAGTATAGTTTATTATTTAGACAGAGTACTTTGTTCAAAGTACATACTTCTCATCTCATCTACTCTTAATGGAAACAAAATGCCATTGAGGTGATCAATTTCATGTTGAATAATACGCGCTTTAAACCCTGTGGCAATATCATTTATATGATTACCATGCTGATCAAGGCCTTGGTATTTAATCTTAGTATATCTGGAAACAGGCGCTCTTAATTCTGGGACACTAAGACAACCTTCAATGCCAATCTCAGTTTCATCAGATAAAGGTTTAAATTCAGGGTTAATTAAAGGGGTAATTGGTATGATTTCTTCATTTGGGTATCTACTATTATCACCAAAGCCAAAAATAATAATTCGTTTGAGTATGCCTATTTGAGGTGCGGCAATACCAACACCTTTGCTTTCCTTCATCGTGATGATGAGTTTGTTAATAATATCGTATATACCATCATCAATCTCAGTAATAATCTCAGACTGTTGATAGAGCAATGGGTTTCCCATTAGTAAGATTTTTTCCACGGTTGTATTCCTTGTTATTTTGATAGGTAAATGTTGTCATCAAAGTTATAATTGCTGAAATTGCGAGGTATAAAAATAACGTAGATAAATTGTCCTTATAGCTTGATTTCAATATCATAATTAGTTTTGCACTAAAGATAATGATGTTCTTTTTTGTATAAGGTTTGACGTAGAGCTTTGTAAAGACACATTTAAAAACTTTTCTTTTTCAATTAGTCTTGCGATTGCAGGGGTAATTAAATCATCATATTCACCGTTATAGTTCATAATATCAATGACTGTTATATTGTTATTGTGCTGTAATGTTAAGCGATTGTTTGAAAGCTCAAGGGATTCTATATTTTTATGGTTAGACTCATGTTGAATTAGTCTTTTATAACATTCCTGATATGATATTTTAGTGAGTAAGTGGTATGCGTATTTGTTAGAAGTCAAAAATTTTTTAACATCTACAAGCTTAAGTACTTGGTGAGTTCCAACTTTTATAAAATCACAATAAAGCTTACCTTTTATGCTTCTAAAGTTCACGGCGTTTCTTTTATTTTGTATATTGAACATGTTTTTTTTAAAATATCTTATTAACATAAAATAAGCTCCATATTTTGATTATATGTTAATAGGCTAGCTTTCTTAATAAATTCGACACTTAAGGTATTTTTTTTGTCTAAAAAGTTAAAAAGAAATGCTGATGATGGGGCATGATAATATTTCACGCCATTATAATTGTAGTTATTGAATTTATGAGTATGCCCTGAAATTACATATTTAATTTTATGGCTATATTTTTGAAATAAACCAAGCACTTCATCATTGTTTTTAATGATGTAGTTATCCATTAAGTCATTAGTTGGGTGTGCATGGTGGTGCATGCATACAATAACCTGATTAGATACTGCTTCATTAAGGTATTTTTCTAGTTTATCTAAAGATGTTTGCTCTACTGTACCATAGTCTTCATTTTTCACATTAGAGTCTAAAAAATAATATTGTTGATTGTCTATAACTTTTGGTGTGTTGAAGCAGTAAATAATATTATATTTACTGCAGTAGTTTTTTAATAAGTCTTTATCATCATGATTACCTGCAATCATATAAATGTTTTTATTTTCAATAAGGTTTATTTGGTTGAATAGTAAATCGTAATTTTGACTTATGCCATCTTGTACATTATCACCTAGAAAAATAATATTCTTGTCTGGCATATTATTTATTTTAGAGATAACAAGTTTAAATGTATCATAAGTATTTATGCTTCTGAGATTATTTTGGCTTACATGAGAGTCAGAAATAAAAATCATTTGTCATACTCCAATTTGGTGTTTCATTGAGTTTAAAATGCTAGGTATAAGCGTATTTATAATTAGACCAACTATTACTTTAAAGATTAAAGTAGCAATTACTAATTCCATTATTTGTATAAACGATATCTGGTTAAAAAACGTAATATTATATGCTATAAAAATTAATAAAAACTTTGAGATAAAATTACACAATGTATCTCGTACATAAATGCCTATAAATGAAATGCTATAAATTGTTTTTTTGAAAAAGTTTATAGCATAAGCGTTAAAGCTAAATGAAATTGATATGCTAAAAAAAGTAGAAAATATTACGATCCAGTTTAATTTAAAAGCATTTGACCATACTTCAGAATTTTCCCCAGGGATAGTGGATATTAGCCATAAAATAATGTTGGTAAAAACACCAAATATCGTGACAATACACATAAAAATTAGAGAGTGTCTGATACCCCATCTTTCTGAAATGATATCACTAATTAATAATGCTAGCGGAAATAATAAGCCAGACATAACCATCGGCATACCAAAAAAATTAACAATTTTAAATGCAAATATGTCACATAAAATCATAATAAATACACCGATTAAAACACAAATGATATAGGCATAAATGTCTTTTTCATTGATAAATGGTGTTTCATCAGAGTTGTTAGGTATTAATCTATCAAATAACATAAATGCTAATAATCCATTTTATATATTGTTTTTATGATTTCACCGACAATTGATTTGTTTCCCAAAGAGTCTAGGGAAGTTAAATTATCAGAGGTTGTAAAATAATAGTCATCATCAATTATGCGGATAATTTTAATTGAATATGAAGAGTTATTTTCTACAACAACTTTGGAAAAATCATTATATATTGGTTTTGTTTGTACATAGACAATCTTTTCTTTGAAAGATGGGAGTTCAGATGGAAATCTAAATGCAGTATTGCAAACAAATCCAAACTCATGCGATTCGATAGCAATAGTTTTTCCAGTTATAGAGTCTAGAACATGTAGCTTTTTGCATTTACATAACTTTTTAATATCGTCATTAAGGATAGATTCCATTGTAACATCAAATACTTTTGCACAAGATTCCACAATATCGACTTTTGGTAATGATTGACGCTCTCTAGCTTTTACAAATGCAGATCTATCACATCCAATAACCCTTGATAATGATGATATATTTTTAATATTGGTAGAGTTTTCAATTAAATAATCTAAATTTCTAAAAAAAATAATGTGTTTATTAACTTTTAATGCAGTCATGAATAATTATGTTGACAAATGTCACCATTCCTAATAAATTTGTTGTCAGATGTCATCAATTCTATAGTTGGGTTAGTAGAATTACAAGTATGTTATCTTCTACTAATTGATGGTCACTTTATTTTGAATATCAACAGAAATGAAAAAGGATGTCATATGTTCTTGATAAATAGTTTTAGCATGCTAGAATCATCAATGTCGGGTGTGGTAACCTGCAAAAACAAGCGTAATCATGCGTTAAATGGTGTCAGTGTTTTATCATCATGGCTTTTTCGATTTTATCGAGTTGTCGGGTGGTGGCGTAAATACAAAACTCGAAAGGGAAATAGCGCCGACCTTACTTGTTTGAGGTTACCAACCACCCGGCTTAATTGGTAAAAAACAAGGAGTCTAATTTATGTCAGTAGAAGCACTAAACTGGGCGTTTTCACAAACTATCAAAAAATCATCAACTAAGCTTGTTCTTTTAGCATTAGCTGATTTTGCAAATGATAATTTTGTTGCCTATCCCAGTTATTCAACCTTAGAGAAGAAATGTAGTTGCTCAAGATCAACAGTTTATAAGGCTTTATTGGAATTACAGGAATTAAAATTAATTGATTCTGTAGAACAACAAAGTCATATCCCATCTGTATCAAATAATGGTCAAAATTGTTATTGCTTAGTAGTTCGAGAATCAAACCAGTGTGAAAATAACACTAGTTCTGAAATCGATATAGAGCTAGTTCGAAATTTACACAGGGGTGGTTCGAAAATAGATACAGAGGTAGTTCGATTTTCACACGGAGGTAGTTCGAAAATAACACCCAAACCATCATATAACCATCAATATATAAATATAGATAAAAGAAAAAATATAAAAAAAGAAAAAACTCATTTTGTAAAACCAACGATAGATGAAATTAAAACTTACGTTAATGAAAAAAGCTTTCATGACTTTGATATCGATTATTTTTACGATCACTATGAATCAAATGGCTGGATGATTGCTAAGAGTAAAATGAAGTGTTGGAAGTCAACGATTAACAATTGGTATAGACGTCGAAAGCAGTTTAATCAAAATAAACCCCTTAATGAGTCAAAAACAAAAGTTAATGCCATGCTTGATCCAAATTGGAGTATGTCAGATGACGAAGCAGATGCTAGAAATGAAGCAACTGTAAAAGCTATATTTGGTGATAATTTTTATGAAGATATTGAAAAGGATAGTCAACAAGGAGGTGTAGCATGATGAATTTGTCAGATGCTTTACTATCAAGAGTAAGTGAAATTAAACTTAAATCTGATAAAAGAAAACAGCATTGTGATAAACATGACATTGGTTATCTTTACAGTTGTTCACTATGTGATGCTGAAAAACGAGAAGCACAAGATAAGGCATATCAATTACCTACATTACTAGCTCAATCAGGCATTAAAAATCGTTTTGAAAGCGCTTGTTTTGAGAATTTTAAACCACAAGATCATAATGACAAAATTAACTTTCAACTAGCTAAAAACTATGCCATTACCTTTGAACTTATGAAGAAAAATGGCAGAAATATTGTTATGCATGGTGGTACAGGTTCAGGTAAAAATTATCTAGCCATTAGCATCATGCGAGATTTAATAAAACGTTATGCTGCAAAAGTTAAAATAATAACCTCTTATAACTTGATAAGCAGTATCAATGAAACTTACTCATCAAACAGTTTAAAAACTGAAAGGCAAATTAAACAGGAATATCTTAAGCTTGACTTTTTAGTGATCGATGAGTTTGACCTAAACAGAGGTACAGAATCAGATAATCTACAGTTGTATGATGTAATAAATGAACGTTATGAAGAAATGTTACCCACAGCGATTATTTCAAATCTAAGCCGAGATAAATTAGAACAACGAGCAGGTCAGCGTGTTATGTCTAGGTTACTAGATGGTGGTGTTGTTATGAAGTTTACTGGGCGCGATAGAAGACAGTTTCAAGTTGTAGGAGGTTAGTCATGAGTTTTGAAGATGCTTTTCGTGGAGTTGTATCATCAGAGGTAGAGCCAATAAATCAAAATATTACACGCCTAACACAAATGGTTGAATACTTGGCTGATAAAGTTAAAAAGCTTGAAACAGCAAGGGGAACAACAGGGGTTAAAAAAGAAATGCTTTCAGTACGTGATGTTGCGGCAATTATCAATCGACAGCCTGACTGGATTTACAAGCATATTAAAATGGGCTTATTTCCAGATAGAAAGACATTAGGAAATCGAGTGTTTTGGCCTAGAGAAGATATTGAGAAGTGGGTTGATATGCATAAAAAAGGTGAATTGAAATAGCTGTTAGAAGGAGATTAACAATGCAACAATCAGAAGCAATTTTAAATCACTTAAAACGTCATGGCAGTATTACTCCACTTGAAGCTTTAAATGAATATGGATGTTTACGCCTTGGTGCAAGAATTTATGACTTAAGAAGCCAAGGTATTGAGATTAAAACTGAGTTATCAAAAAGTGATAAGCATTATGCGATTTATACACTTGTTGATAATCAAGTTAATGATAGACAAAATTAAATAGGGAGTATGATTCAATGGAACAGTTTAATTTTAATGTTGAAGTAGGATTAATGAGCTTTTTAAATCGAATGCTAAATTCAGCGATTGAATACCTACTAGATAACAGACAATTTAAAAAAGTTGATGAGTTAAGAGATGCAATAAATGGTGCTTATAAGATGGATAAATTATCGCTTAGTTATGGTTTATTTTTGATTAGTGAGATGACAGAAACATCGCTAGAAGCATTACATGTTAAACCACATCACTTTGGTTTGATATTGCAATCTGAATTGAGTGAGAAAGGTTATTAAAATATATTGTTAAGTTTATAATATGGAAGATTTTCATGTGTGAAAATGGAGAGTTTATGTGGTGGTTAACTTTTGCTGTAAATATAGTTACTATTTTCGCAGCACTTTGTGCAATAAGATTATATTTCAAATGGGGGCAAGAGGTCACTCTAAGCCGTAAATTAAAAATTTATGAAGAATTTTATCTAAAATATATTGAGGTATATGATATTTTAATTGATTTGTATAAACCAAATTTATCTCTGATGAGAACAACTGATATTAATATCGACGATGATCCTTCTTTAAAAGAACGTATCCATAAATTTCGAAGAGAAGTTCTTAGAAAAAATATTAAAACATATAGCGAATTTAGAGGACATAAAAATGTGATGCAGATTTATTTTGATAGAGATAGTTATATTAATTTGTATGATAAATTTGAAGAATTTAGTGGGCTATATCTAAACTTATTAGGTTCGGTAGGATTTGACCTCAATAACATTCCAGAACATTTTAGAAACTATATTATTTTGGATGATGATTTTCTTAAAATTTTTAGGAGGCATTGCAGGCATGATTTTTCTATGCCAAGTAACACTTATAGCAATGATATTCTTAGAAATATTAATGATATTAAAGAAGAATTTAATAATGAGCTTAAAAAACTATTAAAGCAATCTTGGCAGGGTAAATTATTCAATTTGATGAAAAGTAAAATGACCTGTTCAGGTAAGTAAATTATAAAATTTTGAGAAAAGTATTTTATTTTTTATTAGGTTATCCAGCTCCCAAGTTATTTAACTAATATGCTTAGATATAGATTTATTTTCTAGGTTAAATTAAGTGACAAACTACAACCAACTAGCACTAAAGGAATTAAAAGCAAATGAATATAGCTGTCAAGTTGTTGAACGTTGGTGTGGTTTTTCTAAACGTAAGCATGATTTATTTGGCATTATTGATGTTTTAGCAGTAGGTAATAGTGAGACATTAGGTATACAAATTACATCAAGAAATAACATAGCATCAAGAATTAAAAAAATAGCTGATAGTGATGTAATTAATGACTTAAGAAAAGCTGGATGGCGTATTGAAGTATGGGGTTATGACAAGCCAAAACATCGTTGGCGTTTAAAGCGTGTAGATATCAGTTAAGGAGAGTTATTTTGAATAAATCAATTGAAGTTAAAGGTAAGAGTTATTTAAGTATTAAAGCATTTTTAACTGAGCATGGATTTAGTCGGGATCAATTTAATAAAAAGCTTAATTATGACGATGGGGGCGATCGTTATGTATTAGCAGCAGAACGATTGTTAATGAACAAAGAATCAAATAAGTTAAAGGGAAAAGCAATACCAGTTACAGTTAACGGTATTAACTATAAATCAATAGCACAGGCATGTAGAGCTTTAAATTTAAGAGAATCTAGGATAAATAAGCTTTATAAAAAAGGGTTAAAGCCAGAAGAATGCATTTTAATTGAACTCAGCTCAACAATACGAACTGATACTATTACAGATGACTATTTCAATGAAACATTAAATCACTTTTTGTATAAGAGTAAACCATTGATGGAGAGATTAGATGAACGGCAATGTATTCTACAGGCGAATGATCGAATCTATTGGAATGGAGCATACCAAGAATATCATCGAGTATCTTAAATTAAATGAAACTGATCGTGTCAGTGTGCCATCTAAGTACGATGATAAATCAGTTTTATCAAAGATCATACCAGAAGAGGTATTGAAAATTTTGATTAATGATTTTGGGGGCGAACGTTTACGTCCAGTTGACTATGTCGAAAGTGATCTAATTAAACTTAGAAGCAAGATGGTAAAGGCTTTATCTAAAGAGTTTACAGAAGAAGAAATTGCATTTTGCTTTGGGCTTAAGCCACGAACCATACGTTATATGTATAAGGTAAGAACAGATGATAGTTATATTGCTAGTGGCGTTGATAATGCGTTTAAACAACAAGATTTATTTGAGTGAGAATAAAAAAGGTACTTTTGGGCGTAAACTCGGAGGGGGTCATACACCCGCTTAATTTAACTTCTGAATAACCAAAAAAAATCATTTCGGTTTCGCTTTTTGGAGGTGAAAATTTAATGAATTTAGATGTAAAAGTGAAAGAATTGGCAGAGATTTTGATGGTCTCACCAAGACGAATCCAACAACTTACACAAGAAAAAGTGATTGAAAAGTCAGAGCGAGGAAAATATCCATTAGTTAAAAATATTCAAAACTATATCTGCTATATTACGCTTGGCTCTAAGGATTTAGAAAAAAATTACAGTCATGATGATTTAAATATTTTAATTAAAAAGGAAAAGGTTAGGCTCTTAAAAGCACAAGCTGATAAGGAAGAAATTGATGCAGAGTTAGCAAAGAAAAAAACATTATTAGCAGATGATGTCTTTGATGTTCTAGTGGGTGTATTTAGCGAAATCAAAAACAAGCTCTTAGCGGTTTCAGATCGATGTGAACCATATTTGGTTGGTGAGACCGACTCAACCAAAATTAAGCAAATTATTCGTATTGAAATTAAAGATGCACTTTACTCAATCACAGATGGAATGAAAGATACACTAGATAGGCTTGTAGATGACGAAGAAGCTACTGAAACAAAAGCTTGATAGTGCTTGTTCTTATTTAAGGCCACCAAAAGATTTAACCATTAGTGAATGGGCAGAGAGTTATCGATATATTCCAGCAGGTAATAGTGCAATGCCTGGAAAGTGGAAAACTTTTTCATATCAAGAAGAAGTCTTAAACATAGCCAATGACCCAAGAGTAGAAAAAGTTACGTTAATGTGGGGTGCTCAGTTGGGTAAAACTGAGATGATTAGCTCAATTATTGGCTATCATATTCACCATGATCCATGTTCTCAGATGATGATGCAGCCGACGGAAGGTGATTTAAAGACATGGCTTGAAACTAAATTTAATCCAATGGTAGATCATACCCCAGCATTACAAAATACAATCGCTAAACCTAGAGGCAGAAATGGTGTTAATAACCAAAAAATGAAAGCTTATCATGGTGGCTTTTTGATTTTTAGTTGGTCAGGATCACCGGCAACGATGCGTGGTCGATCAGCACCAAAAATATTTTGCGATGAAGTAAGCTCTTATGAATATACATCAGAAGGTCATCCTGTTAATTTGATTTGGCAACGTGCAGCAACCTTTGGTAGTCAGCGAAAGTTATTTTTAACTAGTACTCCAACGATAAAAGATGCTTGTTTTATTGAAAAGAGTTTTTTAGAAGGTGATCAACGCTATTTTAATTTATCTTGTATTCATTGTGATGAATATCAAACCTTAGAATGGGAGCAAATAAGCTGGCAAGAGGATGGAAATGGCAAATTAGATATAAGTAGTGTTGTTTATAGTTGCCCTTGTTGTGGTTGTGTTATCACAGATGCAGATAAGTTAAGCATGTTAAGAAAAGGTAAGTGGGTGGCAACAGGTGGCTTCTATGGTCATGCAAGCTTTCATCTTAATGAGCTGTACTCACCATTTAGACGTTTTGTTGATATTGTTAAATCATATATAGAGAAAAAGCAAACAGGCGACCTACAATCATTTATGAATGTTTCATTAGCTAAGACTTGGGATGAAGAAGTAGAACAAGTTGAAAGTGGTCATTTAATTGAACGTGTAGAAGATTATCATCTTGTGCCTTTAAATTGTGGTTTATTAACAGCTGGCATTGATGTACAACAAGATCGTATTGAAATGCAGGTTATTGCATGGGCAGATGGTGAAGAAGCTTATGTTATGGATTATCGAGTATTAACAGGTTCGCCAGCAGAGATGCAAGTATGGAATGATTTAACCGATGCTCTAAAGCGACAATACAAGCATGAGTCAGGCTTTATGATGAGTATTGATTTTGCCTGCTTAGATACAGGTGGTACAGATAATACAACATCAATTGCTTATGATTATGTATTAAAACGACCATTAGGCAGACCTTATGCAATCAAAGGCCGAGGTGGTGATTATCCATTTACTACAGCACCCAGTCGTAAAAAGACAGGTAAAGGCAGGCGTAAAGTTAATCTTTATATGTTGGGTACAAATGAAGGTAAAAACATTTTATATAGTCGTTTACGAATTGAAAATTATGGTGCAGGTTTTATTCATTTTCGAAAAGATATTTGTGATTTAGAATACTTTGAGCAGTTAACAGCAGAAAAAAGAAAACCCTTAAAAAATAAGCGCGGTTATCATTGGGTTAATACGCGGTATAATGGTAGAAATGAGGCATTAGATACCTATCTTTATGCTTATGCTGCACTAAAAATATCAAATGTTAATGTTAAATTAAGACAAAAGCGTATTATTGATAATAAAGAAATTAAAAAGAAAAAAGAGTATAAGAAGTTTACAATATAATGATATATATGGCTATTTTGTTTTCATTTATTATGATGTTTAAAATTGAATTTAAAGTCAATCTTGTTTTTTTGGAAAAATTCAGCTATGATTATCAGTATCTCATCTGCCACGTGTAGAAAGAGTTACGGCACCGCCTTAATCAGGCGAGGCCAGCTTAAAGATTTTTATACTTTTTCCATCGTTTTTCATATTTAATTTTTTGATGATTATACTTAACTGGGAATGCTGTCCAAGGCAATATGTAACCTTTACGTTTATTTAATACTATTAGATAGGCCACGTCATATAACCATAAATGGATGCGTTCTTCTGAATTTCTATGCTCTGTCCAAATTTTGATTATATTATCACTATTTGAGTTTTCAATTATAGGTTTAGGCCAGCGTATTCTTTCAGCTCTTCTGAAATCTATCAAGCGTTCATTTTCTATATTTCCTTCAGTTACCATATGCCAGAAAGTAGCTTCTTTTCCTTGAGAGAGGGGGTATCTTTTTAAACCTAATTTAGTTCCTTGAAATATAGGTTTAGACTCGACAAAATCACGATAAAAAATTTGGTATATAGCTTCAATATAAACTGTATACTGACCATTATATTCAGAAAGCTCTTCTAATTTTGGTAGCCATTGTATTAAATTTGACAATCAGTTTCTCCTTTCCAAATAAATAGGTTAAACTTTTTAGCCTGTGGTAGAGTATTTTTAATTAGGTTATATCGACTTTTGTCTTGTATACATTTAACCAATGTGTTTTTTGCTGTGCTAGAGTTAAAACCTCGGTGAAAATAAGAAACAGCGCCAATTAATATATCAGCCAATTGTAAAATTTCAGATTCATGTGAATGTACCTGTTGAAGTTTACAAATAATTTCTTTAGAAAAATCATAAATATTATTAGAGAGAACGTTGTGTAATTTTTCAACTTTAGCTTGTCCAAGAGTATCTTTAATATCTATGTAGACATTATAAGAAGACTCTGGGTCAAAAATATTTTTAAGCATAGTAAAATACATTTTGTAATACCATTCATCATGTGTTTGCCTAAAAGTATTGTGATTTAAATTAGTTTTTTCACATACAATCACTCTAAAGTTAAGATTATCATTTTCGAAAAAATAGTTAATATAGTCTATGTAAAATTGGATTTTTGCTGGACTTATTTTTGTCCATTTTACTTCAAATTTCCTATTTAAGTTATGCTTTTTTTTAATTTGTTTCAAGTCATTGGTAACATTAATGCGTTCATTTTTAGGTAGCCATATAGCACCTAAAACCATTATCTTTTGGGCATCATTTTCTAAGTGACAAGACTCATCACAATAAACATTAAATAATTGTTTCATACATATAGCCTTTATTAGTTTATCCATTATTCAAGGCTTCTCTATTTTATACTGATTTCAGAGAAATAAAAGAGACTATTTAATGACTAACGAAGAAGAAGAGTTGGCTTATTGGCAAGAAAAAGTAGAAAAAGCTCGAATTGCACTATCTAAACGATTAGATAATGCTCACATCGATAATTATGAGCAAAATGGCACAAAAATGGCTTATACATCCATTCCTGAATTACGTGCTAATTTATCCCATTGCAAAGATCAACTTAAACAATGTCAAATAAAAGTTGATGGAAAAAACACTTCTATTTTAGGTAAAGGAGTGTTTATTCGATGAAATTGCCAAGCTTCTTTAGAAAAAAATCATCTAAATCACAAGTTATCTTAAATCGTAGGATTTATCGGGGGTTTGATGCAGTTGATTCGCAGTTAATGAGTGATATAAATAATCTGTATGTTTCTAATTCTGATATCAATGATGTTATTTCAAGCAGTTGGTATACGATTGTATCAAGGGCAAGGCAAGCTTATAACAATAGCGATTATCCTAAGCATTTTGTATCGTTAGCCTGTGTCAATGTGATTGGACAAAAAGGTATTAATGTTCAATGTCAAAGTAATTCTAAAGAGCTTAATTTAGATGTAGAAGGTCGGTTTAAACAATGGTCAGAGGTTTGCGATGTTAGTGGTCGATTAAGCTTTGTTGATGTTCAGATATTAGCTTTAAAATCAATGATTCGAGATGGTGAATTTTTCTTAATTAAGCATATTGATGACGATAACCAGCTTAAGTTGCAGTTAATTGACGCATCAAGATTAGACCCATCAAAAAATATTGATTTAGGTAATGGCCGTAAGATATTAAATGGTATTGAGGTTGATACATTAGGTAAGCCTTTAGCCTATCATTTCAAAAAAAATAATGCCAATGAGACGGTTCGTTATAAAGCAGAGCATGTCGTACATGGCTATTTAACCGATTACATTGGCCAGATGAGGGGTATTTCATGGTTTATTACGCCAATGATAAGGCTTCATCTATTAAAAGAGTTTGAAACAGCAGCCGTTGATCATGCAAAAACAGGTGCAAAGTTTTTAGGATTTTTTAGGAAAGATGAAGATACACCTGAGTCAGATGATACGCCAGAGATACATAAATATGAAGGTTCAGGCATGTTTGAGCTACCGCCTGGTTATCAATTTGATGGTTTTGATCCAGCCTTTCCAAGTGGTGATTATGCACCATTTAAGACAAGTATTTTACAGGCGATTTCAGGTTCATTAGGTTATGGCGTATCGTATGTATCTCTAGCTAATGATTTAAAAGGTGTTTCTTATTCATCTGCTCGACAAGGTGCATTAGCTGAACGTAATGCGTGGTCTATGGTTCAACAGCATATGATTAGCTGTTTAATTCGTCCTATTTATCGAGCATGGCTAGAAGTTGAAAGGTTAAGTGGCAGACTTGTTTGTTCAGATAATCGTTATCAAGGTTTGAAATTAGCCCATTACATACCAAGAAGTTGGTCTTCGATAGACCCTCAGAAAGAAGCCAAAGCATTAGAGATTCTACTTAAAAATTTCCTTAAATCCAGAAAGCAAATTGTTACAGAGCAAGGTATGGATATTGATAAAGTTGATAGCGAAATCTTACAAGATGCTAACCAATTTAAAATCTGTAACGAGACCAGCCCTGAATATATTAGTTACTTATTAGGTACATTGCAGATGTCATTAGAAGAAGATAAGGCAGAAGACGACGATGGAAAAGATGACGAAGAGTAAAATATTTAAACGCTCAGCGGTATTTGAGTATCGAGCTGAGGATAATCAAAACAATGATGAAGATAGAACTTTAATTTTATCATTTTCATCTACAAGTCCTGTTGCACGCTGGAATGATGTGGATGAAGTTTTATTGCATGAAAATGAAAATGTTGATTTCAGTCGCCTTAAAAATGGTGCGCCACTTTTATTTAATCATGATTGGAATCGTCAGATTGGTGTGATTGAAGATGTCTGGATTAGAGATGAAAAAGGCTATGCCAAGGTTCGCTTTTCTAAACAGGGGTTTGGTGATGAAGTCTATAAGGATGTCAAAGATGGCATCATTCGCAATATATCGGTTGGCTATCATGTTAATGAAACAAAATTTAGTCAAGAGGCTATGACTTTATTTGTCACACGGTGGTTGCCATTTGAAATTTCTTTTGCACCTGTGCCTGCTGATACCTCAGTTGGTGTAGGTAGAAGTTTAAACGAAGATTTTAGTCAGTATCAAATAACAAGTAATCGTAAGGAGTTAGTTATGTCAGATGAAAGATCAAAAGAAGTGGTCAAATCTTATGAAGAAGGCCAAAAGGAAGAAAGAGAGCGTACTGATGCTATTTATAAATTAGCTGATGAAAATAAGATGACAGAGTTTGCAAGAAGCTATGTAAAAGATGGTAGTTCATTTGATAAATTTGAACGAGATATGTATAAGCAAATGGCTAATAATGTCCTATTGGCTAATCGTCGCAAAGAGACTCAAGAAAATCAAATTGAATCTACAGCGATTGGTATGAACAATAAAGAAGTTCGTAATTATTCGATTTTAAAAGCAGTTAGAGCAATGGCTGAGCCAACTAACACAAGAGCGCAAAAAGATGCAGCGATGGAGTTTGAGGCATCAGAAGCCTTTAAACGTGATAACCATATTTATGACACAGGTTTTGCGATACCGTCGGATGTATTGATGCGTGATTTTGCAGTTTCAGGTGAAGGTGGTAATTTAGTGCCAACAACGCTACAGTCAAATTCATTTGTTGATATGTTGCGGAATCGTTCAGTTGTTATTCCTTTAGCTCAGCGCATGTCAGGCTTAAAAGGCAACATTAAAATTCCAAAGCAAACAGCAGGTTCACAAGTTTATTGGGTTAATGAAGGTGAAGAAGTTGATGAAGGTCATATTGGTACAGGGTTGATTGAGTTAAGCCCTAAAACACTAGGCGCATTTCTTGATATTACAGAGGAGATGATGATTAATGCTTCACCTGATGCTGAAACAATTGTTAGAAACGATTTAGTTGCACAAATGGCTTTAGGTATAGATACGGCAGCTTTGTATGGCCAAGGCGGTAACTCAAAACAACCATTAGGCTTATTTAATGCTGGTGTGCCAGTCTATGAATATTTAGAAGATGCGCCAACATTTGATGATTATGTATCGCTTGAAACAAAAATTGCTACTTCAAATGCTGATGTTAATTCGATGCGTTATTTAATTAATCCAAAATTAAAAGGAAAGGCTAAAACAACCTCTAAGAAGCTTAATCAAGACTCAACGATTTGGGAGACTGGTGGCACTATTAATGGTTATCAAACGCATGCAACGAATCAGGTTCAATCTGATCATATTTTCTTTGGTAATTTTAATGATTTAATCATAGGTCTTTGGGCAGGGTTAATTTTAAGAACTGACCCTTATACAAAAATGAAAGCAGGTGTATTAACGGTAGTTGCTCGCCAGAATGTAGATTTTGCAATTAGACGAGAAGAGTCCTTTGCTTTAGCTCAAAAACAAGTGAATCAAGGAGAATAATGATGGTTAAAATTGAAGTATTAAAGCCAATTATTTTTTTAAGTGAAGCGCGAGATGAAGGTGATGTTATTTCAGTTAGAGATGCGTCATTAATTAAATCTTTACTAGAGCATAACTATGTCAAATTGCTTAAAGAAAAAGACGAGGCTAAGAAATCAGAATCTAAGGAGTCTGAAGCTAAAGAAACAAAAGAAAAAGATAAAAAATCAGGTCGTTCAAGATCAAAAGCAAAGGCAAGCTAAGTTATGGAAAATTATGAATCTTGGGATTGTTACTTTGAAGATTGGGGTACAGAGATTCTCATTAATAAAGTTTACAAAATACCTGGAGTCCATAAGCGTAACACAAAGGACTATCAACTACATGATTTAGAATTTAATAACAATGCAGGTATTTTGGAGTTTCAGGCCATTAAGCGAGATAAAATTAAGCTTAGTGATTTAGTTGAAATCAAGGAGCTGAAGTTTGTCGTTGAAAATATTAAAGATTTAGATAACGGCATTATGATTGCAACATTAAGTGGCTATAAGGCATCCGATGAATATATCGATTTCGACGTTTGAGATAAACGCATTTAGTTCACAGATGAAAGGCTATGATGGCAAGCATATAGAAAAATATACAGCAACAGCAGTTAATCGTGCAGCAAAGAGTGTTCGAGGTAGATTAGCCAAAGATATTGCCGCAGAGCTTGGTATCAAACAGAAGCTTGTTAGGCAGCGTTTAGGTTTTTATCGCAAGGGTAAGTATGACGTAAAGCTATGGTTTGGTCTCAATCCGATTGAGTTAGATCGCTTAGGTAAACCGAAAGCACAAAAATCAGATGTGATGGTTAAGGGGATCAGAATTGAAAATGCTTTTGTTAGTCCATCAGGCAAGATTAAAAAGCGTACAGATATGAGTCGACCAGCGATCGAAATTAATAAAAAAGCACAAGCAATTATTGAAAATAGGCTGCCTTATTACTTTCGGGAAACATTTTTTAAAAAATTAGAGGAAGTTTTAAAGTGGAAATTAAAAACACAAGGTCGCTAACGGAATTAATCTTTACTAAACTAAAAGAACGGTATGATCAGTTAAGCTGGTCACTGTATCCGCCGATACAGAACTTGGAAGCACTGTCGCCTCGGGTCTCTAACTTAAATCTTTCAAGTTTTGAGATCACACGGAAATATTCGGATGGTCGATTATCGGCGGAAATACATTTTACTTTAAATCTATTGTTTAAAGATATTGATTTAGCCGAATTTAATATCAGAGATGCAGCATTTTCTATTAGTGCATTTTTACATCGGAATAACTTTAATCATGATCAAATTGGTGAGACTGAAATTATCAGTAATGAACCTGACTATTTACAACCTGATATTGATGGTTATTTGTCTTGGAAAATAGAATTTCTTATACCATTTGCTTGTGGTGAGAGTGTTTATGAAGCAAATGGTGAAGCCCCAGATGTAGAAATAAATTCGAGTATTAATCATGACTGAGTTAGAACGTATTGGTGAATTAGAAAGAAGGCTATCAAATTTAATTCGAGTGGGTACAGTTTCACAAATAGACCCAATCAAAGCACGAGTGCGTATTAAAGCAGGTAATATTTTAACGACATGGCTTAAATGGATGACGCAACGCTCAGGTGATTGTCAAACATGGTGGTCGCCATCACTTGGTGAGCAAGTATTGGTTTTATCACCAAGTGGTGAATTGAATAATGGCATTGTATTGCCATCAATTTATACAAGCAATCAGCCAAGTAATGATTTAGCGTTAGATAAAAAAGTTTACTCAGACGGCACAACAGTTAGTTATAGCTATGCGGATAATAAATTAACAATCAACTGTGTAGGTTCTATTAATATATTTGCTGCAACTTCAGTCAATGTCACAACAAATGAAGTTACTTTAAAAGCTAATAGTATTTATGCAGAGTGTCCAATGACAACGATAACAGGCAATGTATTAGTTCAAGGCAGCTTAACTTATCAAAGTGGTCTATATGGTTCAAATTCTAAAGGCGGTTCAACCGCATCAATTGAAGGTTCAATTTATGTTACTAGTGGAGATGTTGCAGCAGATAGTATCTCTCTTAAAAATCATACCCATCGAGGTGATAGTGGTGGTACTACATCAAAGCCTATTTAATTTTTTAATTACGTTTAAACATTGTATTAATATTTTGTTTTATGCATTGCCTATAATGTAATTGTCTCAATAATTTATAAATTCACATATAAAAATGGTGTTATTTTAAATTAGATATTTTTATCTTTAGAAAAAGGATATATAATCATCACTTCCAGATAATAACCAGGGGGGAAAAGCTACATGAAAACCAACGCCAATAAAAAAAGATCAAGTATGGAAACGGACTTTAAAAGTGAAAATAAAAAACAAAAAATAACTATAACACTTCCAGAATCAATGAGAGCAAGTCCGAGCCTACGTCGACGAGATAATGCTACCAATAATCTCAATAATGGACAAATTGCAGCAGTTCCCGGCAATAATGATAAAATAAATAAAAATGATTACGAAAAACAAGATAAAAATAAATCGATAAATCAAGTAGATAAACCAACACAGGGAATTGCTGAACAAATTGCAAAAGAATGGAACAAAAACCAGGATCATTATGCACACGTTCAAATCATAGCCAAATTATTTAAAGCAGGAATGAAAGCAGAAGAATTTGACAAATTATTTTTTTTAATTGGACAAAATCAAGCTAACCCATCTGTAGATAAGGCACCGTCAAGTTAAAGTCAGCCTGTAAATGTGATATTCTCTTAATCGGATAAAGTTAACTTGACGGTGCCAATTTTTTAATTACGTTTAAACATTGTATTAATATTTTGTTTTATGCATTGCCTATAATGTAATTGTCTCAATAATTTATAAATTCACATATAAAAATGGTGTTATTTTGATATTTCTGGTTCGCTATTATTTCATTGGCGAAATGTTAATTAATTTAACCTTATTAATATATTTATTGATAAGTACTTTATACCAAGAATATACTACCAATTTAAAATATAATAAATAGTTATATTTTTATGGTTATCATTAAATAAAAGAGGGTTGTATTATGTATATTGACGACGATGTTTTATATGATCTAAGAGGTAAGCATTCAAAAGCTGAAGGTAGTCATGGGAAAGTCTACTTGTTAGATGGACAAGCCATAAAAGTTTCAAAAGATGTTGATGAAAACATACATTATGAGCGTGACATTTTTAACCAGTTACAGTCAGAAGGAATAGTTCAAGGTAAAGCAGAGGTTGTAAAAGTAAAAGTAGATAAGGGAAAGATAGTTAATGCACTTATGACTCCTTGGTTAGAGGGGGAAAAACCCACATTAGAGCAAATTATAGAAACTCTTTCTAGCATGAAAGAAGCTGGATATCTTATGGCAGACCCTGTAGCAGAAAATTTTAAATTTGTGCATGATAAAGCAGTTCCAATAGATTTTGATAAAGTTTTTCATAAAGATAATAAGCTTATACCGGAGAGCATTTTATCTGGCATAATTCATGATATAGATATGGCGGTAAAGATGTTAAATAATAGAGCACTTGATCTTGCAGAATTCTATGTACAACATAAGCCGGAGCAAAGAGATAGAGATAATTCAATTCCTAGTTTTCTTAATGATTCAAAGGTTGATGAATATTATCAGGAAGAATCAGAAGAAAGCGTTATTGCGAATGCACAAAAATCAGACGATATGTTTGCACACCTAAAGCCCAAAAGAAGCGAATCTGAGGCAAGCGAATCTGAGGTATTAGTTGAAGAATTGAAAGGATTGCCTAGATCAACAATTCGAGATATACAAAAGATTGATGATCCAAACCTAAGATCAACAATAGTGACTGAATTTAGAAAAAGTGGAAATCAAGAGAGTCTTGAAAAGCAAATACTAGGTGCTAAAAAATCAATGCCACCTCAACCTTTCACAGATAGCTCCATTAGCTTAAATGACCAACCTTCAAGAAGTAAACAAGGAGGTAAATGTTGTTAGTAAATGGGATAAGATTTTTAAAGAATATTATTAATTAAGCATTTACAAAAAGGTGGTTGCTATTGCCTTTTTATAATAAAAAAATTATTTATAATAAGTATTGTTTAGCAAATTCTGAAAAGCTAGAATATTTAAAAATTAAGCAAACATTTAATTATTTCATAGAGAAAAAATTCTTTTATTTTTACATGATATGAAGCAGTCAAATATATTACATATATAGTCCTATTTTTTATACTTACTTATCAATCTAAAATATAGCTTGAATACTAATAATTACGTGACAAATTATATGCTATGTCATCTATCACCTTATCCAGTTATCAATAGCTTATTCCTTCATAATAATAATTATTGAAAATTTTTAATAACTTAAAATTATATGCAAGGCATCTCACGCATTACTGGTCAAAAGATAACAGATATTGAGCATGTTAAACAAAGCATTGCTGATATTTTAACAACGCCTGTTGGCTCAAGAGTTATGTTGCGTGAATATGGCTCTACGATTTTTATGTATGTCGATCAGCCAGCCAATCAAATGACTTTGGCAAAGCTTTTAAATTCAACCGCTGAAGCAATAGATAAGTGGGAGATGCGTGTAGATTTAACACAAATTGATATCAATCTTAATTCAGATGGTCAGGTAAGCATTGATGTTGAGTTTACATATAAGCCTGATGGTGAAGATAAACGGTTAAATGGTGTCACGGTATGAGTAAGTTTGATTTATCTAAATTGCCACCACCAGATTCAATTCAGTCAGTTGATTATGATCAAAACTATGCTTTGCTCTTAGCTGATTTTAAAACACGTATGCCTGAATATGATGCAACGGTTGAATCTGACCCTGTGATTAAAATATTAGAAGCCTGTGCTTATGGTTTAACACTCTATGAGCAACGCATTAATGATTCAATTAAATCCGTGTTAGTCTCTTTCTCACAAGGTGCTGACTTAGATAATTTAGGTGCGTTATTAGCTGTTGCTCGTGAAGAGGGTGAAACAGATGAAAGATATCGAGGCAGAATATTAACGGCTTTAGAGAAGGCATCATCAGCAGGTAGTCAATCAGCTTATGAAGCGCTATCTTTTGAATCGGATAGCCGAGTTGTTGATGTTAAAGCATTTGATGATCAATCTCAGCCAGGTAAAGCATTTGTCGTTGTCCAAGGCAATGAAGCTGATTCAGGTCAAGCAAGCGATGACTTGCTAGAAGCTGTATCGAATTATCTAACAGACTCAGAACGAAAACCATTAGGCTGTCAGGTAATTGTATCTAGTGTATCACCATTAGAGTATATGATTAATGCAGAAGTTGTCCTTGACCCACAATCAGATAAGAGTGTTGTTTTGAAAACAATGCAAGATAACATTGACACCTTAATTGCAGATCGTCACAAAATTGGTGCAACAGTACCATTATCAGAAGTCTACGCACGCTTAAATATTGAAGGTGTAGCGTATGTAAAAGAGTTATATGCACCAATTAAAACCATATCAGCAAGTGATACCCAAACACCGTTTTGTACAGAAGTAACCATTATTGAGGCAGTAGAATGACTGATGTAAATATATTGCCATCAAACGCCACTAATTTAGAAAAGTCCTTAGTTGGTGCATTTTTAAATCAGATCGAACTAAAAAATAATGTCATTCGGTTATTATTTAAACCTGATTTATGTCCAATCGAGTTTTTACCTTATTTAGCCAGTTACTTATCCGTTGATTTTGAACCTTATAACAAAGCCGATGAAGTACAAAAGCGACAAATGATTGCTGAGTCAATCGATATTCATCGTAAAAAAGGCACATTAGGCGCACTAGAGAAAGCATTAGGTGCAATGGACTATGAAATTAATGTTAGAGAGTGGTATCAATATTCAGGTGGCATACCGCATACATTCACCATTGACGTTATTACTGATACGACTAAAAACGATAAGGTAAGTCTTGATTTAGATTTAATCAGAAATGTCATTGATACCAATAAGAATGTTCAGAGTGCTTATCTTTTTAATTTAGAAACACGGTCACAATCCATTGTAAATGCAGGCTCAAAAGTTGCCTTAAAAAATAAAACAATTCTTTATGGAGCAGTTTAAATGTATGAAATTCTGATAACAGAGAACGGAAAGGCACAATTAGCTGATAGCGTTTTAACTGGTAACACAGTGATGTTTTCATCATTTAAAATTAGTAGTGAAGAAGATGATACAAGCTTAAATCATGTTGCCTATAGTGCTTTAATTAATAATGTTGAAACAAGTAATGATGAGATATGGATTAATTGTATTGTACCTGAAAGTGCAGGTGGTTTTTGGCTTAAATATATCTCAATTTTAGATGATAAAAATAATATTATTGCGCAAGGTAATATACCAGAATTCTATAAAGCAGAGGATAACCTATCACCAACAGTCAGTGACTATACGATTAAAATAAAATACGATAATGCCGATCAAGTAACGATAAATTTTAATACGCAAGCGTGTTCTACAGTCGATAACTATTATCAATTAGCTGAAAGCTTAATTCGGCTAATGAATGATCATACGTCTCTTGCAATTGATTACGCACAAAATAAGACTGACACTCAAGAGGTAGGGGTTGATTTAAAGCCAATTGAAACTCGTTTAGATGATTTAGAGAAATGGCGAAATAACCTAGTTGCTTTTGATATTAAAGGTGAAGGTCGTTATAAGTATCGATTTGATCTTCAGCATTTACCTTATAACATGATGTATCCAGTGATATTTCAATCAGGCAGTAATCGTAATGGCAGTCCTTTATTAATTGATATATATCGAGCTTATTATTGGCAAAGTGAAAGTGACTTAGATGGTGATAAAGTCAAAGGTGAGCCACATGTAGCAGGAGTGGATATTAGAAGTTACTTTTTAGATGAAGATTGGTCAGGAAATGCAAATGGAAGCATTATTAAGTTAAACGTTCAAAAGTATCGTCAAACTGTAGCTAATATATCAAGCGCAATTAATGTAAAACAAGAAAAATATGACAGAGAAGGTAACGATACAACGTATAACACAGAGGGCATGGTTAATTGTCCAGCTTTCAGCGGTTTCTATCTGCGCGGTAGATTGGTTTATGAAGTCATCACTAATAGCCCATTAGTGAAATTTAGCTTATATGAAAAAGAAACCGTATTTTCTCATAATGCAGATGCAAGCTATAACTACCAGTGGTCAGCTGTACCGTTATCTGTATCAGATGCACGAATTAATTTTGGTAATACAAGTTTAATCAATCTTTAAGGAGAATAACAAAGTGTCAAGTATAGATGATGTAGTTAAAGCTGCACAAGATTTAACAGATACCGTTTCATCAGAGTGTGATCGTATTGATGAGAAGCTTGCAGAATTAGAAGCTCTACAAGCAGATATGGAGCAACGAGAAAAAGATGCTTGGTCGTCATATTGGAGATTAAGTAGAAATCAACTAGGTCAGGTGACTGATGGTAATTTAAATTATTTCAGTAAGGTTAATGACTGTGAGGTTACATTTGAAGTTTATCGTACGATCAAAACAGGTATACCTTGGGAGAATAGAGATCAAGAAGAACAAGAAATATTAACTGCGATGGGTAAGTCAGGCATTACTTATACCCAGCCTGAATTTAATGTCGTTAAAATGAATTGGATGAACAAGGCAACAGATGATGCAGCTCGTACATTTTTACAACAGGTAGTTTACCATACATGGGTTACACATGGCTGTTATGCCAAATTAATCAATGGTGTTATCAGAGGCAGTTATTTTGATGGAATTACTTCTGAATGGGGGATATGTGGCAGTAGTATCTTATTAAAAAGTTCTTCTTATGCCACACCTCATCCTTATGCTGAAACAGATACAGGTGAGGTCTTATTTTGTATGTTAGGCACAATGGCTGGCCGTTTTCCAATTAGTAGAAGTAAACCCATGTGGGGATTTATTCCTTATGTACAACAAATTGAAGATTAATAAGAGGATTGAATAATGGATGAAAACAGTTTAGTTGTTGATGATGATCATTTAGGTAAATCTAAAGATACTCAACGAGAAGAATTAAGAAATAAACTACACCAATCAGTAGGTGATGCAGAAAGCTTATTTAGTGTTGACTCTGATTTATTGCAAATTATGACTTATGCAATGGTTAGTTTATATGATGCCATTGAAACAAATGAGACATACTCTAATATGCTAGATGCAGTTAACCCAGATATTATTCACTCATTGAACCTTTTATCACAAGGCTTAAAGGATAAATCACTTATCTTTCCAATTGATGCGAAACGTCAGTATAAATCAGAAGATGAGATCGTTGGTAAATTAAAAAATCGCTACACAGAAACATCAGTTTATTTGGGTGATTACTACAGAAGTCGAAATCTTACTAATAACAACAAGGATGATAGCTAAATGATTAAAGCACTATTATCCAATGCATTGGCTATTCTTATCTTAATTGCATTTATCACAGGCATGTTCTTTATCGATAGAAAGCTTAATCGCATGGATAGAATGTGGGATGATAGCAATAAAACGGTTAGTAATAACCAAAAAGAACAAAATAGAATTAATCGTGCTTATAGCCGTCAAATGGATAGTTTAAATACCCATATTAATAGACTAGAAAAGCCAGAGCGTTCTGTTTGGTTAAATATTTATGATCAAGATATTCAAAAATTATTAGCAACACCACCCGATGGTTTAAAGCCTCAAGGTGATGTATGAATAAACTTAGTTGGTTTTTAAGTAGCATTGTGGTGTTATCAATTAATGGTTGTGGCATGTTTTTACCACGACCAATCACAGTGGGTCACATTCCCCCATCTTTGACACAGCCAAGAGTTGTCTATGGTTGTTCGTCCATTGAAACAGAACTAAAGCTTGCAACATGCTACTTAAAAACAAGTGAAGCTTTATATTTAGCTAATCAGGACAAACAAAGTTTAATTACTTTAGAAAGTCAGTGGCATAATTGAGAATTTAACTTTATTTTATTAAAGTAGTTGTATTGTCAACAGTTTGATTTTTATAAGCATTAGAAAATGGAGTAATAGGCTCAGGTTTATTGGGCATATGTTCTTGTAATAATAATTTATATGAATTAATTTGCTCAACGTGAGGATTTTTAGACCCTAGTTTATCTTCTAACTGAGAAGCTGTTGTTGAAAGTAGAGCGAAATTATTATGTACTTTATTATCAACAGATTTAATTTGTTGGTCTACTATTTTACATAAGGCAAATGCCTGGTTATACAGCACTTTACTAATAATTTGGGTATTTTCAGGTGTTGATTTTTGTTGATTTAATTCTAAAGCTTTTTTTGTGTGATCTAATGTTTGAATATAATTTTTTTCACTCTTACTATAGAATGCCATGTTTGAATGTAGCTTTATTTGTTCATCAATGCATTCAGTACCTATGGTTTCATATGCTTTTAATGCCATATTATAATGACTAAAACATTGATCAACTTTTTTACATGTATAAGGTGAGGTACCTTTAAATGCTTTATCTCCTAATAATTTGATCTCTCCAGCTAATTCCATAATTAATTCTTTAATTACTGATTTATGTTGTTCAGTTAAAGGATTTTGTTCACCTTCATTTAGAGCTTTTAATGCAATTAGATTATCATCTAAAATCTTTGGTAATGCTGAGATTAATGCTGATTTCTTTTGTTTATAATCACCCTCTAAGTTTGAAACATGCCAACTTAAAGCTTCACCAATATTATATCCATATAGTCCATTATTAATTTCAATACCATTATCATGTGTTACATGAATAGAATTCCATAATGCATTTGCTCTCATTGCTCCACTTCTTATACCAACACCAAGACGATAGTCTGGTTCAACTTGAGCGTCACCACATGGATATACTGGAGGAATTTCGCTATTACCTTGAAACCCTAGTTCATTCACCTTATGAGGATTAACTGGGAATGCACCAAAGCTATATTTACTATCTTCTAATTCAAATTGAATATCTGGGTGTTGCATTTTTAAATTAAGCAGATCTTTTAAGTATGCTTTCTTTTGTGTAACAGATTTATTTGCTAAGCTTTCAGGAATTTCATAATATAAATAAACACGCTTTTTACCTTCGCCAATATCTAGTGTTCTCATTTCAAAAAATGGCTCTGAAAAATATTCCCAACCATATTTTTTGCGTAAAGTTGCCATAGCTAATGCATGTTTAACTGGGTCTTTTTCTAGTGGAATATGCATTAAATCAGCTTGGTCATTAGTCATCGTTACATAAGCGGAAAAGTGATTTTTAATAGGGTTATCACCTATGGGGCTGACTTTAAAAGATTGATCATCTGTTAATTTATTAACTTCTTTAACAACAGTACGGCTAGAACCAGTGCAATCTAATACCAAATCACTATTTAAAGTTTTTAATGTCTTTGATTTAGTTTCAATAACTACTTTACTTGAATCAAAGGTTTTAAAGTTAGCTTTTTTGAAGTTAACGCCTTCTTTTAAGGCTAATTTGTAAAGTGATTTTTCAACATCTTGAATATAAATTGCATTACCAATATCATCTGCACTTCTTAAACCATTAAGATCAATGCCAAGACCTTGTTCAATTTCAATTGCAACACCTTTTGCAACTATTCGTGATCGTTCATATTCTCCTGCTCGAGCATCTACAACCGTAATATTGATGTTTAAATTATGTTTTTTCTTAAGTTGAGCAAGTTTTAATGCATTGTATAAGCCGATAGGGCCTGAACCAATAATAGTAATATTTTTCATATGCTTTGCAACCACCCGTTAGTATTTTGCAATTTCTAAAAAATAACATGATAATTTATCTAATATTAATGTAAATATTAAAAATGGTGTTATTCTTATATAGTGATATTTATTCTGAAATGAATAACAAAATTCTTTATAAAAAATATAGATATAACTTTAATTTTATTGAAATAAATTAATTTCATATTTAACGTATTATATTTAGTAATTATATGTTTTAAATGAGCTATGTTATTTAAAGTCTATTACTTTATCCATTAAATTGACCTTTATAAGTAGATAATTAATAGGAGATTTGAAAACGAAAGGGTAGTGCACATGAGTGGATTTTTTCACGGTGTTGAGGTTGTTGAGTTAGATTCTGGCTCACGTCCGATTCAAACAGTTAGAAGTTCAGTAATTGGTTTAGTTGGCACAGCCGATGAAGCAGATAGCGATCAATTTCCTATCAATGAGCCTGTAATGGTGGTTAATCGAACGGAAGCTGCAAAACTTGGAACAAAAGGTACATTACCAGATGCCATTGATTTAATCTTTGATCAAATAGGTGCAATTATCGTTGTCATAAGAGTTGAGGCATCAGATGATGCTGCAACTCAATTAGCAAACATCCAAGGAGGTGTTGATACTGAAACAGAACAAAGAACAGGTGTACATGCTTTATTAGATGCTGAAAGTAAATTAGGTGTTAAACCACGATTATTAACTGTACCATCATTTACCACTGAAACAGGTATTGTTGCAGAGTTATTAGGTATTGCTGAGACATTAACAGCAATTATCATTGCTGAAGCACCATCAACAACCGATGCAGCAGCTCAAACCTATGCAGGTAATTTTGGTAGTCCTAGAGTTTATGTAATCGACCCACAAGTTGAAGTATTAAAGAATGGTGTAAAAACATACTTACCATCTAGCCCAGCTATAGCGGGGTTAATTGCAAAAATTGATAATGATTATGGCTGGCATTATAGTCCATCTAACCATGAGTTAAATGGTATTACAGGTACAGCCAGAGCCATTGAATACAGTTTACAAGATAATAGCAGAGCCAATCTATTAAATGAGCAAAACGTTAATGTATTGATTAGACAAAATGGTTGGAGACTGTGGGGTAATAGAACCACATCGAGTGATCCAAAATGGCAATTTCTTTGTGTTAGACGCACAGCGGATATGCTCAATGAGTCATTAGTTGTAGCACACCAATGGGCAGTTGATAGAGGTATTACTAAAACTTTTACTGAAGATATTACCATGAGTGTTAATGATTACTTACGAACTTTAACAGCTCAAGGTCGTATCTTAGGCGGTAGTTGTTGGGTAGATGAAAGTGTTAATACCAATAATGAAATTAAAAGTGGTCATATTACCTTTGATTTTGATTTCACTCCTGTCTACCCAGCAGAGCGTATTACCTTTAGATCACGCTTAACTGATGACTACATTCAAGAGATATTTTAATTTAGGAGATAATCAATGATTGGTGATCGTATACTACAAAACTTTGCTGTTTACCTAGATGGTACAACGCTAATAGGTGAAACAACCGAGGTACAACTACCCAAAATCACAGTTAAAGCAGTTGATTATAGTGGCGCTGGCATGTCAGGAACAATTGAACTTGATACAGGGAAAATTGAAAAATTAGAGACTTCAATGAAGTTAAAAGGCATTCAAACCATACCGATTGGCTCATTTGGTGCTGGTAGTACTGTACCACTAATCTTAAGAGCAGCAATTAAAAATAGTGATGGTACAGTTAAAAAAATTGTTATTGAAATGCGTGGTCTCGTTAAAGAAATTGATTATGGTACTTGGAATGCTGAAGATATAGGTGAAACTAGTGTTTCTATGACCTTGCAATATTACCGCTTTAGTGAAGATGGCACAGACTTAATTATCATTGACCCGATTAATAACATCAGGAATTTAAATGGCAAAGATCAATTAGAGGGTGTTGTATCAGCTTTATCATAATATTCAATCAAATCCAAATTAATAAATAGGAGATCAAATTCGTGGCGATAGAAATAACATTAACAGAACAAGTTGAATTATGTGATGGTAAAACTAAAACAGATGTTATTACCATGCGTGAACCAAAGGGCAGTGATTTGTTAAATTTAAGTTCAATTACTTCATCAGGGTTACGTGAAATGACAATGATTTCTCACTTAACAACTATTCCGTTAGATGAATTAAAATCAATGAATTTAAAAGATTATATCCGCTTACAAAGTGGCTTAGTACACTATCAAGGAGAAGATATTGACCCAAAAGCATATCTGAAAGAATGTTCATCATTGCCACCCAAACAGGATGGTCAATCAGTGAGCTAAAGAATTTAACGCTAAAAGAGTTAAAACTATATTTTAATTTATCATTAGAATGGATAAAAGGAATGCATGGTGAAGGCTAGCAATATTTCATTAGGTGTTACTATCGGTGCAACACTAGATAAGAGTTTTAAAGCGACAAGTTTTTTCGCTAATAAAACCATGAATAATCTAGCCCAAAAGTCAAAAAGCTTAAAAGATAAGCAATCAAGCATTCTAAAATATAAAGATATTGGTGCATCATTAAATACACAGAAAACAAAATTAACTCAAGCAAAAACTGCATTAGCGCAACTAGAATCACAAATAGTGGCGACAACTAAGCCCACTAAAACAATGACAAATCAGTTTAATAAAGCTCAAAAAAAGGTTGAACAATTAGAAGGCTCAGTTAATAAAGAAAAACAAGCCTTAACTAATATGGGTTCAGCGCTAACTAAAGCAGGTATTAAAACACATAACTTAAATATCACAGAATCAAGATTAGCTAGAGAAATTACACGCGTTGATAAAACGATGAAGCGCAAAGCAGCTACGATGCGTATTGTTTCAACAGGATTAAAACGCATTAAATATGCAGCATTAGGCACAGTTGGTGCAATGACTGCATTAGGCGCAGTTGGTTCTAAAATGGTAACATCCATTGGCGAGCATGGTGATAAGGTTGCAAAGACAGCAGATAAATTAGGTCTTACCACAGATAAATTACAAGCTTTACGTTATGCAGCTGAGAGAAGTGGTGTATCAACACAAACTTTAGATATGTCATTACAGCGAATGACTAGACGGATATCAGAAGCAGCAAATGGCACAGGTGAAGCCAAGCAGACATTAGAACAACTTGGATTATCAGCAGAAGAATTAAACAACTTAAAGCCAGATCAGGCATTGGGCTTAATTGCTGATAAATTACATAGTGTAAAAAATGCAAGTGATAGAACACGTATTGCACAAAAGCTATTTGATTCAGAAGGTGTTGCTTTAGTTAATATGCTAAAAGATGGTTCAGGAGCATTAAGTGATTATGAGAAACAAGCCAGAAAAGTAGGTTATGTTTTAGATGAAAAAACCTTACGTTCAGCAGAGAAAAACCGAGATGCCTTTTTAGATTTAAGTACCACTTTTAAAGCAGTGAGTTATCAAGTTGGTGCTAAGTTAATGCCAGCTTTTACAGAAGGCTTTAAACAAATTACAACTTGGATGGTTAAAAACAAAGATGTCATTAGCCAATGGTTAACCAAGGTAATTAAACTATCGATTACGGCAATGCCAAAGTTTATAAAAGCAGCTAATTCATTGGGTAGTGCATTAACTACTGTGGCAATGATTGCTAATATAGTCGTAAAATATTTAGGTGGTTGGACGCCTGTATTAACGGTAGTAACAACTTTAGTTGGTATTAAGTTTATTGGTGCATTAACAGGCGCAACTAAAGCAATAAGTCTTGTTTCATTTGCAGTAAAAGGGCTAACAACACTATTTTTAACTAATCCAATTGGTCTTGCTATTGCAGCTATTGGTACAGCAGTATTTCTTATTTATAAATATTGGCAACCGATCACAGGCTTTTTTGCTAATCTTTTCAATGGGGTAAAATCCGTATTTACAGGCTTTGTTGATTTCTGCAAAAACTTATGGGGTGCTTATACTGATCAGGTATCAAAAAACTTAAATTTTGTCAAAAGCATCTTTAGTAATGCATGGGGCGCTATTAAAGATAATGTCAAAAGCGTCTTTGACTGGATAGGCACAAAGATTAATTGGTTTAGTGATAAGATATCATGGATGGGTGACAAAATACGTGGGGTATTAGAATATTTTGGTTTAGCTAAAGCTGAGTCTAAAAAAACTGAAAGTTATATCAAATCTAATTACCATGATAATAAGGCTCAGTTTAAAACACCACAAGATGAGAAGTTAGCTGTCCTTGCTATGCAACGATCAAAGCAAAGTCCAATGAAGCAAGCAATAGCTAATAGAGAAGTTGCTAACCAGAGTATTAATAACAATAATTCAAAAACCAGCACCAATAAAACAGTCAATGTTACCAATCAAATTACAATCTCTGGTAATGGAAGTTCTCAAGCACAAATTGCAAAAGCAGCGCATCAAGGCACACAACGAGCATTAGCATTTTATGATACAGAAGGAGGCTATTAATGGGTAACTTCTTAAAACAATTATCAACCAACTTAGTATTAGGTGGTATCCCTTTTAATGTAAATACCAGTACTTATAACCATATTAGTAAAACATCAGCTTCAAATTGGTCAAAACAAAATAGAATTAATAATACACCCGCATTACAACATTCAGGTACACGTACTGATACCATGTCAATTTCAGGTGTTAAGTTTCCAGATAAAAAGACAGCGGAAGTAACCATTGCTGCCTTAAAAGATATGGCTATATCAGATAAGCCACAATTTCTAATTGGCCTAGATGGTTTAGTCTATGGTAAGTGGGCAATTGATGATATTCAAGAAGATGAACCAGATGGTGAACAAAGTAGTTATACGATTAACTTATCTCGTTACTATAACAAATCAATTCTAGGTTATGCCAAAGATACCATTACAAGTTTAACTGGAGACTCAAGCAGTGGCTAAATATATAACTAAAACAGGCGATATGCTAGATGATATTTGTTATCAATATTACGGTACAGAAAGTGTCACCTTTAAAGTACTAGAAGCCAATAGAGACTTAGCTGATCTCGGTGAAATATTACCATCAGGCATAGAAATAGAATTACCTGATTTTCCACCACCAGAGAGAAGAGCAGTTAAGTTATGGGAGTAACCATCTATAAGATAGAGGCTAATGATAAAAATATAACTGATATGATATCAGAGCATTTAATTTCACTTACCATAAATGATTCATTGGGTGATAACTCAGATAGTTTAAGTTTAACCTTAAGTGATTCAAATGAAGACATTCAATTTCCAAAATCAGGTGCAGAATTAAAGGTAAGCTTAGGCACAAAAAATAACCTACATTCATTTGGTGTATTTGTAGTTGATCATGTCAGCTATAAAACACCACCCAGTCTAATTGAAATCTCAGCAAAGTCAGTACCCTTTAATCAATCAAGACAATTTCAGGCTATGCAGAGTAAATTAAATAGAAGCTTTGATCAAACAACAGTAGGTGAGATTGTAAAACAAATAGCGAATGAACATGGTCTATCCTACAGTGTTGCACCAGAGTTAGAGTCAACACCAATTACTCATATTGATCAGACTAATGAAAGTAACGTTAGCTTTCTTTATCGCATAGCAAGACTACACAATGTAAAGCTTAAATTAACCTATGAAAAAATCATTTTTCTACAAACAGATGGCCAAACAGTCACAGGTAAAGATATAAAACCTATTGAGCTAGAATTAACTGAAATTTCAACTTTAAGTTATTCCACCCAAAAAAAGATAAGCTATCAATCAGTAATCACTCAATATCATGATTTAGATACAGGAAACACAGAAGAAGTCACAATTGGTAAAGGTGATCCAGTCATGCGAACTTCTTATATCTATCCAGATAAAGAACAAGCGAAAAAGATGGCAGAAAAAGTATTAGCTAAAGCTCAAGATGATTCAGATGAATTAAGTATCAGCATAATGGGTAATGTTAATCTAATAGCAGGTGTACCAATAAAGATTAAAAACTTACGAGAAGATATCCCACAAGATTGGGTAATAAAAACAGCCAATCATACACTTTCAGAAGCAGGTTATCTTACAAATATAAGCGCAACCATAAAGTAATAATAATCAAGAATAAAATTAACCTTCATAAATTGTCGTGGTTAACTTTTTTGAAAGTATTGGTACATTTGTTTAAGAAAATATTTAACTATATTATGTATTTATAAAATTTTTCAGCTCTTACTTGGTTGTATCCGTAAATGTGAATTATATAGGGATATTATATATTTAAAATGTTATTGAGGCATTATTATAAAGAGGGTAGTATGATCAAGCTTGAATTCTCCGTTAATTAGGTAGATAAAATTAATTGTTAGTTAAGAGTTTATTATGGATGAAATAGTATTATATACTTCAAAAACTGGTCATGTTGAACTGAATGTTAATCTTTCTGGCGAAACGGTATGGTTGTCGATGAAACAGATGGTTGAATTGTTTGGTAGAGATAAGTCTGTTATTTCTAGACACTTAAATAATATTTTTAAAACCAATGAGTTAGATAAAAAATCAGTTGTTGCAAAATATGCAACAACTGCTAAAGATGGTAAAACATATCAAGTGGACTATTATAATCTTGATGCTATTATTTCTGTGGGGTATAGAGTTAATTCAAAAGAAGGTACTAGATTTAGAAAATGGGCGAGCCAAATTCTAAGAGATCATTTGATAAAAGGATATACTATAAATCATACACGTCTCTCTGAAAAAGGGATGTATGAGTTACAACAAACAATGCAATTATTAGAAAAAACCTTAAAACACCATAACCTTGTGAATGATATAGGAAAGGCAACATTACAACTCATTATTTCTTATGCAAAAACATGGCAGCTATTGTTGGCATATGATGAGGGGAATCTTAGCTTTTCATCTAAAACAAAAACAACTGATACTAAGTTAAGTTATCAAGAAGCATTGTCAGCAATTGGTAGCCTTAAGGATAACCTTATAAGTAGGGGTGAGGCAACGAATTTATTTGGTCAAGAGCGAGATATGAGTTTGGATAGCATATTAAAAAATCTTGAACAAACTTTTGATGGAACTTCATTGTATCCGTCTAGTGAGGAAAAAGCTGCACATTTGTTATATTTTATTATTAAAGATCACCCTTTTACAGATGGTAATAAACGTATTGGAAGTTTCTTATTTCTAATATATTTAGTATCACAAGATATTCCATTAAAATTAAACGAAAATGGGTTAATTGCACTAGCTTTATTGGTTGCAGAGAGCGAACCTAATCAAAAAGACATTATCATAAGACTTATTATCAATTTACTTATAGATTAGGAAAGGGAACTGAACTGGTAGTTTGTTGCTGAAATAGGAATTGAACCAATTTTATTTTTTTGCCTGAACTTTAAGTATATCTAAATAATCAGCCCAGATTTGCATCATTTTGGCTCGTTCATCTAAATATTCGGCATGATTATAAACAGCTCTAACTTTATTTTTTTCTTCATGAGCCATTTGCTTTTCAATAATATCTTCATTAATACCAAATTTTGTTTTGTTATTATTTAATAATGTAGTAGCCATGTGACGAAATCCATGAGTTGTCATTTTAGGTTTTTTAGTGCCATCATATCCTAAGTATTTTTGAATAGCTCTGCGTAATGACTCTACATGAAGGTGAGAGCTACGCTTATCAGAGTAAAATACATAGTTTGTATGCCCATTAATATCTCTTAATTGATTTAATATAGTTATTGCTTGAGTTGATAAAGGTATAATATGCTTTCTTCTCATTTTCATTTTTTCAGCGGGAATTATCCAAAGCTTATTACCAAAGTTAATCTCAGACCATTCAGCTTCAACAATATTAATGGGTCGTAAGAATACTAAAGACTGTAATTTTAAAGCTGCCATTGTTATTGGGTCACCCTTATAATTATCAATATCTAAAAGTAATTGACCAATAGTTTCAGTATTGTCTGTAAATGCAAAGTTTTTAACGATTGGCTTTTTTACATATCCTCTAAAGGGGGTGGCAGGATTATGATTGCAAGCTTCTTCTAGCATGGCAAAATTAAAAACATTTTCAACAATGCCCCGCATACGATTTGCAGTTTCATAGACGCCTTTAGATGTAATGCCATCTAGCATTTGTTTAATATCTTTTACTGTAATTAAAGTGAGTTGTTTATTTGCTAAATAAGGTATAATGTGTCGTTCTATTCTACTTTTAGTGTCTTTTTCAACTTTTCTGCCAGTATAATTGACCTTGTTCTTATCAAACCATTTCCATAAATAGTAATCAAAGGTATCTTTGTTATTACTATGACGTTTATTTTTTTTCTTTTCATAACAAGGGTCAATGCCATCATTTATTTTGATGCGGGCAGAGTCTCTTTCTTTTCGAGCATCTTTAAGCGAGATATCTGGATAAGTACCAATGGCCATTGTTTTACGCTTACCATCAAATCGATAGTCAAAACGCCATAGTAAACTTCCAGTAGGTTTTATTAAAATATATAAACCTTTCTCATCAGTCAGTTTATATTGTTTTTCTTTTGGTTGAAGTGATTTTAATTGTGCTATAGTTAATGGCATAATAATTGTTTACTCTTTTGGCATTATTGTTATTTGGCGGATTGACTTGATACCGTCAAAAATACCGTCAAATGTTTAATGTTGTAATCATAGAGAAAATGATTGAAAAATACAACAACCCATTGAATATTAATGGTTTGATAAGCTGTTTATAACTGAAGAAGATGGTTGAATTTTACTGATTTGATACCTCTTCCTCCGCCATTTTAGTGTTTTTTAAAGTCTCCAATCATTCCTAAAATAAGTTTAAACCCGTTAAATTTAATTTGACGGTGCTTTTGATAGATTAAAAATCATTGCTAGTAAGATTTAGATTGTGGAATTTTGTAGATGTCTCATTCAAAATTTAAATTTTATTTAAAACAAATAATTCTTTTTTTAGATAGTGAGAAATAGTAATTCAAATTAGAGATTACTAATTCCTATTGTTAGATTGTAGTAACATTAACTGCTTGGTCGCCTTTAGGTGTTTCTTGTATCTGAAACTCAACGTGTTGCTCATCAGATAAAGTATCAGCACCATTGATACCTCTAACATGAACAAAAATATCTTTTTTGCCATCATTACGTTTGATAAAGCCAAAGCCTTTTTGATCGTTGAAAAATTTAACGATTCCTGTATATGTATTCATTGTTGTATATTCTCTTTAGTTGTTTGATTTACTCAATTTGCGTTGTGTATAAATTTGAAAAAATAGAAGTTCTAAATTTTAGATAAAAACATAAACAAAGCTTGCATATCCTAGCACACATTTTTAGATTAAGATATGGTTTAGTCAGGGTCACCTCACTAAAAACTAGGTGACAAATCAATTTTTTTGTGACATATCAATAAATAAACGGCTTTTGATATGGACAAAGACAACTTAGGATTTTTAGATTTTTTCAATGAAGTTCCAGACCACCGAATAGATAGACAAAA
>JAKJJU010000031.1 GCA_021713295.1 Thiotrichales bacterium 19S3-11
TTAAGTGACTGTTGTAATTCATTGATGTGTTTCATGATATCGCTCTTTTTTGTTTTTTGGCGATTATAAGAATGAATGATAACAATGAAAAATCAATGGGTTACAGCGTTACTGTCGTGTAGTGTGAAACCTTTTAAAGCTTGCGTTAACTGAATAATATTAGAACTTTCTTCATTATTAAAATTAAACTGATCACTTAAATTTGGATAATATTGATTAATCCAAGCATTTAATAAGCTAGTTGCTGCTTGATCAACTTCATGATTTTCAGGAAAATTAATGCCTAATTCATTTGATAATTGCGGCGAAGTTGTAATAGCTTGCGCAAGCATAAACACATCACTACATAGCTCTGTCTGGATTTGTTTATTCATAGCTCGAAAATGACTTTCAATTTTGATTAATTCAAACATTTTTGGATGATGGTATTCATAATCCATCATAAGAAAAGCATTAGATACTTGAATTTGATTCCAACTTTGAGGACGATTACTATAAAATTCATCATACTGATCATCAAGTCCATCATTTAGCATAATTACATGTGAGTGAAATATATTGATTGCATTCCATCGTTCATTACCTGCCATTTCAATGAAACTTTGTTTTAGATTCTCCTCCAAATCAATCGATAATTGATCTAAATTTAAATAGTAATTTCTTACTTGTTGATACCACTGCTCTTCAGTTAAAGGCATATTAACAACCTCCTAAATTAAAATTGTCTAAATTTCAGATAGATGAAAATCCGTTTCCATCTATATAAGCCAATATTAAAATAACCATGCTTTTTTAAATAACACTAAATTTAAGGTAAAAATAGCCTCAAATTTATGATACGGTGATTGGCTTTTAATTTAATTTAGGATCAAGTGCATCCCGTATGACATCTGCAAATAAATTTGCCGCTAAAACTAAGATAAACATAAAGACAAATGCAGCCAATAAAGGCCACCAGATAATAGGTTCTCTGGCTAATTCCAATCGAGCACTATTAATCATATTCCCCCAAGAGGCCATTGTTGGATCAACACCGATACCAACATAAGAAAGAACAGTTTCAGCTAAAACTAAACCACTAAAATCAAGTACAATGGAGATTAAAATTAAATAGACGATATTCGGTAAAATATGCTTTTTTAAGATAACTAAATGAGATGAGCCTAATGATTTAGCTGCCATAACATAATCAAGTTGCTTAATTTTTAACGTTTCTGCTCTTAAAAGGCGACATAAACTACTCCAACTGGTAATCCCCAAAATAATACATAAACCCAAAAGACGCAGGTCACTTCTTTGTAAAGAAGATGCAAAGTGTTGACTATACTGACTCATAATAACAGATAATAACAATGAAAATGATGCAATTAACAATATGCCAGGAATTGAATTTAATGTGGTATAAATATACTGAATCAAATCATCAATAAAACCACCGAAATAACCACTTAATACACCCAAAATAACAGCAAATGGTAATAAAATTAAAGTAGTCACCGTACCTATAATAATTGCTGTACGAATACTTTTCATCGCTTGGTATAGCACATCATTACCAACTTTATCAGTACCCAATATATGAAAATACGGAAGCAATTGATACGTAATAAAGCATAATGCTGCTAGAACAAACAACGTTAACCAAAAACTTAACCAAGCCGTTTCAAACTGACGATTAATCAGCCGGTATAAAATACATTGATAACTAACTTTAAAATAAAATCGATTATATAGTACCCAAAGAATAAACAAACTCATTATAAATACAAACGCTTTTAAACAACCCAAAAGCACTAACATAACAATATTATTTGCTCTTGATAATGCTTGATAAGGCAAAGGTTGAATCTGTATCAGTTGTGCATAAGTTCTAATCATTTTACCATGATTATCAATTTCTGAAGATTTGACAAATGACTGTTTGCTAAATGGTAACGAATACGTCGTTTCACTTAAATCTTGCCAAGGTGATAAATACAGATCTAAAATACTTTCACTATATGCTTTCGTATAAGCGCTACCATCATCAGCTATTACCATCCGTTTAAAGTGTATAGAATCACATAATGCAATCAGTAAATACAATAATAAAATCAAGCCACAAATAACTCCTAACTTCGATGTTTTGAGATTGAAAAATACAAAGCGTAAATAAGGAGCTTTCCTAAAAGCAACCAAGAAAATAAGCGCAATAATGACCAATAACCATAGTAATAAATCAGTATATAAAAATACAAATGTTACCATCAAACTATCCTAACCTAATTCTAGGGTCAACTAAGGCATAAGTAATATCAGTTAAAATCAAACCTAGAATATATAATACGCTTCCTAAAAATACCATTGCTCTTAATATGGCAAAGTCCTGTTGTGTAATCGCTTCTAGTGTATAGCTACCCAAACCAGGAATGCCAAAAAAACTCTCCATCACTAACGACCCCATAAATAGAGATGGAATAATTACCACAACACCTGTCAAAATTGGAATCAAACCATTTTTTAGCACATGTACAAACATAATTTTTCTTTCACTTAAACCCTTAGCTTTTGCCGTTTTAATATATTCTTTTGACATCTCTTCTAAAAAAATAACTCGATACCAACGTGTACCTGAACCAATGCCGCTAATAACCCCGATTACAACTGGCAAAATAATAAATTTCCATGCATCAATACCTTCTTGATAACCTGAAATAGGGGTGAGTTTTAATAGCTTTCCAATAAAATACTGCCCAGCAATGATATAAAACAAACCTGAAATTGACATTAATGCAACACATAAAAAACTTCCCCAAATATCTAAATAACTGCGCCTAAAAAATGCTAAAATCAAAGCAAATGTAATATTGGTTAAAATTCCTAATATGAATGCTGGTATCGCAAGCGCTAATGATGGCCATATGCGATGACTAATATCATAACTAATATCACGGCCATCATCACCTTGACCAAAATCAAAAATAAATAACTTAAGCGATTTCGTGAAAAATATGGTATCTGTCACTACCTTAATACCGACTTGCTCATCATTAATAAACAATGGCTTATCATAGCCATGAATAGCTTTCCAACGAGCAATAGAAGCTTCAGATATGTGTTTTTCTCCTAGATGAACTCTTGCCATATCATCCGGTGTATTAACAACAAAAAATAAACAAAACGTAATGATATTAACACCTATGAGTATTGGTATCGCATATAACAGACGCCTAATAATATAATAAAACAAAGAAGACTCCCTTATAAACCTGCTCCCTATTAATAAAATTTAGACAAGCTTTTTGATAAAAGAAAGGAAAACAAATTCAATTGCCAGCTAAATAACTGTGCCCGTTCGCCAATAACCAAGATTATGCTTTCGGATAGGATTCAACCAATTTAAAAAAACTAACATATAACCCAATAACTGATAACAGTAGATAGGGGATAAAGCTCCAAAAATAAGGATGGGCTATTGAATTTTTAAAACAATAAGTTAATACCCCCCCAACAACTAACTGCATTACCCCACCACTTAATGCAGCAAACATATTCAGCATACCACTTAGCAAACTAAAATTTTCTTTATTATATAAATCCTTAGCAACAACAATAATAAATCCCTGAACAGGACAAATAAAACCCAATATAAATAGACAGCTAAATAATGCATACTCTGGTAAATGCATACCCACTAATAAACTCAGCGCAATCAACTGTAATATAAATGCGACCACTATAACAGGCTTTCTCTTTTGTATGTAACTAGAAATAAGCGGAATTATAATCGCTCCAGCAACCATCCCCCCCCAAAAAAAGCTAATGACAAAACTAGCATTTATCGCATCAATATTATAATTAAAAGCAAACATAGGAATCAGCCAAAAACCAGCTAATGATGCAACAGGCGACCAAATAATAAAACTTAATAATGATAACTTTAATAAGCTTTTATCACAAATCAACTGGCGAATTAATACAAAGAACTTTAAACGATTACTTTTACTTGTATAAGGTGTTTGATTTTGTGTTGCGCCAACAAATAAAAACAAGAGAAATAAAGTGAAAGCAATTAAAAAAAATATAATCGATATTTCATGCCAATTATAAAATTGATTTAAATAGGCAATCGGACTTTGCCCCATGATCGCACCTAGTCCTAACAATGCTTGTAAAACACCAACAAAAAATGAAAAATATTGCAGTGGCAACCATTCTATTAGTGCGCGTATTGCACATAAAAAAGCAATACTTGAGCCAAGCCCTATAAAAATCCTTGCAACTAATAATACAAAAAAGCTTTTAGCTATAAACATCAATAACGTACCAACACAACAACAAAGCAACATACTTAATGTAATTTTTTTAACACCAAAACGATCAATTAAATAGCCGCCTGGCATTTGAACAATAATATAGCTTAAGAAAAAAACCGCCCCCATTAAGCCAAGTTTAAAATCAGTTAAATAAAATTCTAATTTAATCTGTTTTAAAAATACGCTAATTGAAATTTGTAAAAAGTAATCAAAACAATAAAATAATGAAAATAAACTCACTACAATCAAACCAGCTTTGCTTAAGTAAGTCTGATATTTGCCATGATAGGTTAACAACATAGATACTATCCCTAAAATTAATCATTCAAAATCAATCCATAACCAATACCACTATAGTAAAGCTAAGCTTTGATGATAAAAAGCTAATCTTATAAAATATCAAAGCACAAGACTGATTATTATTGAAATAATTAATCGCTTGAAAATCATTTTTATATTTATGTATCATAATATAATCAAAAACTACATTAGATCTTCAAGATGGGGGGGACGAAGCACTATGAAATCACAACTAACCAAAGGTTTTCTTCAACTAAAAGAAACTAACTTAGAAGAGATTCCACATAATAATACAAGTATTTATGGCCAAGAGGCTATATATTACAATCAAAATAATATTGGCTCATTCAATCAAGCAAAAGCACAGATATGCATATTAATTGATAAAATTATAAGCTGTAACCCTACTGCATTAGCTGATCAAATGAATCAACTCAAAGACAACATTAAAGATATTAAAAACAATGATACAAACGAAGATAAGCAAAGAATACTATACTCATTAAAAAAAGAATTAGAGTCCATCTATTATTACCAATCAGATAAGCTTAAAACATTTACAAAAGATCAAATCCAAGATTTAACTTTTAATGCATGCTATGAAGGGGCTTATTCTAATAGCATTATGTTTCGTGATCGACTTATTGGTGGGTCATTAAGCGCAAAATTAATACATGCCAAAAAAGAAGCAATTAGACAACTTGCAGCAGATTTTTTGCATAAAAATAAATTATCTAATAGCGGAATGGGAATTCATGATACAAATCAACTATATAATCATGTTTGCCAAAAGTATGGATTAAACCCTATACCTGATCAATACAATAGCCTTAGCCATAATAATAAAGTTGATTTTATCGCCTATCTTGATGAAAATTTAACAGCATCATTAATTATAACACAATTAAGATCAAATAATTTCATACCTGATGAAGCTAATAATGATGGATTAACTACCCACATAGAGCCATTATTACCTGATGCAAAACAACAAGATAGATCTTCTTTTTGGTCTAAATTATTTAATAAAAAAATTGATAATACTGAATTCAATCAGACATGGAGACAAGCACTTTATACGTATACTGGAAATAATGCATTTGCTTTAGCGAAAGAACACAGTGAAGTACTTAAGGATTTGTTTTTAGAAATTATTTTGCAAAGGGCTGGATTTATCACCAACGCCGTTAGAGCAATTCAAACCAACGATACAACAAAACCAACCCTTTATCAAACTGAGCAAGGTTTATTTATCAAAGAAATTACCGAAAATGATGAGTTAGGCATAGAGTATACTTCTGTTAGAATTGTCAATGAAACAGATATCTCATTAATCAAACAATATTTATCAGAGTTTGATCAATCAACACCACTTTGGTTTTTAGTGCTACCAAAAACTGTTTTAACAAATTTGATAGATGGGGGTAATATTAATTATGATGACTATTTTAAACCGTATCACTCTATTAATGAATTTAAGGTATTCTTAGATAACTTACCTAAAAATGCCACGCATAATTTCTTTAAGTTACTGAAAGCAGATCGAATTGAGAGTATTGCAAAAACAATAACTAATATTGATGATTTTTTATTTGTTGCTAATCACATCGATACTCAACACTTTAACCTCTTATTAAACAACCTAAATAAACCATTTATTAATTCATTCAGTCAAATAAAGATAGATATTCTAAGACAGCTTGATCATCAAAAAATTGAGCAATTTCTACAGCACTCTAATCAAACTGACATACGAACACAGTACTACTTTCAATTATACCAGCTACTTAAATTACTAAAAAAATCTAATCGAAAAAATTTTGAGATTGTCTTTAATTTTATTATTAAACAAGGCTTATTAAAAAAAGTAGACCCCTCTACAGTATGCCACTTAGATAGTGAAGATATTTTCAACTCCGAGCAAAGGTTAACCTTCTTAAAGTCACTCACTCAAGCTAGTCTTAACAAGCTAAGCTCCCGATACGCTACAGAGGGGTTAGCTTTTAATTTTACAGAAGCAGAACTATCAATACTTTCAAATTCTGAAGACTTTAAAATAAAAATAGACGATCAAAATAAAAATGATTGGCCTATTTTATCCTCACAATGGTTAAAAGATAACGAATTAGAAACTTTATTGATTAATTTTAAATCAATAATTAGCAGCAATATTAATACAGAGCTATTGACTAAATCAATTGGCAAAGATATTCGTAAATTAGCTATTTGGAATAGTGTTTTTCCAACTCATTCAGATGTAATTGATTATACAAAACTACAATTAGAAAACTCTCAGCCAATAGAGAAATTTAATTTTGTTATAGCTTCAATACCATATAAAAATTTATCAAATATTAATAACTACATTAATTTTGAAGAATTAATTCCTTCTATGTCAAACAAAGAGTTTAGAGACTGTTTTGGTTCCTCTCATCTTAAAAATTCAGTCATCAGTCATCTTAAAATATGGATCAACAATTTAGATAGTACTCAGAAAAATACGTTACTGGTGATATTTACTAATAAAATTAAGCAAGAGGACTTAAATAAAAGTTTTCAATGCGTTGAACTTTTTAACAATTTAATTACATCATTTGATGATCTAATATCTATTTCAAGTGTTCTGGATAATAACCAGTTAAGGGAACTATTAAACACCATGGGTGATAATTTCAAAAAGTTAAATTGGATCAATCAACAAGATGATACACAAACAGAGCTAGCTAATTATTTTATAAGGTTTTCAAAATATACCAATACGAACCAGTTTGATACGTTAATTGAAAAATTTGGTTCTGTTTTTGATAACCAAAAGTCTCTATTATCAGTACTAAAAAATCTAGACAAAACTCAATGCGATCAATTACTATCAAAAAGAGCTCAGTTATTTATTGAACATCTAAACAAAGGAGCAATCAAACCCCTTGCAATACTTCCTTATTTTTCTAAAGCAGCATTCAATGAGTTAATAAAAAACCATATTCAGTCATTAAATAACGATGGTGTTAAATTTAATAGATTACAAGAAGCAATATTATTTATTAATCGAGTCAATGACGATGATCTTTTTAAGGCATTACTGAATAAGTTTGAATCACAAATATCATCATTAATAACATCCAATACTAACCAACAATATGACTTAGTTGATATACTAACAGGATCTAGCATATTAGATAACAATCGTTACGAAGCATTTATTATTAGCCAAAAAAATAATTTAAATACTTTAAAGAACAATGACATCCTTCGATTAGAACGCTTATTAACCACAGATAAATTTCAAATAGTTACCGATCAATTTGGACGAAAAGACGACCCACCACAACCAATGTATCATCATCCGCAAGCGCAAAAAAATAAAAATCCATTTTTTGAACGTACACGTACTTAAACAAAGGGTGCTCATTAACTTACTATTTTGGATTATCCCATGGAAAGGCTGATTCTATAAATAAAGACTGTTGTGAGCAGAAATGAACTTCGTTTAACGTATTTGCTCGAATAACAACTTTACCTTCATACGCTGTTGGATAGGCATATAAATGTGTCGCGCAAACTGGGCAAAAGTGCAAAATAATCGAATTACCACTGCCTCCCTCATAAGCATATGTCTTAGTTTTCTCTGATCTTGATAAGTTGCTTTCATCAAGCATAATGCCACATAAATGCCCACTGCTATTAAGTGCTCGGCAACTATTGCAATAACAAATAAATTGATATTCTGGCTTTAACTGAACGCTAAAGGTATTTTCCCCACAATGGCACTTACCTTGTATATTCGTCATATTAACTTTATCCAATTAGGCCCTTTGAACAAAAAATTATCCGAGCCATATCAATCCACCAGCATAACATAAAAATCCAATATATACTTCAGTTGTTTTATCAAATCGAGAAAATACTCTGCGAAACTGCTTAATCTTAGAAAAGAAAGTAATGTGACAATCCATTTTAGGCAGCTCTATGCTATGCATCAAGAACTATATTTGAGTAATTCTTTGCTAGTGTTTTTTTAACGCCATCAGAAAGTAATGACTGGTAATTATAGATAAAAGATTCAACAAATCCTTTATTTTCAATAACATTACCAAAAAGTTCTCTATTACTGAGAAAATACTCTGGTGATTTTTTTGCTTGTTCAGCTAAATCAAGCATCATTAGCTTTCTCTGATCTACAATATTATGACTCACTTTAAATTCACTTTCTCCCTGTAAATAAATAGCCCATGAAGCTAAAATTAAGGCACTTGCTTTATAGTTTAATGTGTTATCATGTAAATTTTCCCAAATAATTGGCATATTAAAAGTAGGAATTCGATCACTTGTATATTCACAGATACGAGCCAGCGAGTCCGCCACCTGAGTATTTGAAAACCTAGCAATAACCGTCTTTTTATATAATTCAAAATCTACCCCAGAAACCACACTCAAAGTCGGCTGCACTTCATAAGTCATATAGTAGTATAAAAACTGTTGAAATAGTCTATCTCTTGCTGCTTCATGCACGTATCGATAACCATAAAGCACCCCCAAATAGGCTAATGCCTGATGTGATGCATTTAATAATCTAAGTTTTATTTTTTCATATGGGGCCACATCTTTAACAAATTGCGCCCCAGCTACTTCCCATTTAGGTCTACCTGCAACAAATTCATCCTCTATTACCCACTGCGTGAATGGTTCACATACAACTAACGCTGGATCATTTTTATGATAATTTTTATTTAAATATTCAATATCTCGCTGTGTTGTTTTAGGTGTTATTCTATCAACCATTGAGTTCGGAAACTTACAATATTCTTTTACCCATTGAGCAGTTTCTATATCCTGTTTAGTCAGAAAACTTAATAAAGAATTTCTAAGCACATCACCATTATGTTGGATATTATCACAGCTTAACAGTGTCACACCATTTTTTTGTGTTAATCTACGTTGACGTAGGCACTCAGAAAGATAACCCAAAATTGTTATTGGAGTACTAGGGTTTTGTAAATCATAGTCAATTTTTTGATTTGTAATATCAAGTTCACCTGTATTTTTATCAATATAGTAACCACCCTCAGTTACGGTCATGCTTATAATACTTAACTCATCATCAATTGCTCGAAGAAAAATCTCTTTATAATCTTTATATGCATAAATATAGTCTGTAAGACTCTCAATCCTTGTTACATTAATACTGTTATCGCTTTTTGTCATTAGCGTATATGTATAGTTATTACGCTTTAAGCTTTCATGCAATTTTTTGTCAGCCTGCATAATTCCAACGCCGACAATGCCCCAAATGTAATCAGATGCTTTATACATTGCCTCTTGAGTATATACCTGTTGATGAGAACGATGAAAATTACCAACACCAAAATGTAAGATTTTGGACTGCTTAATATCACTTTTTTTCATACTTTTTCTCCGAATATATAATGATTTGACCAAGGATAATTAATGCAAAACAAGCACCTAAGCCATTAGGCACAACAATAAAATAGTCTGCTTTTAATAACCCATAAATAACCCAAGATAAAAATGTTAAAAATAAAAAACAAAAAAGTAACAAAGAGAGCCCTTCTGTTGATTTTCTTTTATAATTTGTCCTTACTTGCATAGGCAAACCAAACATTGTATATATGATGGTAATAGTAGTAGCTATCCATCCTGAAATTATTACTATCACTATAGGCTTCCTTAAAAATCCCTATTCAAAAATAAAGAGTAATTTAATAACTTGACTTATTGCGCGTTATATAAGCATTCATACCGCTTAAATAATTTTTTGTTTAGACGCTATAACATGAAATTCTGATTTAATCTGCTGCACTAGTTATGATTAACTTTTTTAAAATCATTAATCTTCATCTTCCATTCCCTTGGCCCCTCTTTATGTACTGAAGTCCCTAGTGAATCAACTGCAACAGTCACCGGCATATCTTCAACTTCAAATTCATAAATTGCTTCCATCCCCAAATCTTCAAAAGCGACAACCTGTGCTTTTTTAATTAACTTTGAAATTAAATAGGCTGAACCACCAACAGCCATTAGGTAAATACCTTGATTATTTTTTATCGCTTCAATAGCGCTATCACCACGTTCAGCTTTACCAATCATGCCCATAACACCGACATCTTTAAGCATAAAGTCGGTAAATTTGTCCATTCGCGTAGCCGTTGTTGGCCCTGCTGGACCGACCACTTCATCTCTAACAGGATCAACTGGTCCAACATAATAGATAAAACGATCTTTCAAATCGACAGGCAAATTCTGACCCGCTTGAACCATTTCCATAATCCGCTTATGTGCTGCATCGCGACCGGTTAACATTTTACCGCTTAATAATATTGTCTCACCCGAACGTAGACTTAATATTTCAGCTTTCGTTACTGTATCTAAGTTAATACGCTTACTCTGTGACTTATCTTTTAATGCAATCTCTGGCCAATCAGATAGCGAAGGCGCTTTTAATGCAACAGCACCTGAGCCATCAAGCACAAAATGAGCATGCCGTGTAGCTGCACAATTTGGAATCATTGCAACAGGTAGGGTTGCTGCATGTGTAGGGTAATCATGAATTTTAACATCCAAAACTGTAGTTAAACCACCCAAACCTTGAGCACCAATACCTAAGTCATTAACTTTGTTGTAAATTTCCACTCTCAACTTTTCAATATCTGTCTGAGGGCCTCGTTTTAATAATTCTGGCATATCAATAGATTCATATAATGACTCTTTTGCCAATACAAAAGCTTTCTCAGCTGTCCCGCCAATACCAATTCCTAACATACCTGGTGGACACCATCCAGCGCCCATCTTTGGCACCATCTCTACTACCCAGTCTACGATACTGTCACTTGGATTTAAGACCGTAAATTTTGACTTAAATTCTGAACCTCCTCCCTTTGCAGCAACCTTAACATCAACAGTATTTCCAGGGACTAAATCAATATGAACAATCGCTGGCGTGTTATCTTTTGTATTTGCACGCGTTGATGCTGGTGATGTTAACATGGAGGCTCTTAGTGGATTATCCTTATTTGTATAAGCTCGCCTAACGCCTTCATTGACTAATTCAGTAATACTTAAATCTGTACGATCAAAACGAACATCCATTCCAACGTTTACAAAGACACAAATCATACCTGTATCTTGACAAATAGGACGTTTTCCTTCTGCAGCTAGTTTTGAATTAATCAAAATTTGCGCCATTGCATCTTTAGCTGCTGGACTTTGTTCTATCTCATAAGCCTTATGTAATGATTGAATGAAGTCTATCGGATGGTAATATGAAATATATTGGCAAGCATCATCAATACTTTCAATGAAATCTTCTGTTTTAATCAATGTCATATTATTTGGGCCTTTTACAATGATTATCTTTAAAAATTAGACATAGTTTACGCCTGTCTCTAACAAAGTGCAAATTAGGCTTTGTGAACAAAATTTAAATTAACCGCATGAATATTTATTTAAATCCATATGTAATCAAGCGTTTGAGTCAAAATTATATCAAGATAGATTAAAATTAGATTCTGCTATATCAAAGCATGCATTTAAACGCTCGTTGTAGAGTAATCTTTGATTAAAAAGCGTCCATAGAACTGTTCTGCCCAGTGATCTCTGCTTTGTGATTTAAGAATGGTGAGAAAAACTCTTGGCGTTTTTTTACAAATGTTTTTTCAGTCGGGTTGCTTTTGTTCTTTATATAATGAGGATTAGGAATAAATCTCTTCGTTTTATGGCAATAACAGCCTTCAATATCTTCAGGAGAAATCTTACCAATTATATTTACCTCTTTTTTATCTTTGACTCGAGTTACATTCAATACAATGCCATTACCTCTTTGTCTATGTGTTGCTTCAAGGTCGATTCCACCGGTATCACGGTAGTTAATATGATAAGTATAACCGCTTAGCTCTACTGCTTTTACTTGAGAGTGGTGTCTATATATTTTATTTGCATACCCTGATGCAATTTTTTCTTCCTTTGATGTAGAAACACCAATCCCACAGGGCGTATCTGAAGCATAATCTTCTATTGCATGACTTTCCTCACAGACAATACCATTAGTAAATGCATCTCTAGATCCTTGTAAAGTACCTCTGTATAATCTGCCAGTATAAAAAACAATTTTTTTATCATTAGGATAGCACTCTTGCCAGTTTTCATCTAAAGGACGATATTCTTCAAGCATATCAAGTAAATACAAAGAAAATGAATGGTTGTTAAATGTAGTTCGTTCAGATTTGAAATACTCTCTTAAAAGAGCCATTGATTTTTCATCATTATCTTGTTGTATTAAATTATTTTCCAAATTATTTAAATGATCATTTTTTTTAAGACTATGCCTAAAAAATGTTAAGAATCCATTAGGATAACCATCTCTTTCTTTAGCATTAGAATAAGCCTCAAATGCTAAGTTGAAAATTTCCACATAACTTTTTGTCATCACTATTTCCAAAAAAATATTATATTTTTTGGCATGATATATCAATTAAAGTAATAAATAAATTTAATCAATAAAGTAAATAATTTAAATATATTGACAGCCTATTTAACCTAATTTTGATTATAAATTATTTATATGAGCCATCTTCTTCTGAGCTGAAATGTACGTTGAAGAAAATTATAATGGTAACTTCTGGATCTAAAATAATATGATTTAATATCAATCAGTTATAATTTAAAAATTTTTTGATAATCCTTTTTTATATTTTTAATTATGTTTTATTGAAATTATAGATAGTTAACGGGGGGAAAATTAAATGGATCTTACTATTTCTGATAAGGTTAAAGTGGAGTTTAATAATGTATTAAGCAAATTAAACAGAGGGACATCCTTAGCACAACTTTTTTGTCATGATGATACTGAAAAGTACAAGCACTATTTTTACAGAGCAAATACAGCGTATGTTCCAACTCAATGGAATAATAAGAATAATATATCACTAGACGATTTTATTAAATTTCAAAACCAATTAGTTGAAGATGGTGTTTATTCTCAGGTAAAAGATCAAATGTCTAACTTAAGAACAGCTATGAAACCTAAGGATGTGGATGAGCAATTATTTAATCACTGTAATAAATTAATTCATTTAATCGATAAAGCGTCAGAAAATACTTCTTGGATAAGTGTTTTTAAAAGAGGGAAATTAGATGCTTTAAGAGAAAGTATAACTAAATTTATGATGGACCCAAGATTTAAGCTTTTGAGTAATACTTTTATAGATGGAGTACAAGCTGATGTGAATAGCATGCCTCCAGATCAACAAAAGATGCTTATTGATGCTAAATTTAATAATTTCTTTGAGGAGTTTGATAATATTGTTACATCCAAAACGTTCTCTGAAGCATCATCATATGCTGCTGTTAAGAAGGACTATAAAGAGGATAAAAAGGGTAACTTTATATTTGCAAATTATGATTCTACTACAAGCACTTCAAAAACATTTGACAATTAAGCATTTTGTTAATTTTGAGTGTTATTTAAAGCTTCTAATTAAGGGAGAGAGTATTAAGAACTGAAATCTTTCATAAACAGATATTGGAACTATTTTTATTTAAAACCATACCTAATAAAGCGTTTGAGTCAAAAATTTGTCGACATAAATTAAACTTAGATTCTGCTATCTCAAACATGCATTTAAACGCTCGTTTTGGAAAACAGATATTTGAATGAATTAAAAGTTACTTCAGATAAAGAATATTTTGACAATAGGTAAGTCCCATAATTTTATATATTGATCTAAAAGATACTACTGGAGAGTAATCTCAGTTAAGTATCTTTAAAGTTTCAAATTTGACAGCTCCCTTAAAAGGAAGTATACTTGATATTATTCCTTATTGATGTGGCGTGGATGAAAGACAAATATAAGGTAATCATTGAATCTAAAGCAGAAAAGTTTTTAGACTCATTGGTTGAAGAGCAAAAAATACCCATGCTTGAGTTAGTTGGTATGCTTGAAATATTAGGTTATGAGTTAAGCATGCCATACAGTAGAAAAGTAAATACACCTAAAAATACAATTTATGAATTAAGGTGTCATAAGTTTGGAAATAGGTTGTACTATTATTTTCACGGCAAGGAGATTTACGTTATTACCAATGGCGGCAAGAAAAATACTCAAAAAAAGATATTGAACTTGCTGATAAACTAGCATCTAAACTTAAAAAGGGGAGTTATGACGATGGCTAAATCATTTGATCAGTACTTAAAAGAACGTTACTCCAAAAAAGATGTTAAATCAATCAAAGACAGTGCTAAAGAAAAAGCAGATGAATATTTATCATTTAAAATGTCAATTGCATTAGCTCTTAAAGAGTACATGATGAAAAATAAGCTTGGCTTTAATGAAATTAAAAGGCAATTAGGCACAAGTGATTCACAAACCAGCAGAATTTTAAAAGGTGAAACTAATTTTACAACTCAAACAATTTTTAAAATTGCTGAGGTTATCGGTAAACATCCAAAAGTAGTTTTTGAATAAAACCATATCCTTCTTATGATGGAAAATTAGGGGGAGCCTACACAGGAAATGGAATACCCATTTGGGAAATATAAGCCTGATATCAAAAAGGATGGATTTATGTAAGTATAATCTAAATAACTTCATCTACCAACTGATAAATATGATAGCCACTTCTACCTTTATTTTTCACTTGGTACATAGCTAAATCAGCAAACCGCACAAGCTCGGTTGCATTTGAAGCTGTTTGCGGATAGGTTGCAATACCAACACTTAATGTAATATCAAAAACATAGCTATTAACTTCAAATGGTTCGGAAAAAGCATCTAATAAGCATTGTGCAAACTGATCAATCGACGTTTTCTCTGAATCAAATTTTGGAATTAAAATGGCAAATTCATCACCAGCAAACCTTGCAACGGTATCATTGACTTGAGCAAATGATTTTAAGCGCGCAGCAACTTGCTGTAATAAGAGATCACCCATATGATGCCCATAGCGATCATTTACTGGTTTGAAGTTATCCAAATCCATAAAAAAAACAACCACTTGCCAACGGTTTCTCTGCCCTTGAGATACGGCTTGCTCAACACGATCACCAAAAAGCCAACGGTTTGCTAGACCTGTTAAATGGTCATAATAAGCTTGATGTTCTATAAACTGACGGTATTGATGTTCTTCTGTATTATCTAAAATTGAATAGACATAACAACGCTCACCTGACTCTAAAGTAACTAAGTTAATTGACATAGAAATTGGTATATGTTCACCTGAGGCACCTACAACCCAATAATATCCTTGCCAGCGACCATATTGCTTTAACGTTTTAAGTATGTGAAAACGTATCCGCTTCATTGCTGGCTCATTAATATCAAATTGAGCAATGTGCTTACCAACAACCTCACGACGCTGATAACCTAATATTTGCGTCACCGCGGGATTTATCCACTCAATAAAACCATCTTCAGCTGTATAAAAAATTGCCTCAACACACGATAAAAAAGCACGATCTAATAATCGTCTGTGCCTATAACCAATTGCTTCTTCCATGGCATAAGTAACCGTATCATAAAAATGATGTTTTAACGGTTTTTTTACAAATCGATAAACTTCACCCTCCAGTAGCAGACTAAAAACAGCCGTAATATCACTCTCATCTAACATAAGAATTTGTACACTATAAGGTAATATTATCTTAAGGGTTTGCATCATATTAATGCTGTTGACATTAAAATCAATAATAACAACCGAAATTGTACGTTCTTTAGAAATATTTAATGCACTTTTTTCATCTGATGCAAATAAAAGCTGCCAGCCCGAAGGCGATAGTGCCTTTTTTATTTCACCGAGCAAATCAACCTCTGAAGATATAGCAAGAATTTCTTTTTTCATACTAAGACTAAAATTCCCATGTCATCTTAAATTTTACATCAGCTACCAATAATTAGTTTAAATAGCTTAATTATGCATCATGCCTATATATACTATTGAAGCTGTTTATAAAGAGAAATTCAATGTGTTTTTAGCGTAGTCGTCTAGACTTTATTTCAGATTATTTTATCAATGATCATCACGCTACTGCGTTTTTAATAATTTTTTGGAGTTCGCCTGCTTCAAACATCTCGCAAATGATGTCACAGCCACCAATTAATTCACCTTTGACATATAACTGTGGAAACGTTGGCCAATTCATCATTTGAGGTAAAACCTGACGAATTTCAGGATGCTCAAGGATATTAACAAAAGCAAATTTCTCACCACAGGCCATTAAGGCTTTTGATGCTTGGGCTGAAAAACCACACTGTGGTAAATTTGGCGTGCCTTTCATATACAATAAAATGGTATTTTCACTTAATTGCTTCTTAATTTGTTCAACAATTGCTTCTTGTTGCTCTAACATAAATTTATACCTTTTCTCTATTTTCATTGATTCAAAATTCGTTAAATCAATTTTGTACTTTTAACTTGCGTAGTAGATGATATCGAGTATCATAACCTAAAACCTTTAAATTCTCAAATTGTGTCGGATCAAGTAAAAATCAGGAGAGATATATGACGTTTGAATTACCTAGACTACCTTATGCAAAAGATGCTTTAGCCCCTTATATTTCTGAAGAAACACTAGAGTATCACTATGGGAAACATCATCAAGCTTATGTAACGAATTTAAATAATCTCGTTTTAGGAACAGAATTTGAAGCCATGACACTTGAAGAGATTATTATGAAGTCATCCGGTGGTGTCTTTAATAATGCTGCTCAAACCTGGAATCATACCTTTTACTGGCATTGCTTAACGCCAAATAGTGCAAAAGCACCTTCCGGTAGATTGGCTGAATTAATTAATACCTCATTCGGCTCATTTGATAGCTTTAAAGAACTATTTAGTAAATCTGCTGCGACTAATTTTGGTTCTGGATGGACTTGGCTTGTTGATAATGGTCAAGGTCAACTAGAAATTCTCAACACAGCTAATGCAGATTTACCTATGAAGCACGGTAAAAAAGCACTTTTAACCATTGATGTTTGGGAACATGCTTACTATATTGATTATCGTAATGCAAGACCTAAGTATATCTCAGAATTCTTTAATCTTATTAACTGGGATTTTGTCAGTGATAATCTAGGCTAACGCTAGTTTTATAAAAAAACCAACTAAAAGCGCGATTAATCGCGCTTATTTATTAGTTAACTGTTGTTGTTTCGCCTTGTTTGCCTTCCTCTTGCTGATATAGCATATCGAAATTAACTGGCGATAAACATAATTGTGGGAAACCACCTTTCATCACAACATCTGAGATAACTTCTCTAGCATAAGGATACAAAATATTTGGGCAGAATGATTTTAATGCATGATCTAATTGCCCTTCATCTAAATTAGAAATAGAAAAAATACCAGCCTGATGTGTTTCTGCTAAAAATGCTGTTTCATTGCCACATTTTACATCACAGGTAACTGTCAATACGACTTCATAATGGTCAGCATCTTCCATTTTCTCAAATTGACTATTTAGCTGCACATTTAATTCTGGTTTCCACTCATTTCTAAAAGCATGAGCACCTTGTGGCACTTCAAAAGAGATATCTTTAACATAAATCTTGTGAATTTGAAAATTTGGAGTTTGTTCTTCAGCCATTTGTTCATTCCTTAAATTAATAAAAATTAAATTTCTTACTTGTGCAATAGTGCATCCAATTTACCAGCATTTTCTAATGCATACAAATCATCACAGCCACCAATAGGCTTATTATCAATAAGAATTTGTGGTACTGTATAACCTGAAGTACGCTCTATCATTTCTTGACGTAATTCTCTATTGGTATCAATTTTATACTCTTTAAATGCAACATTTTTCTGATTTAGAAGTGCAATTGCACGTGTACAAAAAGGACAACTAACTTTTGTGTAAATCTCAACCATAACTAAATACCTATCTACTACTCTAAATAATTCACTAAACCAATTAGCTAACTTTTTTAATCTGAATTGGTAGTTTCTCTGCTTTCCAAGCTTTCAAGCCACCTTGGAGGTTATAAACTTTTTCAAAGCCTGCTGCTTTTAAAATTGCTACAGCTTGTTTGGCTGAGGTACCATTATCACAATAAACAATAATAGGACGCACTTTATATTTTTGTAAAAACTTAGTGCTATCCTTTAAATTATTCACCGTTGTTGATAGCGCATCAACAATATGACCTTGCTGATAAAGCTTTCCATCTCTGATATCGATAAAAACAGCCTTTTGTCGATTAAGCATATAAACAGCCATCTGCGGTGTTACACCGTTTGCTTTCGATTTTAATTGTATTATTTCAAAAACAATATAAACGATAATTAATAGAGCAAAAGTAATAGCCAATATAATGTTTTCTGATAGAAGGGTTATGATATTATCAATCATTGTCTAAAAATCTTAACTAATTTATGGTTAATTTCTATTTAATTAGCCAAGTATAACGACTAGTTTATAAATTGAGAAGCAAAAAACGCGTTTATCCCTATCTATGGGTATACTCAAAGTTCATCAATAAGAATTAAAATGCTCTATCAATTTCTTACTTAATTGTTCTTGTAACGTATGATTCGGATGAGACTTCCTAAAAACTAAGCCAATCTTTCTAAACGGCTTAGGTGAACTAAACGGAATATAAGCTATTTGCTGACTCTGATAAGGTGAGTATTTAATCGCTATTTCAGGTATTACCGTTACTCCCAAACCTGATGCTACCATATGGCGTAATGACTCCAATGAGGTTGTCGTACGATTAATATTAAAGGGATGCTCACTTTTTGCACAAAACTCCAATGCCTGGGTCCTCAAACAATGCCCTTCTTCTAACAACAACAGAGGCTCTTCAGCAAAATCTTTTAATGAAACTTGCTTAAGCTCAGTCAATGGATGCATTTTAGGTACTGCTGCAAATAAATAATCATCAAACAAAGGAATAAACCGAAAAATACGCTCATCAACCGGTGCCGCTAATAATGCACAATCTAAATTTCCCTCTTTAAGCTGTGCTTCAATAATGGGCGTTTTTTCTTCAACTGGATGTAACTGCATATCTGAAAAATTATTTTGTAGTACTTCTAATAAATCCGGTAATATATATTGAGCTATTGTTGGAAATAAACCAAATTTTAAAACACCTTTCAGCGGCTGAACAAAGCGCTTTGCTATGAGTTTCAAATCATTAACCTGCTGTAAAACTTCTTTTGCTTTAGTCACAATAACGTCACCTGCTTTTGTTAAAAGTACCTGTTTGTGCTGCCTCTCAAATATAACAATACCTAACTGGTCTTCTAATTTTTTAACTTGCATACTTAATGCAGGCTGACTTACAAAACATAATTGTGATGCTTTAACAAAGCTTTTTTCTTCTGCAACTGCGACAATATACTCTAAATCACGAATATTCATTCTACTAGATACACCATTTCTCTTTTGCTTATCCTTTTGTATGCTATTATTTAGCTAAACTTAAACAATAACAATGGCTAAAATAACATAGAAACGGAAACTAAATCCATGGCAACTAAGTCAAATCACTACACAGCAGAAAGTATTGAAGTTTTATCTGGGTTAGATCCCGTTAAACGTCGTCCTGGTATGTATACAGATACCAATAACCCAAACCACTTAGTACAAGAAGTTCTTGATAATAGCGTTGATGAAGCATTAGCTGGGTTCTGTAAAAAAATTATTATTAGACTCTACCCTGACAATAGTATTGAAGTAATAGACAATGGTCGTGGCATGCCTGTTGATATACATCCTGAAGAAGGAATTCCAGGTGTGGAATTAATCATGACAAGACTACATGCTGGCGGTAAATTTTCACAAAATAATTATCAGTTCTCAGGTGGGCTTCATGGGGTTGGTGTGTCCGTTGTTAATGCCCTATCAGAAAAGTTAGAAGTTGAAATTAAACGCGATGGGAAACGTTACCATATGGCATTTAGCCATGGAGATATTGCTTCGAAATTAATTGAAACAGGTACAGTTGGCCTACGTAATAATGGTACATCCATTCGATTCTGGCCAAGCGCAAGCTATTTTGATTCCGCCAATTTTTCACTGAAAAAGTTAAAGGCATTATTCGAAGCAAAAGCCGTCCTTTGCCCTGGACTTGACGTTACTTTTGAAAACTTACAAACCAATGAAATAAACAACTGGTGTTATGATGATGGATTAGCGCACTATTTGCTAGAAAAAACAGCACACCTTTCGCTATTACCCACTTTACCATTAGAAGGTCATTTTGAAGAAAAAACACAAGCTGTTAGCTGGGCATTAAGCTGGGCTGAAGCACCTGCAAATGACCTGATTTCAGAAAGTTATGTCAACTTAATTCCAACCCCACAAGGTGGCACACATGTTAATGCGTTACGCAGTGGTTTATTAGAGGCTGTTAAGGAATTTTGCTCGCTAAGAAATCTCCTACCAAGAAACTTAAAATTAACGGCAGAAGATGTCTTTTATAACCTAAATTTTGTTCTATCAATCAAAATAGAAGAACCTCAATTTTCAGGGCAAACTAAAGAAAGATTATCGTCAAGACAATGCTCCCCTTATATTGTCGCCAAAGTTAAAGATGCAACAAGCTTGTGGTTAAATAAGCATGTTAGTGAAGCTGAAAAAATAACCGAAATTATTATACAACGGGCGCAACATAGGCTAAAAGCTGCTAAAAAAGTTATTCGCAAAAAAACCATCGCAGGCCCTCAATTACCAGGAAAACTAACAGACTGTATTAGTAATGATTTGTCGATGACGGAATTATTTTTGGTAGAAGGTGACTCAGCTGGCGGCTCGGCCAAACAAGCTCGCGACAAAGAGTTTCAAGCTGTTATGCCATTGCGTGGAAAAATACTCAATTCATGGGAAGTTGACTCTTCAGAGGTGTTGGCATCACAAGAGATTCACGATATTGCTGTCGCTGTTGGCGTTGATCCTGCCAGTGATGATTTAAATGGCCTACGCTATGGTAAAATATGCATTTTAGCGGATGCTGACTCTGATGGTTTACATATAGCCACTTTACTATGCGCATTATTTTTAAAACACTTTAAACCACTGGTAGAAAAAGGACATATATTTGTTGCTATGCCACCGCTATATCGAGTTGATATTGGTAAAACCATTGAATATGCGCTTGATGAAACTGAACGTGATCAATTAATTAAAAAAGCCCAACTCAATAACCCCAAAAGCAAAATCAGTGTCATTCGCTTTAAGGGTCTTGGTGAAATGAATCCAGCTCAGTTAAAAGAGTCAACAATGTCTCCAAATACACGACGATTACTGCAATTACAATTATCTGATGAGTTTGATTCTGATATGGAGGTATTGGATAAATTATTATCTAAAAAGCGTATTGCTGATCGTCGCCAATGGCTATCTGAAGAAGGTAACCTTGCCGATATTTAAGATTTATTATACCGTTGCATTGCTTAAGAAAGATAATAATGTTTTCATTGCCTCGCTTTGATACTTTTCTTTGTAGACTAATAAATAAAAATAGCGCGATAAATCAACTATATTTTGATTTATTTTTATTATTCCGGTATTGGTTTTTAATATGCTTTTAGAAACGCAGGCTAATGCATCACTATGACGTACCGCCTCTAGAATTGCCTCGTTACTACCTAATTCAAGTATTACTTTTAATTGTAATTGATATTCTATAATCTTTTTCTCGATTATATTACGCGTTCCTGAACCTTTTTCTCTAAATACCCATGGAAAATCACATAAATGCTCCATCATCACAAAGGTTACGTTAGATAAAGGGTGCCCTTCTCTAGCAATAATGACAAGCTGGTCTTTTTTTAAAGGTATTTTTATTAGCCTATCATCAATAACTTCATCTTCAACAAAACCAAAATCAATTTCATAATTTGTTAGTTTATCTATAATTTTTTGACTATTTAGAATCATTAAACTGGCGGTTAAATTAGGGTATAATTGATTGAATTTTATTAATTTTCTTGGAAGGAAATAATTTCCAACTGTCATGGATGCACCAAGGGATAAATTCGCTTTTAAACTACTTTGGCCTTTAAGCATTCCTTGTATCTCTTCAGCAGCCTCCAATATCGTTTGTGTTTTTGAACGTATTGCTAAACCATTGGCATTCAGTACAAGATTACGACCAATACGATCAAATAGCTTTACATTCAAACGAAGTTCAAGCTCTTTTAGTGCTAGCGATGCTGCTGGTTGCGATAAAAAACATTTTTCTGCTGCAATGGTTAAGCGTTCATATTTTGCCAACATCAGAAATAGCTGTAATTGTTTCAGAGTAACCATAGATTTATTTTTTAAATATATATTATCAATAATATAAATTATACAAATATATAGATACTTTGTACAATCCACAAAAACAATAAAAACAAAAAAAGGTCAAATCTAATGTTTAAAGCTACCATAAAAACAAAGGAAACCAATGGCATAGCGCATCTAAGTAATATCGCTAAGCATACTTTTCCAGGCATTATTCTAACAGCAGCAATTGCCTTAATTAGCCTTTTGCTCAGCCAGATACCTCAGATTCATCAGTTAGGTATTAGTCCATTGATTATTGGCATTTTACTTGGCATGGTCATTACGAATACCATCAAATATAAATTACCAGCTACTATTAACCCTGGCATTAGCTTTTCAGCCAAAAAAATATTAAGGTTAGCTATCATACTTTATGGATTTCGCTTATCTTTCCAGCAAATTATCGCTGTTGGTTTTGACGGCTTTATTATTTCATTAATTATGTTATCCAGCACATTTATACTGGGCATTTTTCTTGGACAAAAATTATTCAAGCTTGATCGAGATACTTCAATTTTAATTGCATCAGGCAGCTCTATTTGTGGTGCTGCTGCGGTTATGGCAACTGAGTCAGTTTTAAAATCTGAGAGTTATAAAAATGCAATTGCTGTAGGTACAGTTGTTGTCTTTGGCACCTTAAGCATGTTTTTATATCCTATTTTTTATCAATTAGGCTACATTCCACTAACACCATCCGGCTATGGTATCTATGTTGGTTCAACCATTCATGAAGTTGCACAGGTCGTTGGCGCTGGTAGTGCAGTTGATACTGCTGCAGCGAATACAGCGGTTATTGTCAAAATGACTCGTGTAATGATGCTCGCACCACTTTTAATCCTTGTTGGCATTATCCTATCTAGAAAAGAATCTCTTAAACAAACAGCAAACCTTAATACAAATCAAGATAAAGCATCATGGTTAAAGATAATTCCATTATTTGCCATTGGATTTATTGTAATTGCTGCAATTAATTCATTACATATCATTGATGCATCAATAGTGAGCCATATTAATAACTTAGATACTTTCTTACTAACCATTGCAATGACTGCATTAGGACTAGAGACTCATATTTCTAAATTTAAACAAGCAGGGTTAAAACCAATTATTTTAGCACTGATCTTATTTATCTGGTTAATTATTGGTGGCCTTGCTATTACATGGTTGATATATTAGGCGCTATAGAAATTACAATTAAGAATAGGCTACTTTATTCATACGAGCCGCTACTTCTTCATTATCTAAATCAATAAATGTATTAGGTGAAACATGAAAGCGTTTACATAACCACTGAATTTGTTTAACATTTAATTGACGTTTACCATTTAAAATCTCTGATACCACACCCTGACTACCAAGCCCAGATAAATCAACCTGTTTTAAACCATGCTCATTCATCAAATAAATAAGTGCATCTATACCAGAATGCTCTGCAAGTGAATAGTTTTTAGCATCATATTGTTCGATTATATTAGATATTAAATTTACTAATCCCCAAGCAGAATGTGTCTCATTTTCAGCACATAGCTCTAATAACTCATCTTGATATTTAACTAATTTTTCATATTCTTTATCATTGACTGGCATTGATACTAAAGGAGTAATATATTGCCAATGTTTTAATGCATTTTTAATTGTTTTACTCATTATTCAATACCTCTTTTTATTTATTCCACTTATTTTTATCATACTCACTATGTGCTAATATCTCTCTAATGAATAGTTTTTTAAATTTATAATCAATAACTGCTATTAGACGTAATTTATTTCCTCCAATATCAAAAACATGATATTTACCTACTTTATCAACCGATGGAAATACTTTCTTTATGTGGTTAAAAGATAAAAAATCATTTGATTTGATAATTCTATACCACCCATCTAATGCATTGCTAACAGTTGGATATAACACTTTAGCATCCCAAATTCTTTTTTGCGTAATTACATGCATTAACTAATAGTACCCACAAAGTATCTTTTTAGTATAATTGTATCTCAATATGAGATATTTTTCAATTTTTTTCACACAAAACATTAATAAACGATCTTAAACATCCAGATAAAGCACCTTTTTTATATACACTTGCAGGTAATACTTCATTTTTAGTTGCCATATAAATAAATTGATAACCCAAGGCTGCATAAAAACCATTTAGCTTCTCAGCAAGATCAAATGCTCTCATTAAATGCTTTTGATCATATAAATCAAGCCATGGTCTGAGCAATTCTAACTTAAGCTTATAATACATCTTACTTTGTTTATCTAAATTTCTCTGGTAAACAAGATTCCATAAACAGCCTGCTAAAGAAAAAAATGGGTGGCTTAGCGCAACTTCCCCCCAATCAATAATACTAACTGCCATCGTTTTTGAATCAAAAATCAAATTACCATCATGAAAGTCACAGTGTATTAATGTCTCTGGAATCTGGTAGGCTTTTAATTTATTCGATAGCTCTATTAATTTAGTGGTTAATTGTTGTAACTTTTTATACTCATGCGCTAACAAGCCATCAGCTAATAATTGGCTTTGTTGATTCAATAAATGATGATATAAAGCCGGAAAGTTATCTAATGTATAATCTTTAACACCTACTTTTTCTAGCAGAAAAAGCTTATCCTCAAAATAACGCTGTAATTGAGCATACGAAATAACGCCTTTAATGAATAAGCCCATCATAAGACGACGATCAGATATTTCTCGCAATGATACTTCACCAACACTTGAAGTTAAAAAAGCGTTTAGAGAGTGATTCTCTGCTACTAACTGAGGAATAGACGTAACTTCTAGTTTATTTAATAAACGTAATACCGCTACTTCACAATATAAATCAGTTGGTGTTTGTTTAAGAAAAAGCTCTCGCTTATTCGTTACTAATTTACTAACGGATGCCCATGGTGAATTTGTGATACTTTCTTCAAAAACTACTGATTCACCTTGTTGTTTAAGATAGCTCTTAGCCCATTGTAGCGCTTGTTGTCGAATCATGCTCAATGACCAAAGCCGCTAGGCCAACTTAACACCATTAGCTACATCTTGATCAGGTACTGCTAATACAACACCATCGTCACGATAAAAGCCAGTAACCAAACACTCAGACATAAAAGGGCCAATTTGTTTTTTAGGAAAATTAACTACGGCCACTATCTTTTTACCTATTAGATTTTCTTTGGTATAAAGGCTGGTAATTTGAGCACTAGAATTCTTAATTCCTATTTCACTACCAAAATCTATCTGCAGCTTATAGGCTGGTTTATGCGCTTGAGGAAAGTCATCTACCTTAATTATTGTACCAACGCATAAAGCAATTTTTGAGAAATCATCCCAACTAATTTCATTCATTTTTATCATCCCTTAAAACAAAAAAGCAATGCTCTTAATTAAACTTAAAAGAATTGCTTCTTAAAAGATAAGTTATAAAGAAAAGTTAAATAAAAGGTATTTACTCGCCCTTTAATTTTTCTTTAATTAGGTCACCAATCGTTGTTGGCGCCATTTGTTCTTGTTGCTTATAGTTTGCGCGTGCTTTTTTCTCTTGATCATCAGATAATGCTCTAACAGATAAAGTAACACTACGACGTTTAGGATCAAGGCCGACAATTTTAGCTTCAACTTCATCACCTGTTTTTAAAACATGGCGTGCGTCTTCAACGTGTTCACGAGATAAGTCAGCAACACGAATAAAGCCTTCAATTTCCTCACCTAAATCAATCGAAGCACCATTTTGTTGAACCGCTGTTACAGTACCTTTAACAATTGAACCCTTTTCATGCTCAGATGAGAAGTTTTCAAATGGATCAGATTCTAATTGTTTAACGCCTAAGGCAATACGCTCACGCTCAACATCAACTGATAATAAAACAACTTCAATCTCATCGCCTTTATGATAGGCTTTAATTGCTTCTTCGCCTGATTTATTCCATGAAATATCAGAAATATGAACCAAGCCATCAATACCGCCATCAAGTCCAACAAAAATACCAAAGTCTGTAATTGAACGAATTGTGCCTTTAACACGGTCGCCCGCATTACACTTATCAGCATAGGCTTTCCAAGGATTTTCTTGGCATTGCTTCATGCCAAGTGAAATACGATGACGTTCTGCATCAACTTCTAATACCATGACTTCAACTTCTTGACCCATTGTAACAAGCTTATGTGGATTAGCATTTTTATTTGTCCAGTCCATTTCAGAGGTATGTACTAGACCTTCAATACCCTCTCCTAACTTAATAAAGCAACCGTAGTCCGCAATATTAGTCACTGTACCTGTGATTACTTTACCGACTGGTAAGCTTTCAACAACTTGCTGCCATGGATCTTCACCAAGCTGCTTAATACCTAGAGAGATGCGATTTTTCTCTTGGTCAAACTTGATTACTTTTACATCAATCTCATCACCGATAGTTAACATATCACCTGGGTGCTTGATACGAGACCATGACATATCGGTAATATGTAATAAGCCATCAATACCACCAAGGTCAATAAACGCACCAAAGTCTGTAATATTTTTAACAATACCTTTAGTCACAGTGCCTTCTTGTAGACGCGTTAATAGCTCTTCTCTTTCTTCTTTAGTTTCAGACTCGATAACAGCACGACGTGATACAACAATATTATTACGCTTAGAATCCAATTTAATGATTTTAATATCAATATCTCTATCTTCTAAGTGACTAATATCACGAAGTGGGCGAACATCAATTAGTGAACCAGGTAAGAATGCTTTAAGGCCACGTACTTCAACTGTATAACCACCACGAACATGATTAACAATACGCCCTTGAACGATTTCTTCATCTTCACAAGCTTTTTCAAGCTCTCTCCAAACCTGTTGACGCTTAGCTTTTTCACGAGATAGCTTAGTCGCACCCCACGTATTATCAATTGCATCTAATACAACTTCAACTTCATCACCAATTTGAACTTCAACTTCATTATCTCTATTTTTGAATTGTTCAACTGGTACAACTGATTCAGACTTAAGCCCTGCATCAACCCATACAAAATCTTTATCAATTGCGACAATTGTGCCTGTCATTGTATGACCAACACGCATTTCAGTTTCTTTTAAAGACTCTTCAAAAAGCGCCTTAAATGATTCACTCATATACATTTCCTATTCTATTATCCGATGTCTGGTTTAACCTTAGTTGGTTCTTATTTCATCGGCAAAAAAGACCAACCACTAATTAAAGCAGGAGTATTTTAACGGAAAATTATAAATTTTGCTAATATTTTGAACAAAAAAATCTAAAATCAATCAAATTGATAACGCATGATTGATAGCATTGGATAAATTTTCTGTATTTTTTAGCACTGAAAATAAATCTTTTGGATCCTCAAGTGGCGGAACCATGTTAATAACATCACCAATTTGATAGTTTTGTGATAATTGATACGTTAATCGTAATGCTGAAAAATCTTCTAGGGCAATACCTACTGAGTCAAATAATGTGATTTCTTCATCTGATGTTCTTGCTGGCTTTTGATTCGTTATTAATTGCCATAATTCCGCATACACTTTCTCTTGAGCTTCTTTTTGAGTAAAACGTTGAATTTCACCTTCAATAAATGACTGATCAAAGTATTCAACAACTGTTTTACTACGCTCTAAAATACTTAATTCAAGTTCAGTTTTACCTGGGCAGTCACCCCCTAAACCATTAATATGAACACCTGGCTTTACCCATTGATCTTTGATCACATCAACATGTTTTTTACAGGCTGTACAAACTGTAATAATATCTGCATTTTCTATCGCTTGTTGATGACTTTCACAACGTGAGAGCTTAATGTCATAAGCTTTCATATTTTTTTCAAATCGATCCATTGCTTTTGGATCCGTATCAAAATAACGCACTTCCTTAATATTACGAACTAATAGGTGCGCCAAAACTTGAAAATCACTCTGAGCACCCGTACCAATTAATGTAAGTACTGTTGCATTCTTACGTGCTAATAGATCTGATGCAATTGCAGCAGTAGCTGCAGTTCTTAGTGCCGTTAGCGTTGTCATTTCACTGATAAATAATGGATAACCATCTTCTATGCGAGATAATTGTCCCGTTGCAACAACCGTCTGCTTATTGGATAGCGGATTATTAGGATGCCCATTGACGTATTTAAAGGTAAATAAAGCATCATCGGCAACCGGCATTAATTCAATCACACCACCTGGCACATGAAAAGCAGGTCTTGGCATTTTATCGAACGCTTGCCAACGCGAAAAGTCTTCCTTTAAACACTGCATTAAATCCATAAAAAATGCTTTTAGGCTATGACGATGAATTAATTTAGTTAGCGCTTCTACCGATAAAATAGTTACCATAGCAATTGCTCCTTTGAACCTTAAAATAGTCAATGATTATTATATCTAAATGCTAAAACAGTCTAACTAGATCAGCAAATGAATGCAAATTATATAACGAATCAATTAATTCTGATTATTGCAATAACAAACTTTTTAATTTTTCTTCTTTTACTTGTGCTTCTTTATAATAGCGCGATGCTTCTGGCAAATATGATTTTGCTAACTTTAATTGTGATAGCGCATAAGCAAACTTACCCTGATAATAATAAGATTCGGATAAATAAAAGTGCATTAAACCAACCTCACCCAATTGATCATAGACTAAAGCAAGCTTCTGATACCCTCTGTATTGATGAGGGTTATGGCTAATTAAATCATACAAACACCAACGTGCTTTATCTAATTGATTTGATGCGATTAAATAGTCAACATATTCAAAATCTAAAGCTAATGATAATGGATACTGACTTTTTAATATCGCTGCTATAGATTCCGCTTTAGGATAGGATTTTGATAGAATCAATGCCTCTAGATACGCTAAACCTACGATTAAGTTATGATTGCTGCCATGCCATGCCTTAGCTAAATAGTTTTGTGCTTGAGTATTTTCTTTATCTAGTAACGCCAATAACCCTAATTTATAGTATCTCTCTAATTTTGTTAGATTTTGATTACTTTTTGTTAGCTTTAGCTCTGCTTGTATATTATCTGTAACTGAAACTGCCAATTTAATTTTTAGTAATTGATAATCTTGATAGGAGCTAATAATATAATCTTTGCCTTGCAGGCGATTTAAAGTAATTGTTTCAGCTTGACGCTTTTCAACCACAGGGTGTGTTAACAATGGCTCAATTGCTTTATGATACGTACTGCGTGGTAGGTGTGCTAAAAATTCAGACATTGCTGAATTTGGGTAACCTGCGCGAAATAATGTTTGATTACCGATACGGTCTGCCTCATACTCATGTGCCCGTGTATAACCAATTAACGTTTGAGAAGTCGCAGCCATCGAACCTAATACACCGGCCTGAGCAGCCTCAGGTGAAATTGCACCACCGACTAAAATCGATGCAATCACTGCAGCAGCGTTAATCGCTAGTTGCTGCGTATACTGCTCATACATTCTTTGGAAATGTTTCTGTATGACATGCGCTATTTCATGAGAAAGCACCGCGGCTAATTGTGCTTCATTATCTGTTTTTAAAATTAAAGCACTATTAATTACGATAATATTACCTGGTAATGCAAATGCATTGATTTGGTCTGACTTGGCAATGTAAAAATCAATTTCTGTTGTTGGTTTAGATGAGTAGCTAACTAAGTAATTACCTAATTTTTCTAAATACGCATTCCACACTAAATCTCTATAAATTGGGGTTTGATAACTAATTTGACGTAAGATTTCATTGCCAAGCGTTTTCTCTTTTGGTGTTGAAATTAAAGCGTAATCTGTAACACCTTGACGCAAACTCAATACAATCATTAAGAAAATCAGACATGTTTTAGTTATATGATTTTTCATTACGGCTACTAAGGTTGGTTATTTTTATGTACTTCTATTATTTTACCTTAAATGTTTGATAAAAACTGTAATAAAATAGTATTAGACAATCGATCGTTATCATAACTAAAATCAAATAGGCATCTAAAAACCAGGGAGGGGAAGCATATGCCACAGCGAGTTACCGAAGCGCAAAAAAAATTAATTAATCAAATTCGAGGGTCGCTATATGAAATGGCATCCCAAACACTTAACTCTTCTATCAACTTATCTAATACGGCACAAACTGAAACCAATACGCCTCAGAAAAAACCACTCAACCCTAAAATATACGTTCCTGTTTACGCAAAAGTAGAGGAAATTCCTAATCAATTACCCAAAAATAAATTTGCCTCAATGGCAGAAAAAATGATTGATTTTCTTAAAACTCATAAAGACGCCATACTCTATGAAAGCAATGGTATTTTGTTTAATAGCCCAAAGTCATATCTCATCGACTTACTAATCGCACTCTATCAAAGTTATACATTTGATCCATTTGAGGGTGTACCAATTAAAATCAATACCGATACGTTCGAAGAATTATTAAAAAATACTGATGGCATTATTGATAAACTTTATGAACAATTTTTTGGCAACGAAAATGAACGTAATGAAATTATTAAGTATCAACTTGCATTATCATTCCTTTATACTTATTTTGACCCCAAAATTCAGGCGCTTTTTACTGATAATGGCACCTATGCTAAAGTCCTTCAGCAAATTAAACAACCAGGGTATGCTGACACACACCAAACGCTCGATAACATTTTTGCTTATCCACGCCAACGCATCAGTCGATTACTATTAAATTTCATTGAACTAACCAATAACTTGATTAAATTACATGAAAATTTTTCTGAAGATAGTGATATAAAGATTAATGTTAAACAATACATTGATCATCTTGAGGAAGTTATTAAAAGTTTTCAAATCAAAATAGACCTGATACCCATAACAGATATAGCACTACCTGATATTAAAAAATACAAAGCACAGCTTGAAGATCAAAAAGAGCTAGTCAATTTTTATCTTAAGCACTTCAAATCATTTTTTGCTTTAGAAAATTCCTTCAGTAATTTTATTACGCAATTTGATGCATTTATTACCGAAGAAAAAAATAAAACTGCATTAACATCTAAAAAACCTATAGAAAAATTAAATGACTATATAGAAAAAGTAAATCGTTATTTAGAAAGTTATAACTCAATTGAAGCATGCCTTTTAAGCTTTAAGCACATACTGGCTGATAAAGATACCGTTAATCAGTATAGTAATGAGCTAACTGAATATAATAATGAATTCTATTTGTATTTAGATCAAAAGAAAAAAAGTTTACTCTCATTAAAGCTTAACTTTAACAAACTGGCTGCAATTCATACGCTTTTAGATGCATTCATACAACCTGATGAGAGTTATCAGCCATACTCGGGCACAGAACAACCAACCTATCTAGAAGAAGATATTTCAGCCGTCATAAGTTTAATTGAAACTAAAATTAAAAGCATTCAAGAAAATGTCGTTAATAGCTTTATAAAAATTAATGAATCTTCTAAAAATATTCAAACCTACAAACCGCCATTCAATCCTAATTGCTTCATACACTCAAATACAAAACAACCACCACTTGATGAAAATGATATGGAAGACTTTGATGTTGCAGTAATACTAAAAGATGAAGTAGAAACAATAGAGCAAACACAAGCTTCTGAGAGTACTAATAGTGATCAAACTATGACAACACCACCACAACATTTTTCAGAACATCAAAATTTAGCAGATCAAAAACAATCTACCTCAACCACAGGGGTAATCATTTAATTTTATTTTAATGATAAATAATTTTATATTTAGCAAATTATAATCTAGACTTTAAATTAAGTTAATCACAGATTGTATAGGAATCGACAAATGCAGAAAACAAGTACGTTGCAGATTAATAGGATGGTTAAATCATTTGCTATTAGCTTCATGGTATTATTATCTATCTTAATTATAGCTAAGACCAATGCCTATGCTGCTAAAGCGATTCAAACACAACAAGATTCTACTAATGATCCATCACTAAGCAGTGGCAACTCAGTTACAGTCTCTGAAGTAATTAAAGCGCAAAATGCTTGGGCGAAAGGTATTGTAGCTATTGGTAAAGCCTATACTGAGCACAAAGACTATAACCAAGTTGCTATTAATTTAATTAACCAGCTCTATGCTTATAACTATGAAAATGGCATTGTCCTGTTTAAACCAACCAAAGCACAAGAAGTACCATTTAGAAAAACTAAAGAAGCTGCTTTATCGTATTTTGTTGGTGATAATGTAGCATATAGTGAAGATAAAGGTTTTGCCATTCAACCATGGACTAACGTTGTCTTTCATAATGATGAAATGTATTTCCATGGTGATATGGCTATTGCAATGGGTAGTTATGATTTTACTGACTCCAATGACAAAGTAGCTCGTGTCGAGTATACATTTGCCTATGTTAAAGATGATAAAGGTCAACTGAAAATCGTACTTCACCACTCATCTATGCCTTATAACAATAGCTAAAAATTTTATAAACTAAAAATCTAGCCTTCATCGATTAACTTGTGGCACACTATAGCTATGTCTCAAATAGTTTTGGTTTTCTTATGGTTCGAGTTAAAATCTGTGGAATTACAAACTTAGAGGATGCGCTTTTTGCTGCTAATTTAGGTGCTGATGCACTTGGCTTTGTCTTTTATAAGAAAAGTCCAAGATATATCTCTGCCGATAAAGCAAGGTCAATTATTACGCAATTACCACCGTTTATTCATAGCGTCGGTTTATTTGTCAATCATACGGCTGAAGAAATCAAAGAAATCTTAACAATAACCCCCTTAAGCCTATTGCAGTTTCATGGTGATGAGAATGAAGATTTCATAGATCAATTTCAGCGACCCTTCATTAAAGCTATCCGAATAAAAGAAAGCTCTGATTTTGAAGACGCTTGTCATAATTTCCCAAATGCTCAAAGTATTTTGGTTGACCACTATAAGGAAAATTCATTTGGTGGTACTGGTGAGACATTTAATTGGTCACTAATTCCAAAACAAAGAAAAAAATCGATTATTCTAGCTGGTGGCTTAAACTGTAATAATCTCCTATCTGCAATGAAACAAATTTCTCCTGAAGCCGTTGATGTTTCTAGCGGCGTTGAAAAACACAAAGGCATTAAAGATCAAAATCTAATCAAAAAATTCATCAATTGTGCGAAATCGTCCATTAGCTAATTAGCCAATATCTCAAAATTCAAAAAGACATATGCTATTTCTTAGTTAATCTAAGGCATGCATAATGTACTTAGTTTAACAGGCAACCCCCTAGGAAGGAGCAGAGTTCTTAACGGAAAATGAACTTAAATCAACAAGGAATGTTGATTGCTCCAACCGCTTTTAACTGTTATATTAATCGTCATTCGTTCAATCGTAAAGTATAGTATATGAAAATTTTTATAAGCATTGTTGTTGGCTTGATAGTCGCTGTACTTACCTTTGTAATTCTAAATTATAGTAAAGCCCATCAAAGTGCCAAAAGGCCAAATATTAGCCATAGCATCAACGGCATAATCATTGGATTAATTTTCTTTTGTGTTAGTTTTTTTAGTTGGTATTTATTGCATTAGCTAGTTTATTTAATAAAATAATCCCGAACTCCAGCCTAAAGCATTCAGTATAAAAATACAGGGTCACCTCACTAAAATTTAGCAGCTAAAATTTTATCCATAAATTCAGAATCCCAGCCTGCCAGCTTTCTTATGCGCTTTAGACTCATTCTAGGATTGGCCCTCTTAACTGATTGAAATAAATTCAATACAGTTTTCTTTATAATCCCCATATTCCTTGGAGCATTTTCT
>JAKJJU010000032.1 GCA_021713295.1 Thiotrichales bacterium 19S3-11
TCACTAGGAAATGGAGTACTATGCCACTTAGGTATTGGAATGATGCTATGAGTCATTTCATGATTAAATTTGAAGACAGAATCGGACAACTATGAAAATATATTTACACAGTTATCTGAAGAGGCTCGTATAAATAATTAGGCCTCTATTAAACCTTCTTCTAATAACTTCTTTCATGAGCTAAAGTCTTTATGAGGCTTTTTAAGCAGGTTAGTTTCGCTTACTCCATTAAGATAAAAAATAGAATTTGAGTTATAACTATTAAATGATCGAAACTCACTTTTTGTTGTCATATTATCTGAATTTAATTCACTACTCTGTTGCTCAAGAGATCCTTTATTTGATTTAGCAGTAAAATGTAAATTGTAATGACTGGTAAATTTTTCTTTTATCCCATCTAAAATATTAAATAATTCTGTAGTTATCTGATAACCTTTTACCTTTTTATTATTTTTACAAATAGATTCTATTTGTGTTCTCATACCACCACTTAATGAGGCCATTTTTAAATCAGGTGCGCTAACCTTTTGTTTATTTGCCTCATGCTCATCAATTAAATTTTTAATAGGCGTATTGATAAAGTTTTCCAACTCTTCTAAAAGAAGATCTATGTTTTCAAAATATTGCAGATTATTACAATTTTTTTTAAAATCACAAACTTTTTTTACAAGATTATTATATAAATCTTCAGGTGGATAATATAATTCCATTAGTTTTCCTTTTGATATGCTTTATGAAGTTATTTATCAAAGCTTATTAAATCTTCTAGATGCTTATCAAGCTCGATTAAATCAGGATCATTTTCATTACAGAAAGGGGTTGGTGCTTGTTTTTTATTATCTAATGAACTAGATTGTTTATTAGGATTAAAATTAGGATTTTCATTTGTAGTATTAACTGTATCTCCTGGAGCCTTTACGTAACTTTTCATATATACCTCTCTTTGTTGTTAAATTTAATATCACTAAATCATAATAAAATTTTAATTAAAGTAAGGCGTTTAAGGAAGCCTTTGACTGTATTGATAAAATACAATAAATTCAACATTATCTAGCTAAGTTATGTATAACTAATACAAGATGAGAAATACAGATATTGATTAAAACTCTACTTTAAAACCAACCATAAATACATCCCCAACAGTACTAAGACTCACACCAACATTATGATAGGTTATATCTAAATATAATAATCCAACTGGAATTACAGGTGAATAGTCACTTAAGAACATACCTTTACCATCTTTATAACCATAAACTATACCTAAGTTATAACCTGCTTGGAAATTCCAGTCTCCTACTTTTTTCTCCCATAAGTTTCTACGAATGCCTACGGTATAACTTCGTTGATGAAATGAATTAATAAACGTTCCAGCAGTCAATGACTTATAACTAATGCCAATCATGTTATTTTTATAATTATAGTCTCTAAATGGATGCTTTTCAGAAACATGATAAGACCACATACCAAGATATAATGAGTCTGTTGGTGTCTCACCTTTTATAAAATCCCACCATGATTGATCACGTTTATCTGAAGCATACAAACCAGTTGGAAGTATTAATATACAAATAGCAATTATTCCCATTATATAATTTATAAATTTATTGTTATTTTTCATTTTATACTCCACAATTATGCTTTACACATCCAGCATCACCCCAATAAGATTGATTATATTAATACCGAAAAATTATATAAATAATATTTATGTATTTTAAAAATACATTAGTCCACTTAATCACTAACTGTAGATATCACTAGCGAGATATTGACGATCTTTATTCTGAGGAAAAATCCACGGACATTTACTTTGAGAATTAGAAGCTTGTTGACAAGCAAAAATGATATCACCTTTATAAAAAGTATAATCAATATTTGTATCACATTTTGTTGATTTCACCCCTGATTCATCAACTAAAATACTGCATCCTGAACCGGTAGAATTAGAGAAATTGACCCTAATAGTATTTGTATCATCACTATTTTTACAATCAGCATATAATTTACCATCTGGGGCTACTATAAGATTTTTGCCACATGCAGTAGGAAAAACCTTACCTAAACCAATACTTTTAAGACCTACAGGTAGGGGAACCCCTGGTGGTTTTGCTGTGATATCTAGTTGAGCTCTTTTACTATTTGACCAACTAGCCCCATTACAGTTCATTGAAATATCAAAATTTTTTTGGTTTGTTACCTCTAATTGACAGCTGTCTCTACCACGAATTTTTACCGTTGAACTAGTATAATCCGTTAAGAGCTGAAACCGTAATGTGCCTTTTTGAAAAAAACAACTACCTGAGTTTTTTTGTTGAGTATAAAAAATCTTTGTATCATCTGACTCTAATATAGTTTCGCTCTCAAAGTCATATGCATACCAACAATCTGTATCAAGTTTTTTTATTGTTAACTGCCAAGGTGTATTATTATGTATTTTCACATTCCACTCTTGCCCAGAGAATGCTTTATTCATAAATAAAGCCAAAATAATAAAAATGGTAGTAGATAAGTTTAATGTTCTCATAATCAACCCCAGGTTAACATTAATATAATCAAATTTATTTAATTTACTGATTCTAAGGAATAACACAGCTAATTATTACTAGTCTTTATACTTGGAATTAGTTGTTTACATAAATTTAACTGGTGAAGTATTTACAGCTTTCTTTTGACTAAATACCCATGGACAAGAACTATCACTATTTGTATGCTGCTGACAGAAGAAAACCACTTTATTCTTAACAACTCGGGAATCTATATTATGATTATCACAATATATATCTCTTATTTCCATGGCATCCGTTAATTCAGCATAGCAAGCTGTGTTAGTTGATGAAAACGTTATTTTAGTTTTTTGAGGGTTATAACTTGAAGTATATATTTTTCCTACACCAATACCATGCACACTTGTTAATGGAGATATACTTAAATCATAATTACATTTATCATTAGAAGTTATTAGGACTCCTGAACCATCAACTTGAGGATCATAACAATGCCCTTTCCAACCCGAAGTTACATAAGTTGATAGCCTAACTATACTACTATTGCCAAATATATCAGTAATTTTAATTTTAAGAAAATGTGTTTTTTGAATGGCTACGCCATCGTTATAGCAAACGCCACTCCTTTTATCTTGTGTGCGATAGTCTTTGCTTTCATTAGGAAAAATTACAAAGTCATTTTTGAAAGTGTCTTCATTATCATACCAACAATTACTGCTAACTTTAGAAACAACAATAGGAAATGCTGATTTATTTATAATTCTGCCAGATACAAAAGTTTCTGCATATACAAAATTACTCATAAAAAGAAAAATTATAATGAATTTAAATAAGTTTTTCATACCAATATAAATCAAACAACCCATATCTAAATATAAATACTAATAAATAAAAATTAAAAAACATACTGGTATTTATACGAGATTAAATAGCATTTCAAATTACCCAAGCATTTGTATGTCCTTGGCCATTAATAAACAGCCATGAATCAACGGAGTCGCTCAACTCACTAAAAGTAGATAAATTTGAAGTCTTGATCATTTTATTAAAAAATAATTTCATCTGGTTATTAGTATGATCTCTTTTTTTTATATTACATTTTTCTAAAAGCTTTAATTTATCACTTTTAATAAAAATACATTGATATGAAATGCTAAATATATTAACCATATCAATAGTTTGATTTTGGTCTTCAATAGAGTTAGCAAATATATATGATGAGTTTGTTGATAATATTAGTTCCATTATACTTAACAGCACCAACCAACCATTACTGCCTACACCATTCTTCAATACATTGTTAAACAATCAACAAAAAAACGAAAAAATTCAATTGGGCTATAATTCAAATTATATAACATAATATTTACTTATAAGCTTGCTTAAAATACTGGAGATTAAATTGCGACATCTAATAGCAAATCAACCGAAAGGACTATGGTATCTTTTTGGAGTTGAGGTATGGGAAAGATTTAGTTACTACGGTATGAGGGCTCTGTTAATATTATACCTTACCAGTGAATATTGGAATATGAATGATACAGAAGCTTATTTAACTTATGGTAGTTATGTTGCGTTTGTCTATATGGCACCAGTCATTGGTGGCTATATCTCAGATGTTTTTATTGGCCATACAACTAGTGTTAAATACGGTTGCGTCCTAATTGTTATTGGACATTTACTACTTACCAATCAGTCTTGTTTTTTTCTAGGACTTGCTTTTGTTGTCGTTGGTACAGGATTCTTCAAATCTTCAATGGCTGCAAGTATTGGAAGGTTATATGAAAAAGGAGATCAACGAAAAGATTCAGGCTATACACTTTTTTATATGGCCGTTAATATTGGCTCATTCTTTGCAATTCTTTGCGTACCCATAGTTGCTAAATATTTAGGATGGCATATCGGTTTTGGACTCGCTGCATTTGGAATGATACTAGGTTTAATTGTATTTATCATTGGCCAAAAAAAAGGTGTTCTACCTATAGATCAATTACAGACCTCAGTTAGAAGAAAAGTTATTATTGTTGTTTTAGCTCTTTTTTCTACTACGATTTTTACCTATTTTATTTCTCATCCAACAAATACACTCATTCTTTTATATATAGTAGCTGGCTTGATAGCTATCTACCTTGCATATAAAGCAATTACAAAAGGTAAGGAATATTTACTAGCAATTTTAGCTGTCATTAAAATGGCCATTATTATCATGATATTTTTTGCACTGTTTGAACAAAGCGCCACAAGTATTCTTCTTTTCACTGAACGCCTAGTTAATTTGAATATGCTTGGATTTGAATTTTCATCTGCAAGCATTATGGCCTTAAACCCATTTTTTATCATTATTTTAGCCCCATTTTTTGCAAGTTTATGGTCAAAGTGGAACCCTACTGTATTTGCTAAAATGGGAATTGGACTAATTCTAACTAGCCTTGCTATCGCAATTGTTGCTTTTGGTGCACATAAGGCGATTAATGAGCCCTCTATCTCATTACTTTGGATATTATTTTTCTATATATTTTTAACGATGGGTGAATTAGCATGTAGTCCTACAGGACTTGCAGCTATTAGCAAGGTTGCACCAATTGATATTGTTGCCGTATTATTTGGAATATGGGGAATTAAATCTTCATTCAGTAATTATTTTGCCAGCTATCTTGCCACATATACAGATGTCACTAATAGCACATTAGGGCAAGCTGAGTCATATTATAATTTATATTATTATTTAAGCTTATTTGCATTAATTATTGGAATTGTTGTGATTATATTATCACCGCTATTTAAAAAACTATACCATATCTAAAACTATATTTAGTTATAATACATGACCACCATCTACTTCAAAGATTTTACCTGTAATCCAGCTTGCTTCATCTGAAGCTAGAAACAAAGCCATATTTGATATATCAACTGGCATTCCCGCCCGTTTAAGTGGAATATTACTTAAATAATATTGCCACAACTTAGGGTTAGAATTTTCAGTTGTTTCATTCATTCCAGATTTAATTACTCCTGGGGCAATCGCATTAACTCTAATACCATATTCAGCTAGATTTAATGCCGCATTTTTTGTCCATTTATTCATTGCAGCCTTTGAGGCAGCATAACCAATACCATGTTGCGCTGTAACTGTTGCTGCAATCGATGAAATGTTTATTATACAGCCCTTATTTTGCTCTTTTATCATATTTTCTAAACAAAGTTGTGATAAATAAAGTGGGGAAATGGTATTCACCTGAAACACTTTTTGCATTTTATCTAAAGACAATTCAAAAATATTTTCTCTAGCTAGCATAGCAGCATTATTAATTACAATATCAATATTACCTAATTGATTCAAAGCTTTTTGTACAAATGTCTTTACACTTTTTACATCAGAAAAATCAGCTTGGAATGCTCTTGATTTACCACCACATGAGTTTATGATGTCGACTGTTTCAATAGCACTTTTTTTATTTGAGCAATAACTCATAACAAGCTCAGCTCCTTCTTTAGCAAAACTAAAAGCGAGATTTTGACCTATTCCCTTACTTGCACCTGTTATGATTACTTTCTTATTTTTGAATTTCATATAATTATCTTACTTATTTTCAATCTGATTTAAAAAATCATAAATAATCTCATCAGAAATACTGCTAGGAATTTTACTGAATTTTTTAGTAAAAATACCAGCTTATGCATTCCAATTTACATAATAACATCCATAGCCAATTTGAATAAATATACTATATTTACCATGAAAAACTCACCTACACTTTATGAATTATTTAATGAAATATTAAATAATATGAAATATTTATTTATCAAAACCAAAGAAAATTCGATTTATATTGATAAAAATGACATAGATAAGCTTAATAAATTAACAATTGAAATAATAAATCCCTTTTTAGAAAAACTTTCAACACCACAATTTACAGATAATAGCATTCTAAACAACATAATTACCAACTATCAAGACACAATTGAAAATAATATTAAAACATTATTTAAAAATGAAACAACCAAAAATAATTTCAATACAATCTCTATTGACAACATTATTAATTTTGAAATTATTTTAAAATGTCTATTTGGCATAAATAAGCTATCTTTATTGTCAAAAGCTCTTGTTAATTTTAAAGAAATTAAGCTATCCAATGTCAAACTAGCTGAAAAACAAACTCGTATACTTAATAGCTTAATTGCGCATTTTAAGCTAAATATAGATACAAAAACAATAACTGATAACTTGACTACATTATCTAAAATACAAAAATTCAATGATCAAAAGACACTAGAAATTGCAACGAATAATGCCTTAATATCCCTTTGTAAAGCTAAAATTAATGATCAAAATGATATTGTTAATCAAATAATATTAGAAACTGCAGATCTATTTTTAACTATTATGAAGCCTACCATTAAATACTTCAGAAAGAATTCAAAAATAAAAACCATATTTAATAGTATATTTAGTGGTTTCTGTTATTTCAATGATACAGGAGGCGTTGAGATTTTAATCAAAAGCCATGATATAAATGATTTCATCTTAAATACACATGCTTCGTGCATAAAAAGTTACTCTGATAGTAAGAATAAAAATATACCTACTTTTTTTGATGAATTTATAAAAATCATAAATCATAAATTTAATCTTAAATTACCTTATAATACCATAATCCAAAACAAATCAATTGATATTAACCATACAGATTATTCAACATTAAAACTAAATGAACTTTTAACTAAAAATGCGTATCTAAAAAATGAAATTGAACTAAATAATTATGAAATAAGTAAAATAGAAAATAGCTTGCAAGAGAGAATTAAAAACACCATCAGCAAGATTAATACCCAATACATAAAGTCTTTGAATACCACTAACAAAATCAAATTAAAATCTAATAAAAAATCAGTGCCACAGATTATAACTGAAAATAATATAGCGCCAATAATAACACTAACTAATATATACTGTAAAAACAATGATATAAATAAATGCATCTCTAAACAAGCAATTTCTGACTATAAAAAAGATAGTATTAAATTTGGAATTAACTATTTAAATATAATTATCATAATGAATCCAGACAGTTTACTTACACAAATAGCAAATTATATAAACAAAATAAAGCCAACTGCAAACCACCTTAATAAGTTGATTAGTGAAGCTCTTACAAATTCATATGACAACCCTACTACCCCATTTTTTAATGAAAAACCTATTGTTGATCAAAATAATTTATCCTCTCTTAACTTCCAGTAAATTACCCAGTGACATTCTGTATAACTTTAAGAATACAATTAGCAAAATTTTTATGAACTTGAACTTAAGAAAAATTATGAGCACTACAAAATCATATGATAACTATATAACTTTAGATGATATATTAGGCCCAGAAGCCCTAAAATCTTTTGGCAGACATCCAGCTCAATCACCATACCTTGAAACGGAATTAAGCAATAGTGAGTTAGATAATAATTATATTAAAATACTACAAGATTATCATAAGAGTAAGAAAAAAAAATGGGATGATAGGAATCCTATAAATGAAATTGATTTCATGAATTTAAGTGATGATGATCAACTGAAATTCCTAAGGTTGCAAGCTATTTATTGGGATATAATAACCCATATTAAAACTAAATATATACTTGATGACACTATTGGTAAAACTATAAGTAAGAACAACATATCTGATATTTATTTTTATAAAAAAGACTGTTATAACAGTGAAAATAAAAAAGTTAATATTTTAAATGAGCTTCATATTATAGATTTAACACTATCTATATTAAAACGTAACTTTCCAAATACTGACCTTGGCACTGAAGCACTAATGCATTTTTTAGTGTATTGCGGACTAACGACTCGCTCTGATGCCATTAATTTAACTATAAATCAAAAGAATATAATATGTAATTATATAAAAGCAACAAACTCAATTCAGATTAATAATCAGTTTGATTTAGATTTTAAAAATAGCTGCTTAAATACATGCAAACATTGCTTACAAAATGAAAATTTTACTAATAATACTGATAATTCATTAAATATACTTAACGAATCAGCCAAGGCTATTAATAGTTACAATTCAAGTTCAAACCACTGTCCACTAGATCGATTAAATACAATACAAGAATATAATGATAAATATGAAAAAAATAAGCAAAAATGGTCTGAATATCAAGTATCTAAAATTGTACAATCAGCCGTTATTGCTGCTATACAAGGATTAGCTTTTGGAGCACTAGTAGGATTAATCTCAGGAGGACCATTAGGCGCTTTTGTAGGCGCATCTATTGGCCTATACCTTGGAGGTACAGTAGGAACTATTCAATCCATTGCCTCTCTAAAAAGAACAAATACTACACCACCAATATTACCACTATATTTACATGACAGCAAAAATGACACCTTATCAACTCTTCCTTATCCTTCTCAAATCAATGATCGATGAAACTGCCCAAACAAATATGTTAGTTTGTTTTTCTTATATGTATCGAGCTTATACTTAGCATTATCCATATGAAAATCAATTGTCTTTTTAGATACATAAAAAATAGCTGAAATCTCACGATTAGTTTTACCCTGAGAAGATAACTCAATACAATCGACTTCTCTGGGTGTTAGTTTTGGTAAATTAGGTTTTGATAAATATTTTCTTAAAAAAGTATTAAACAATGTATAAGTGATATTTTCAAATTTCAGTGAGACACCAAAGATAAATTGGTTTGTTCTATCTTCAATCGTTGTTTTTATAGATAAATACTCTGAATCATCTATAGTTTCTTTACCTAGAAATATTTTATTATTGATAGCATCTACATCACTTTCATTAATTTCAATAGAACATTTTTGTTTAAATGTATTATAATCTGTACTACCTATTATATTTTTCCCAAATTCTTTTTGATGAGCTTTATTTGTCTCAAAATACATTCCATCTTTTGATTTTATATAAAATGAAAATGGCATAGATTCTATATATTGATTAAATAGCTGCTGCAAAAGTTTTTCCTTTTTATTTACATAATTAGCTGTGATAAGAATATTATCATTATTTGACTTTATAAATTTCCAATTAACTTTAACACATTGATTTTCTTTCTCACACTCACTATTTAATGTATTACTTCTAATCATAGTATTTATAACATCTGAAATGTCATAATCTAATAACTTACTTAATTTTATATAGGATATATTTTTATACACTTCTCCCAACTGAGGATTCAGAATAATTAAAGGCATTTTAAGTTTTTTACAAACATCAATCGCAAGTTTTTCATTAATAATCATACCAACTCCAATTCAGAAAAATAGAAGCCTAAGTAATAAGCTAACTTTTTAGGCTCATTTAAATTCAATTTTTTAATAATATTACTTATATGCCACTCAACAGTTCTAGATGACAAACTTAGTATTTCTCCTATTTCATATGCAGACTTTCCTTCAATAAACCATTTCAAACAATCTTTTTCTCTAACTGTAAAATTTATATCACTAACTTCTGGTGCAATTTGATTTTTAAAAAAATCTAATTTAGGAATATCACTTTGCTTTACCGAAATTCCAAACAGATAGTCATCTACCGAGGTCTTAATTGAAATAAAATTAGTCAACTTCTTATTGACTTCAACAGTTTCAACTAGTTGAACATCTTTCTTAGTTTTTAAAACCGTATTATCATTTTTAGCCAAATTTTCTGCTTGTTTATACCAACACAAATCAAAGTCAGATTTATAAACAATATCTTTAACACCAGCAATGTTACTTGTATAGTTATTAGAGAATACATATTCAAGATCTTTTGATTTAGCATAAATTGATATTGGCATTTGATTCATAGCTAAAAATATCTGCTTATATTCAATAGACTCTTTGCTAACGAAGATTACCAATATATCATCAAAACTCTCATATAGTTGCCATTTATAAATACTTTCACTATATCTAGAGTAGGTATACTTTTTTTTAATTAACTCATCCATGTTAATATTATTCTCAATGCTTAATAATAATTTATAACCTAGTTTTTCAAAATATTCATTTCTATAAACAACTTTTCCATCAATACTCGCAAATATTAATGGATAATTTAATGAAGAAAATAATATTTTTAGTTGATCTAATTTTTCTTCAATCATTGCTCACCTCGGTTATATCTATTTTATTTAATTAGTTATTTTGTGTTCAACTAGTATTTTTACTAGAGACATTTATTCAATTTTATCGATAAAATAAATAAATAATTATAAATCACCATTTAAAATATAATTAAACTTATTATTATCTAACATTTTAAAGTATTTAAATTTCATATTTCACACTCCAATTTTTTACTATTATAAAACTAATTATTTTTATAATTTATAATTATCAGTTACTGATATTAAGAGCATAACAATAGATTAGGATTGAATATATATTTTGTATGTATTCGAGAAATACAAAGGCATTTTAATCATACATTTAAATTAGGTTAAATTATTGATTTTTAATTGTTATATTTATATATCTATAACAAATTTATTAGGTGGCGTTTTTGGTTCAAAATTAAAAAATAATTTTTTAGGTAATTGAATAGTACGTTGATTACGTTTAAACTTTACTGAACAGGCAGCAATCTCTTTTCTGATAAATTCATTTTCAATTAAATCAGGACACTTTTTGCATATGCCAGCAATAAAGCTAATCACTTTATTAGGGTTATGTTCTATATGATTATCTAGTTCTTTAACCGTTATTTCTCTCCTAAATAAATTAAGCGTGGTACTGGATGTAACTTTGTTTCTGTTTGCATAATCTAGATATATATTTTTTACAAACTCTATATTAGAATCAGTTAAGCAAGGCTGGCGCTGACCATTCAAATTGAGTCCTCTAAATAAATTATTATGGAATATAGCTAAAGAGTTGCTATTTTTTTTTAATTGATACTCATAAGCTAGTTTTAGATCATTAATTAAATCTTTTAAGCTCTCTTCTATACTACTATTAATTTCATTTCTTTTTAATGATAAGCCTAGTTTATCTATTTCATTAACACCTAACATTAATTCCATTGATTTATATGAATCATTATTTTCAATTGGATATTTGTTATTAGTAAAGAAATTAACTACTTTTTTAGACTTCTTTGAGAATTGGCTAAGCTGCTGCATAGAGTTACTTAAATTATGATTCATACAAGCCAATCTGCTTATATTTTCATTATTTTCTTTATTAGTATTATTAAGAGATTCAATTTCTTGTATTTTGATACTTATTTTAGATTTAACATCCTCTGTTAGTGAATAACCTAAAATATCATGATCTAATTGATGAAATAAATGGTTAATAGCCTCTAGTTGATTTTTACTTCTATTTTTAACCTCGTCATCGGATAGCAACTTATTAGTAAATGCAAATACATTACCAATATAATTTCCTTTCAACATTAAATAAATTTCAAATAAAAATATTTTACTTACATCTATACCTTCAAGAAGATCGATATTCCTAGCCCCTCCCCTCAAATAATCATTATAAACAAGCTTAAGATTCTCAATATCTGGATCAATAAACCTTATATCGATAGACATAGCATATCTCCTTACTTTAGTTATGATTTGAAAAAATAACTTACTGACTTAAATCCATTTAACTAATTAAAAGGCCACATTCACATTTTTATGAATTCTAAAAGATATCTCCACTATTCCTTTGATACCCTATTTAATCTATCTCTAACCCCGTAAAAACATAACTAGTATATATACTGGTGCTTTTTGCAATCAAAATTTAACCCGTAAAAATACTAGTTTATTTACCACGCTAGCATTGGGATATTACACAGCTAATTTACATCGCATTAACTCTTATAAGGAATCCTATTTATGCTTAACAATGGAAATAAAAATCAAGATGATACTTTACAGACAAGCCAAAATTTTGATAATTCATCTGAAGACGATTTAAACACCATTACAGTAGTACCTAATAGCACTTCTGGTAATAACCCAAATAATTTAGATAATACTAGTGGAAATACCTCAAATTTTACAATTTCTAATATGGCAGCAGGAATATTTGGCAGCGTAATTGGTATTTCTTATTTTCAACAATCATTATCTTTAATCCCTACACTAAATAACTATTTACCTAAACCAATAGCACTTAGTACTTCCTTAATTGCTGCTACTTCATCTGGAGTAATAAATGCTACTTTAGCAGCAGTCGAGTTTAGAAATATCTTTCAAAGTATCCAACAGAGTATTTCACAAGGAGGCTATAAAGGCCCTATAAAAGCACTTGTGCTTATTTCTGGAATTGCTATAACAACTTATCTTCTTGGCATACCTGGTGAAATTGGCGTTCAAGCAAGTGCTATATTCTCGGCAAAAAATGTATTTAATGCTTCTGATTTCATCGCTAATGTAATAGGCCTCTTTGGTCAAATTCCTGTGGGTATATTATTAGCGCAGTCATTTATTTCTAAAGTAATGAACATTATAGATATCATACATGGTGAACTAACTCATACACCTGAAGCTTACTTGAAAAATATTAAACAATATATTGATAAAGAAGGTAAAGTCTTACTTCATGAATCTGAAGGTTCACTTGAGCTTTTGGTCAATAAGTACAATAATATTAAAACTGCTTATAATAACGGACAGACTATTGATTTTTCTGAGTTACGTTATCTTTATATTAAAATTTTTATGACAGAATTTCTAAGCCTTTCAAATGCTGCAGCCTTAGTTGGCACCTTGGTTATTAATAACTTAAATATTCATTTACTAAACACATTAGCAGAAAGTGGCGATCTCCATCACTCTCTTGGACCCTATGCTGAAGCTTTTAAAAATGCAATCATACCCACAGTTACAAGCTCAATATCAAATTTTGCATTATTTCCTCAAATTATGAAAGATAATATTGATAAGCTATCAAGCAATTTTTTTGCTATTGTTTCAGAGCAATATCATAATGAAAGAAATAGAGTCAGAAGCAAATATGGACATCCTCAGCAAAGTAGGAAAGCTGAGCTAGCTGAGCTAGCAACTACTTCAGTACTCACTGGGTTTTCTTTAGGGCCAACAATAGGGGCAGCATATCAAGGAAATAAAGAGAGTGAATTATATAAACTAATACCTACAGTCTCAGTAACTAACTATGGCGCAGCAGCAAACTTTGCCAACACAGTCATCCCTAAGGCAGCAAAAAAGATCACTAACATAGCAAAAAAAGTTCCTACGCTATTTTGTGATTGGAAAGAAAAAGACGAAAATAGAAGCCTAGCAGTAGAAGTATAAAGAAAATATCTTAAGCACACTATCCTTGGTACACTACGCATTTACATAATATTAAAACTTAACTTTGAGGAAGCCACTGGATGTTTAGAGAAACAGCCGACCCAAATATACCATGTTGATCAAGAGAAACATTTGCTTCGCTATTTAATATTGTAAAGTTATCTAAATTATTATTAGCTGCAAAAGCATTATAACCTATTTCCTTTACGCTACTTGGAATAACAACTGAAGTCAAGCTGTTATTCTGAAATGCATATGCTTGGATATGAGTTACTGAATTAGGAATATAGACTTCATTAAGATTATTATAGCTAAAAGCAGCATCTTTAATTTCAATTACACTATCAGGCAAAGTTAAAAAAGTTAATTGATTGCCATAAAATGCAGCTTCACCAATTTCTATTACAGTATCTGGAATAACAACTGAAGTTATGGAAATACCCGTCTTTCTTGGCATAAACACTTCATTATTAATGCTTGTGATACCATATGGAATTACAATATCGCTATTATTTAACTGTTGATATCCGACATTATTTAGTTCTACTTTACCTTCTGTATTAGTTAAAATATGCATTCCTGAGCCATCATACACTTGAGCTGAAGTATATAAAGTATCAATTGGCTCTACTTTATCGCTATATAGGTTTATAGTCTCTGGAGTAACATCATTTTGATCTACTTCATCACTTAATAAGAGAGATTCAATTTGATATAGATCAAAAAACTCTATCCTAAGCTTATGCTCTCCTAGTTTCACATCTTCTTTAACTTTAAACTCCATATCAAGTTCATTTGTTTTACCATCAAAGCTACGGCTAACAATATCAAAATTCTCTTTATTTTTGTTTATCTTCATTTGACTATCATCAATTATTCTAATATGCACCATTTTACCATAACTATTATTCCACATATTCAATAATTTTCCTGAAAGAGTTAATTTCATATTACTATTTGATGTGAATTGCCAGTCATCTACTTTATTTAAATGCTTATTAATCATGTTTATATCTAGAGGATTCAAGTCAGCAGAGTCTATTCTAGTGTCCACGTAAATTACATCACTAAAAACACTTTTATTATCATTTTTAATATAATAATTTTCTATCTCAGCATTAGAAGAATTTGGAGCACTAAATTTAATTGTACAAAAATGCCCTGATAATAATTTTCCTGTACAAGTTGTTTGAGTTATATTTGTTTTAGCATCTTTATCTAATGTAACACTTAAATTATCTAGTGTTTGATCAGATGTGTTCTTAAATTTGACTGTTTTACTACCATTCTTATTTAAAATCACCTTATTATGCATAACAATATTTGTATTATCTTTAGCAATTGGACTTATTTTTTCCAATACAGTATCTTCAATTTTAATACTAAAATCTAAAACAGGCATCCTCTTAGAGTCACTATTTTTACCTTCAGGAAATTTAATAGAAGGCTCAGTTACAACATAATGATACTCACCTACTTTTGCATTTTCAGAATTAATGGTTAGATAGCATGATTCATTTGGTTGTAAAGAAGAAAAATATTGACAAGTATTATCATCAATTTTTAAACCTGTAGACTGTTTTTTATTGTTATTATCTGCCTTTAAAGTATATTCATACTTTGAAATATCAACTTCATGGTCTGTATTATTTTCTAAATAAACTTTTTGAGTTGAACCTTTTTTACTAAGCATATTGTTAAAACTAAGTTTTTGTAGCTTAAAAGTCTTTATGCTTGTCTCAAGCACTTGATGATTAACACTTGCTGATACATTATATTGAATAGTAATTTCATCTTTACCTTGAAATAAATTAATTGCCTTCTCAGTTGGATAAATTTCAATTTGCCAATTACCATTAACCTTTACTGGTTTTGTAATGAAGTATTGATCTGCACTTTGAAGATCTTGTATATTTAGTTTTATATTTGAAATCGTTAATTGTTCTGACTTTAGTAACCCTAGCTTAAATTTTTGCTGCACTTCAGATATTGATACATTTAACACAGATTTTCTATTTAAAAGTATACTATTTTCATCTTCAAAAAATACCTCAAAGTTATAGTTTGGACTTGGCAGTGGATCTTCAACTTGAGGAGTATCATTAATAATTGGAATATCATTGCCTGAAATTGGCTTATCAGAGGGTGTTAGCTCAGGTTTTTCTGGTTTATCATCTACCACAGTTAACTCAGGGACTATAGGCTCTGATGAAGATGATCCCCCACCACCACTTTTACATCCAATCAACAAACCAGCTAAAATACATACAGATATTACTTTTATTTTTGATTGATATTTCATTTTATATTAACCCTCATCATCTATTTAAATAACTATTAATATTCTCATTAGTAATCAAAGCCATTTTATTAATAATTAAAAATTACAATTTTAAATAGTTTATTACTTGATCAAATCATATCTTTTGATATCAAATAGACAAAGTTCAAAGTTGTATTTATAAAATACATTGCTTTTCTTAAAAATTGATAAATAGCAATATTTAAGATCATAATTACTATTAGATTCATCCTATTTTGGGTAAAATAATTTATTATAAATAAAATTAAGTACAATCATGGTAACAACATTTAAAAAACTGAAATTAGTTATTTTGACATGCATATGCATACTATTTTTAATAACTCAGTTTGTTATGGTTTACATCCTAATTTCGTATGCTAATATTTCACACCATAATTATGATGATACCGTATCTGACTTAAATGTTATTCGAAATCAATTGATTCACTACAATACTGAACAATTAAAAGACATGGTAAATACATATAATACAATTACTAAGCACTCTGTAACAATTAAAGTAATGAATATTGGCTTTAACTGCAACTGTGGTTTAACAACATATACCAAATTAAAAAGCTTCTTTGATAAAAATAATTACCTTCGTTTTTATCAATATTATCCAAAGGCAGATAGAACTGTTATGTTTTCTTTCCATCCATTGAAAACACAAACTGACTTAATTGTTATCGGTCTTATCACTTCACAAATTCTATTAATTATTTTAGTACTCTATTTACTGGGGCGTTATTTATTAGGTAGCTTATCTAGTGCATTAATATCAATAGAGCCTAAAAAAAATGGGTTTAAATTATTTGCAAAGCAACGCTCAAAGCTTATTATGCGAATTAATGAACTTACAGCAGAACGAGTCTTTCTAGTTTCTACCCTTTTTCATGACTTAAAATCACCACTAACTAGAATGCAACTTAAATTAGACTATCGCTTGGATCAAAATACTCCCTATATTAAGAGTATTAAAGAAGATTTAAATGAAATAATTAATATTCTAAATGCTACTAAATCTTATTATAAAAATGAAATGGAAATAAATACTTTCGCAATCAATGAAATGATACAAGATATTGAAAAAACGGCACCTGAAAAAATTAAAGTTGAATATCAAAAAGAAAAAATTTATATTAGAGCAGAACGCTATTTACTATTTAGGGCACTTATAAATATTTGTCATAACGCACTTAAATATGCAGGAGGCTGTCAAATTAACTATTACTCTATTAGTAATAATAAAATTTGTATTGAAATTTCAGATCAAGGACCAGGTGTGCCTGAAAATGAACTAAATAATTTATTCACACCACATGTAAAAAACTTACATAGTGATAACTGCCTAGAAACGGGCCATGGTCTAGGATTAGCAATTACTTATAAGATTATTCAGTTACATAACGGTGGTATTCAAGTACAGAACACAAACCCAGGATTAAAATTTACTATTATCTTGGATAGTAGTCATATGGAGAATAAATAATGAATAAATTTAGCTACAAAATATTAATGGTGGAAGATGATCAAGGCATTATAGAAATCGTTGTTGATTTTTTAAATGATAAATTAATTGACGTAGACTATACCACACTTGCTAAACCCGCTTTTGCTAAACTTTCGTCAAACTCATATGATGCAGCTATACTTGATTTAAATCTACCTGATATGTATGGTATTGATTTATGCAAAGAGATACAAAAAGTTAATCCAAAATTACCCATATTAATTCTTTCATCAAACGCTGGAGATTTAAATCGCATTGTAGGACTTGAAGCAGGAGCCCTTGACTATATGGAAAAACCATTTAACCTTCAAGAACTATATATTAGGTTAAGAAAGCTAATTGATCTAAATCAAACACCCCAAGATAAACTATTTTCAAAACTTCAGTTCCTAAGTTATATATTTGATAGAACTAATGACTCCTTAGTAGATATGGATAATAGAAAAATAGAGCTAACAAAAGGAGAAGCAAAAGTACTGGAGCTGTTATTGTTAAATCATAATAAATTACAATCTCGATATGATATGGCTGAAATACTTGGCCTTTCAAGTGATCCACAAAGCCGTACAATTGATCAAATTGTCTCACGCGTTAGAAATAAGATAAATGATAAAAATGCTCAAATTATTCAAACCATACGTGGGCATGGCTATATTTTTGTAGGTAAAGTACATAAATTATAACCACAAGAATTTCCTTATATTTACACATTAAAGCATATTTTAAAAGTCTAATAATTATTTATAAAAAATTATATATTTTAGTATAAATATATCTAAATTACATCCAATTTAAGATTAGTAATTATCCCAGTAAAATAAAAACACAAATAAATTTATCATATTGATTTATCTATAAAATCAAAAAGGTGCTATTAGTTGAACTTTAAAAATTATCACTTATACGATTTCATTGATAATATGCCTAGTTATGTCTACATTAAAGATGTTAACTCTAGATATATTTACTGTAATAAACATTTGGCAAATACATTAAATTTAAAACACTCTAACGAAATTTCAGGTAAAACTGATAATGATTTTAAATGGGGTGATAAACTAGCTAATCAATTTATTGCTGATGATCACTACGTTATCTCAACTAATAAGAAATTAATTACTGATTATTTACTTCCTACTGATATCAATAATACAAGCTATATTAGAACTGAAAAAAGTCCACTTTATGATAACAATGAGAATATTATAGGTATTATAGGATTAGCTTATGAAATAACTGATTTTAATATTGATAGCATCTGCAATAACCCTAATAAAATCTTAAACAATAACGACTTTAATACAATACAAAATATTCAACATGATATTAGAACACCTCTAACAGGTATTAGTGGTTTAGTTGACTACATTCTCTCTAGTAATAAAGAAATATCTTTTAAACCATTTCTTGAAGACATTAAATTTTGCTCTAATGAATTATTGAACTATTCTTCATCTACATTAGAGCATCTTTCAAGTGATGGTGATTTAAAAAAAAGTAGCAACATAATTGATTTAAATAAATTAGCGCATGATGTTCAGTTAGTTTTTAAGCCTATCATAACTCAACGAAAAATAAGCTTTATTACTGAAATTGATAAACATATTCAAGTTAATGTGTTATCTAGTGAGTTTAAATTAAAGTCTATCTTAATTAACTTAATTAGTAACTCAATTAAATATAGTGATATTGAAGGTCAAATACGCCTATCTATTAAACATGTCTATCAAAACCAATCTAAAATCTTAATCGATTTTGCAGTTGAAGATAATGGTATTGGCATTCACCCAGCTGATCAATCTCTTATTTTTGATAAATTTTATTATAAAAATGATTTAAATAACCAAAGTCATGGGCTGGGGTTATCCATAGTTAATCAATTTGTTAATCAGTTAAGTGGGACAATTAAACTAATAGAAGATGTAAAACAAGGAACTAAGTTTAGTTTAAGGTTCCCATTTCAATACATTTTGAAAGAAAAGGAGAAATAATAGTGACTAATCCCATAGGGCAAAAAATACTCATTATTGAAGATAACGTTATTGCACAAAAATTGATTCAATTACTATTAGATGATCAAGGTTTTATAACGAATATCGCTAGTAATGGTACACATGCTTTAGAGTTAATATCCAAAAATCATTACAAATTAATTTTATTAGATATTAATTTACCAGATATTGATGGATTTACACTAGCCAAATTAATTAGAAGCAAAGAAAATTACCTCAATATAATAAAAAAATCAATTATTATCGGAATGAGTGCTTCTTCATCTGATAAATATGCAAAACTGCTTATGGACTCTGATATCAATAAATTCATTGAAAAACCATTAACAAAAGAGTCATTAAATAAAATTACTAGTGATACATTTAATTAGGAGAAAAGTATGACTAACTGGTTTGAGAAAAAAATTAATAACAGTGAACTAGCTCAAACAACTGCATCTGACAGTGTTAATAATACTATATATAGAAAAAGACTTAAGCGTCATCTAGTTTTAAATAATGGTACTAAATTAATTGACTTTGTTTCTTGCTCCTATTTAGGTTTAGATCAGGATCCAAGAATTCTTAAAGCATGCAGTCAAGGTATTTATGAAACTGGTTTTACTTACCCTGCAGCTAGAACTCGGATCCAACCATCTGAGTTTTTAATACTTGAAGAATTACTAAATAAAATATACTGCCAAAGCTATTCAACCGTTTTTTCCTCTCTTCATCTTGGTCATTTAGGCATACTGCCACTATTAGCATCTGGCAAAATGCCAAGTTTTCAAGCTGCTAAGAATGGTTTTTGCTTTATTTTAGATAAAACTGTACATTCATCATTACAGATTCACCGTGCATTAATGCAGCAGTTTGGTGATGTAATACTTACAGATTTTACTAATACAAATAAACTAGAGTACTACTTTATAAACTCTGTTAAATTACATAAAACACCTATTGCTATTGCCGATAGTATAGGTTCTATGGGAGGTAAGCAAGATATACCGTATCTCTTTGACTTAGCAGAAAAATATAATGGATATATCTACCTAGATGATGCCCATGGTATGTCAATATTTGGAAAAAATGGTTGTGGATATGTTTTAAAATCTCTTAACTACTCCTTTCACCCTAGACTAATCCTTACATCATCATTAGCAAAAGCATTTGGCTCTGTAGCAGGTGTTGTGGTACTACCAACAAAAAAAGATACTGATATGTTTAGGCGCTATGCACCTACTTATGTTTTTAGTGGACCACCTGCTATTCCTGTTATTAATGCTGCAATCGCTTCAGCTCATATTCACTTATCTAGTGAAATACTAACATTACAAAATCAACTTAAGCAGAATATCCAATACTTTGATCGATTACTTAATCATCAAAACATTATAAACTCAGACACAGCAATACCTATTCGTGGTATTTTAATCGGCGACGAACTCACAACAATTGAAGCAGCTAAATTTTTAAAAAATAATGGTGTTGCGATAACAACTGCACTATATCCAACTGTTGCTAAAAATAAAGCAATGTTAAGAATTGCAATATCTTCAAATCATACTAAATCAGATATGCATCAATTATGCGAACTTATTACGAATTTAACTAATAAACACGTTGTTAAACAAACATAACTATATAATTTAAAACATTACGCCCCGTATATAGACTAGGTCACTTAAATATAGATTAATGATAACTTAAAAATATCAAACAAATCTAACGGGGAAAGCAAACCAATGATAAAAAAAATATCAATCTCTATTTTTACGCTAATAGGACTATTCAATTTGAGCTATGCATTCAGTGAAAGTGATGCTAATAATGAAATAAGCAATAAAAAATTTAATATTGAATGGAATGTCCCATACACATTAATTGGTATTGCCTCAGCCAATGCAAACTATAAACTCAATAATGCAAGTGCAATTGGTGTTTATGGCGGAATCTCTACATGGAATTCTAATAAATCGGCTTATAACATTGGACTACAATACTCTTATGCATTAAATAAAAATTATATGTCTTCTGGTTGGTTATTAAAACCTTTCATAGGATATATGAACTTAAAGGACAGCGATAATAGCGTTAGTAATGGCTATAACGTAGGCTTAATGTTTACATACCAATGGGTATGGAAGTCTGGATTAAATATGCAACTTGGATTTGGGCCATCCTACACCTCAATTAACGGAGGAGTATTTGCAAATACACACGGTTTACTACCAGCATTTGAATATAATATAGGACTGTCATTTTAAAGAAAATTTATTAAAATAAAAACCTACTTATTGAACTTATGGAGTATTTGGCTATGATATCAACTATATCCAAGCAACTATCTATTCTAGTTATATTTATGTTTAGTTTATCCGCTTGCTCCTCAAATAATTATGACGATATTAAAGCATCTGAAAAATTAATAAAAAAAGTTAGTCATAATGAACTTCACATAGTGAGTCATTTTAATGCTAATAACAGCCTCAATGGTTTTGTTGTTGAAGACAAGCTTGGTAATACCAATATTGTTTATACTGACAAGAAAGCTAGTTTTTTAATTGTTGGTTCTTTGTTTGATGCTAAAGGAGAAAATCAATCTGAATATAATTTTAACCAATATGTACAGCCACAAATTAATATTGATGCTTATAATGCAGCAAAAAATACTGCTTATATACAAGAGGGAAATATTAATGCCCCACATAAAGCATATATTGTGACTGACCCAAACTGTTTATACTGTCATAAACTCTACCAAGCATTATCACCTGAAATTAAACAGGGTAAACTTGCTATTCGTTGGATATTAATTGCTGCAATGAAACCTTCAAGTGCTGATAAAGCTATGACAATTTTAAGTAGTCATAATCCAGCTAAAGCATTAGAAGCCAGTGAGGCTAATATTAATAATGATAGTATTAAACTGCTATCAAAAAGTGAAGTATCTGAGAGCATTAAAAATAAACTTAATCAGAATATGAGTTTTATGACAAAATATAAGCTATATACTATGCCAACTATTTTTTATAAAAACCAAACTAATATTATAAAAATACAAAAAGGTCTTCCAAATGTTCCCATTAATGAGTTTATTAGCTCATTTAGCAATTCCTGGGAATAAAATCTAAAATTATTGAAATTAAAACTAAAATACCTTTTATAGTGCACTTTTAAAATGACATACAATTAATTTATGTATTATTGAAATACATATATTACATTAAATTAAAATTCAAAAAATATTAATATAGTTAATATGGAAACTATATTGGTATCAAGCTATGTCACTAATTCTTAAAATAATGGAAAAAAATGGTTACAAAATTAACCATCAAGGCATGTGCTACGGCCTTGCTCATGTTGCCATTCAATCCTCACTTAGAGGAAGATTTGATGATTATCAAAACAGATTAGATAAATTACGCAAAGACCCTCGTAATTATGAAGATATAGACTTATATAAGAAAATTATTATAGACTCAGTTAAGACACTTGATGAAGATGATAAAAATGAGCTTAACAACTGTAATGAAGTGTTAGCATTTTTTGATGCTATTACATTATACCATTACTCAAACCCAAGTGAATTTAGTCATGCAAATCATTATGAGTCAACACAAAAAAACTTCCAACAATTTTATCACAACAGACAAGATCCAAGTGCTGGAAATGCTATATTAAATGATGAAAGTAATGGCATATACGCAACTGAAAAGTCACTACAAACATTCAATGCAAATAATATCCAGGAGCTTATTACCTTTTTAGAAAATGATAAAAAAGATCAAACAACCTATGGGATTTGTGTAATTATTCCTGGACATGCAACTGCAATTACATTTAGTAATAATCAATGGCACTTTATTGACCATGATAATATCACATCAACACCTAATGAAATATTAACGGATTCATTTATTCAAACTATTTATAATCGTTTAAATCATAATAAACAATCTGTATTTTCGATAGAAACTACAAAATATCAAAAATATAAACCTAGCGATGAAATTGAGTATTCGTATTATCAAACTGATGATCATCATAAGTTTGCAGATAAATTATTAAATACAAAGCTATTTGGTCAAGCTCTAGAAATTGGGCACTATCATGCGGTTGAAGCTTATATCAATGAAATAATATTTCTACAAAAATCTAATATAATTTCACAAGAGCAAGCATACAATATTCTTAAAACCACTAGTTCAAATAATCTTAATGGCTTTTTTTTAGCTTTATACAAGAATCATGAAAAAACTTTTAGAAGTTTCTTAAGTGGACTTAAAAAATTAAAATCCTATGATATTATTAATAATGATCAATTATACAATATTATGCAACTTCATGATAACAACGAGTGCAATTATTCAGGAATATTGAGATCTATCGCAAATAAAAATCAAACTATGATTCAAAACTACCTTAGTACAATTGATAGTTTTATGCTAAATAATGATCTGAGTAGTCAACAAGTAGTTAACTTTCTTAAATGCAAAGACTTAAAAGGTAACACTGGCCTTGCAGCAGTTATTGCAACTTCAGGTAGTCAAAGTGTTCCAATATATTTTTATATGCTTCAACGTTTAAAAGAAAGTATAACTCAAGAACAGTTAATTGAACTTCTTTTGGGTAAAAATAGAGATGGTGTACCTCAAATATTAACCATTTTACAAAATAATGATACAGATACATTATCTACATACCTTAGCTCATTAGTAAGGTTTAAACGATTAGGATTTATTAATCAAAATGAGCTAGTAGATATTCTTTTAGCAAATGATACAAATAAAAACAATAGCTATACATATTCATTAAATAATATTGATACTGAAATCAATTCAACTTATCTTAAAAATTTAAAAATATTATATGACGCACAAGAAGTTGATAAAGATTATTTTAATCAAATAATTATTAGCAATAATGATAATGCTGATAATGCTGATAATGCTGATAATGCTGATAATGCCAAGTATTATAATGAAAATATTAATAGTAGTGCTATAAATAATAAAATAGAAAATGCTATTTCTAACTACTCTGAAGCAATAAATAAAATAGATAAAAAAATCCCTCAACATCATAAGCTTTATAAACAATGTAATAGGCTATTTAACTTATTAAGCACCGATCTTTTAAATAAATCTGAATACTTTAGTAATAAATCAATGGATTATAACGCTCAATATTCATATCAACAGCTTAATAATTTAACAACAATGCTAAATAAATTTAACCATCCATCTACTAATCAACAAACACAAAATAGGGCAATAAAAGAATATGAAGTAGATGCTACTAAAAATGAGCAAGGTTTTAAAAAATTAACATCTGCTATAAAAGCCATTATAAAAACAGCTAAAGATTGTCTATTTGAATATCAGCCCAATAAAGCTAACAAGTGCAAACAATCATATATGCCCTTCTCTAACTACTCATTTAATAGAATTGAAGACGCTACTAAAAAACAGATTGATAATGAAAGTTTATCTCATAAGATTGACTTTTAAGGCGCTGCATAGCTTAAGCGACATGGGATAAGTGGTGGATATTGTATTTTTATTCCATGTGAAAAAAATAAAAATCTGCTATTTTCAGGTAATGAGGATGAATTCACAAACTTATTTATTAAATTTTTATAATTACCAATTATTTTTTGAGCCATATGTTGCATTAGTCCATGGAGTGTTAAATGTTTTTAGAATTGATTTAAGCTCTTTATAACTAGTTGGCTCAAAAAGGCCTCTACTAATTTTACTAACTTTCATTATATCTTTCATACAGTCAATAAAAATATCATCTTCAAGTTCATTATAACAACTTTTTAATATTTCCTTTATTCTTTTATATTCATTAAGTTTCTTTTCAAGAACAGGTAATGAATCACCTTTTTTTATTTTTTTACTCAGGCGTTCTATTGTTTCATCTACATACTCAACTAATTTCAAGTGAAGTTGTTCAAGTGGATTTATTGATAGTTGAATCTCTTTTTTTGGCAAATATTTTTTCTTAGTATACTGATACATTGCATATGATGATAATACAATTGCAGAACCTACTAATGCAGTGACTGGATTTGGAATGGCTAAAAGCGCTACGCCAACTGATATCGCACAGGTAAGCATAATGCCAATAGTTAAATCATGTTTAACATAATCTTTCTTGGCTTGTAGTCTGCTTTGTGTATTAACTAGTACTTTTAAAGATATAATTTTTTTTAACTTTTCACCATCAGAGCTATTTTTCTCCAATTCATTGACTTTATTGAGTAAAGCAAATAAATCATAATTATATTCTATTCCCAAATCAGTACAATATTCAATAATGTTTTGATTATTGTTATCTAATATCCGATTAATTTTATTAATTTTTAAGCAACTTTTAACTACTGTATTTAAAATATCAACACCTCCCATAACTGCAGACAAATAAATACCTCCTGGCCCTAAAAATACAGCCCAAGGGCTTAAAAATAAATGCGTACCTATGCCAAATGATATTGTATTAGTCATAAGCCAAGAAATATCATTTAACCAATCTGAAAAGTACTGGCCAACATAATCCAAATTACCATTATAAATAAGGTGTTTTAACATAAGATATGTATTTCTTATTAACCTAGGAACAAACCAAATAATACCCAAAGAACTTAAAGGAGTAGCTAATTTATCAATACTTATTTTAGTAAAATTAGATTTTATGATATTCGCTAAATCATCCAAAAACTCTTTTGAAAAACTTAATAATACCCTCTCAAGATTTGTATTTGGAAAAAAATTAATAAACTGTTTAAATTTGCTACTTGAACTAAAGTTACTAGTAATATCTTCTTTATTACCTCCTCTCTTTCTCCCATTTGCTCCAAAAGTTTTACTTAATTTTTCTAACCTGTCACGATAGCCCTGTGATTTATATATTTCTGCTAATTTACAAATACATTCTTTGTAAAATGCATATAAATAATCTGGTGAGCTACTACTGAATAAAGAAATACACTCTTCTAAATACTCTCTCTGACGTGTAATAGATAGACCTTCCAACATGTTATCAATAAATTTTACACGTTCTGAAATTTTTACATTTTCTTTGCTTTCTTTATTGGACTCTTGATATGTTGTGAGTGTGTTCAAACTGTCGAATTGAGGAAAAAGATTTCCAGAAATAACTGGGAAAGGTAGATATGGTTGTGACACTAAAAGTCCTTAAAATATAAGGTTATAAATTAATTAACTAATATTCACAAAAAAAACGCCACATACACACTGGTATTAATACGAGGTTAAACTGATTTTAACAAAACAAACGATTATTTTTGTATTTGATATTACTGTATTTTATTTGCCTAAATAGATAAATATTTCTCTCGATATAAAAAAATTAATTACTGTTTATTTACTTTAAAATCAAATAGTTAAATTTCAACTATTTATAATTAATTTAAATAGCTATCAGCACAAACATAAATTATAAACTTCACAGAGTAGTCTTATATGTATTTTTCAAATACAGTTTGAGGATTTTTATAAAAGTTAAATCTGTGTAGCATCAATTTATAGTTTAAAGCATGTAATTAATTAGGAGAAAATAATGAATATGGTCACAAATAACAAAGAATTCAAAACTTCAAATGATTTTTCATTAGAACTTGAAACCTTAAATCAAAAAAAACTTAATTTAGAAAATAAACAAATGACTTTAATTGCTGCATCAGGCCCTTTTCTAACAAGATATATGTCTGAAGATGAGGAGGCTAATCATATTTCACAGGTAAGTAAAAACCTCGTTGATGTAAAATCTCAATTATCAAAGGTTGAAGATGATATATCTAAAGTACAAACGGCTTATCAAGAATTTTTAGATGAACAAAATTTACTTTGGGAACAAGAATTCATCGATGAAGGTAATCGATTTGCCAAGCTTATTGAAGAAAAAGAAAACGAAGGAATAAATAGACTAGCAAACATTGATGTTAGTGATAATAATGAAGCAGAAAAAGAAGAAATAAAGAGGCTAGCAAACATTGATGTTAGTGATAATAATGAAGCAGAAAAAGAAGAAATAAAGAGGCTAGCAAACATTGATGTTAGTGATAATAATGAGCTTAATGAAGTAAAATATAGTGCACCTGATTGGTTGAAAAATATAGATATTGAATTTGATGCATTTGATATTATTTCACAACTTAATCTAAAACTTCCTGATCTAGGATTATTTACGAACAAATTAGACTTAGGTCAAGCATTTATTAAAAATGAAAACGCAATTAACCAAATTAATACCGAAACTGTTTCTGGACAACAATTTAAGGCAGCTGCAAAAACTCTTCAAAAAGAGCTTATCAACGATATCATAAATAAATTTAATAAGGATGATAATTATAACTATAAAGACGGTTATGCTTATAAACAATTAAATAGTCAAACTAATTTATTAACTAAGTTACATGACCCTAAATTAGATGTAAGTGAAAAAAAGCAAGCACTTAAGACTTATAACGCCTATTCAAAAGGAGACGACTCTGGCTGGAAACAATTTGGAAAAACTATTAAGAGTTTTATTAATAAAGGAGCACAATTTTTTCATATCAAGCTTAAGCTAGGGGTAGAAGGAAAAACTAAATTACCTAATGCTACTTTCTGCGAATATGCTGGTCAACCCCATACAAACCTTATATCTCCAGGTGCATGAGTCTCGATCTAAATATTCGACTATATTTTTAAGAGGCTCTTTTTAAGACCTTCCCTAATACTTAATCTCCCCTTGATAAAATTGAAAAATAGCATCAACAGTATCTTGAGCAAATTGTTGTGAACGCTCAGGTGACCAACCAGTCAGTACATTTGGTGCATTATCATTATCTTTAAATGGCATTTCAATTGTCATTGACGGGCATAAAACAGTATTAGAAATATAGTTTGAAGCAATACTTAAGTCAGCTTTGCCTTTTTCATCTTTGTCATAACCATGCTCATTTTGAAACTCATTATCTCCTTGAAAGGAAATATAAAATACTTGAGAAAATTTAAAACCATTTAAACTTTCTTTTTGACGATGACGATTTTTAAATTGCTCTCTAAGCAACTGGTATATTTCTTGATCACCCTTATATTATCTTTACCAGATCTAATTAAAGAAACTAGCTCTTCATATTTCACGACGTACCACTTTCATTAATTTAATATCACACTACACGACAGTAACGCTGTAACCCATTGATTTTTCATTGTTATCATTCATTCTTATAATCGCCAAAAAACAAAAAAGAGCGATATCATGAAACACATCAATGAATTACAACAGTCACTTA